>JAEYOL010000307.1 GCA_023411775.1 Bacteroidota bacterium | reverse complement strand
GGTGGCGGCGGTGGTGCCGTAAATGGTGGATTTGGTGAAAAAGCGGCCGGAGGAGGAAAAGGAGGATCCTATGTGCGCACAAATTCATTTACTGTTGTGCCGGGCCAGAACTACAGCATTACGGTAGGTGCTGGTGGAGCAGCGGGTGTTATTAGTTCAGTGAATGGCGATGCAGGTGGATTTTCTTCATTTAGTGGATATGGTATTACAATTACTGCAGCAGGTGACAACGGTGGTAATGGACAAGATGGTGGTGGTCAGGCTAATGGCCAAACTGGTACCAATGGAACCAATACATTTATAGGCGTAACCCAGGATATTAGTGCAAATGGAGGAGATGGTGCAGCCGGTTCAACGGGAAGCAACTTTAGTGGTGGCGGTGGTAGTAGTGCAGGACCGAACGGCGGAAATACAGGTGCGAATGCAATCAATAGTGCAGGAGGAAATGGTTCTACTGTAGGCGGAGGTGATGGTGGTGATGGACGTAATAATACAACCGGAACGGGCTTTGCTGGTACCGTACCTGGCGGCGCCGGCGGTGGTGCACGAACAACCAATAGTGACGATTATAACGGTGGCGCTGGTGCCAGAGGCGAGGTTCGTGTAACCTATATCGTACCTGCTGAAATACGCTGGTATGATGAAGGTGGAACTTTCCTATTTGCCGATTTGACCGGAAATTTTGATCCGACAGCACACTTGCCTAATGGCAATACAAATACTGTTGGTGTCTATAAATTCTATGCTGAATGTTCACTTAACCCTGGATGCCGTCAGGAAACAACCTTTGAGATCACACAGGGGCCAACTGCTGACCTTTTTGTGATAGATGAGCGTACCACTTTCTGCTCCAATGAGGTAATTGAATTTTATGCGATACAATCGGGCGGGCTTGATTTCAATAGTCCTGTTAAATGGATCAGCAGTGGTAATGGTTATTTCAGCCCAATGGGCTCAACCGTGCCGCTGGTAGTAGATGCCAACGGTTATGCAGCCCAGCCTTTTGTCAGGTATCACCCGGGATCGGAAGATATCGGCAATGTCGACGGTGTAACAATTAGCTATCAAACTTTATCATTGGGTGATTGCCTCCCGCGCACAACTTCGACGACCATACAAATCAATCCTGTAGCAAAAGCTTACGCAGGTGCGGATACAACGATATGTTCTAATTCTATAAATCCTGAAAATCCAATTTTTGAACTTCCTGCTGACAATACCGCAGGTGAGTGGTCACAAACAGGCGGAACTGGCAGCTTTAATGGTAATACTTACGTATTCAGTCCGGAAGATCTTTCGAAAAACGAGCCGTTTGTAATCACGATAACCTACACTGCTTTTGATCTTGATGGAAGCGGACCCTGTACCGGGGCACAGCACACCAGTGCGCTAACAGTTAACCCCTCGCCACAGGTACCGCAAATTACAGGAGCAAATATCATTTGTCCCGGATCGGGTGGCAGCAGCAATGCATATAATGTTACTAGTATTGCTGGCGAAACCTATTCATGGATTTGGCAGCCGGTTAGTCCTTCTGACTACAGCGGTGTCGCATTTGTCGGCGGAATTAATACCGGTGCTCAGGTTCATATAGAGCAACAAGAAAATACAAATAATATCGAATTCAACCTGGTAGCAACAGCAACCAAAACAACCCTGGGTATGGGCTGTAGCGTTAACAGTGAACCATTCCTGGTTCAGATCAGTGCGCCGGTTCCGACATTACAGGATAAAACCGATGCGATCTGCTTTGGATCAGCTACAGGAGCCATAGATATTGATGTGACTGGTGGAACAGGCAACTATACTTACGCATGGGTTGCTACAGATGGCGGTATAGTTCCTGCAGGCCAGGAAAATAATGAGGATCTGACTGATCTTGTCGCGGGTACTTATACTTTAACCGTGACCGATGGTACTAATTGCAGCCATGAGACAGACAGCAAGATCAGTGTGACGATTGGACAGCCGGATGCTATTACAGCAGACGCCGATGTGACTTCCAATTATAATGGTTCTGAATTGAGTTGTAATGGTTCGATAGATGGTGTAATCACAATCATCGGTGCAGGTGGTACAGCTCCATTGAGCTATACACTGAGTGGCGGCACTTTAGCAGCACCGGTAACACAAATAGCTGATGGTGTATTTACAGGTCTAGGTGCAGGCGACTATGAATACAGTGTAACCGATGCCAACAATTGCCTGGCAGCAACAGGAAATCTAACCATCACTGCTCCGCTTGTTATTGAGGCGGATGCTGAAGTGACTTCCGATCATAATGGTTCTCAATTAAGTTGTCTGGGAGCTACCGATGGTGTGATCACCATCACAGCCTCAGGTGGTACAACGCCATTGAGCTATACACTGAATGGCGGCTCTTTAACGGCACCGGTAACACAGGTAGCTGATGGTGTATTTACAGGTTTAGGTGCAGGCGACTATGAATACAGTGTAACCGAAGCCAACAATTGCCTGGCAGCAACAGGAAATCTAACCATAACTGCTCCGCTTGCTATTGAGGCGAATGCTGAAGTGACTTCCGATCATAATGGTTCTCAATTAAGCTGTCTTGGAGCGACAGATGGTGAGATCACCGTCACAGCTTCAGGTGGTACAGCTCCATTGAGCTACACACTAAGTGGTGGAAGCCTGGCCGAAGCCTTAACCAATGGCACAGGCATATTTACTGACCTGGGTGCAGGTGTTTATAGTTATAGTGTAACCGATATCAATAACTGCGAAGCGGCAACAGGCACTGTAACCATTACTGCTCCGCTGGCTATCACGGCCAATGTTGATGTGACTTCGGATCACAACGGTTCGGAATTAAGCTGTAATGGAGCGACAGATGGTGAGATCACCGTCACAGCTTCAGGTGGCACAGCTCCATTGAGTTACACACTGAGTGGTGGTACCCTGGCGGAAGCTGTAACCAATGGCACAGGGGTATTTACAGGTTTGGGCGAAGGCGAATATTCATACAGTGTAACCGATGCCAACGGTTGCGAAGCAGCAATAGGTAGTATTCCAATCACTGCACCAGCGCTTATAGATGCAAGTGGTGATGTAACCTCTGACTTTAATGGTTCTGATGTAAGCAGTAGTGAAGCAACAGATGGTGAGATCACAATAACCGCTTCAGGTGGTACAGCTCCATTAAGCTATACACTGAGTGGTGGTACTTTAGTTGCACCGGTGACACAAATAGGCGATGGCGTATTTACAGGATTAGGTGCAGGCGAATATGAATACAGTGTAACGGATGCCAATAATTGCCTGGAAGCAACTGGCATTGTTACCATCGTTGCACCAGCGGCAATTGAAGCAGGCGGTGCTGTAACTTCTAATTATAATGGTTCACAATTAAGTTGTAATGGATCATCAGATGGTGTGATCACAGTAACCGCAACAGGCGGTACAGCTCCGTTGAGCTACACACTGAGTGGTGGCACCCTGACTGAAGACGTAACCAACGAAACAGGCATATTTACAGGTTTGGGTGCAGGTGTATATGAGTTTAGTGTAACGGATATTAATAATGCACCGGTATCTACAGGCAGTGTTACTATCACCGCTCCGCCAGTTATCGACGCAAGCGCGGAAGTTACATCTGACTACAATGGTTCACAATTAAGTTGTAATGGATCCACAGATGGTGAAATCACAATTACCGCTTCGGGTGGTACAGCTCCATTGAGCTATACTCTCAGTGGCGGAAGCCTGGCCGATGCCGTAACAAATGGTACAGGCATATTTACAGGCTTGGGTGAAGGCGAATATTCATATAGTGTAACAGATGCCAACAATTGCGAAGCTGCAACAGGCAGTGTAACAATCACTGCTCCACCAGCTATTGAGGCGAGTGGCGAGGTGACCTCTGACTATAATGGATCTCAGGTAAGTTGCAATGGGGCGACTGATGGCGAGATTACAATAACAGCTTCAGGTGGCACGGCTCCGTTGAGCTATACTCTTACCGGCGGCGCCCTGGCCGAAGCTGTAACCAATGGCACAGGCGTATTTACTGACTTGGGTGCAGGCGAATATGAATACAGTGTAACAGATGCCAATAATTGCCTGGAAGCAACTGGCACTGTTACTATCGTTGCACCAGCGGCAATCGAGGCAACCGGTGCAGTGACCTCTGATTACAACGGTTCTCAAATCAGTTGTAACGGTGCGACCGATGGTGAGATCACGATCACAGCATCCGGTGGTACAGATCCCCTGACTTATACCCTGAGCTATACCCTGAGTGGTGGTACGTTGACAAACCCCGTCACCCAACCAGCCAATGGCGTATTCAGCGGGCTTGGTGCAGGAACTTATACCTTCAGTGTGACTGATGTAAATAGTTGTGTATCTAATGTAGGTGAGGTAACGATTTCTGAACCGGCTCAACTCTCAGCTTCTATCTCCGTAAGTCAGCCTGCCTGCTTTGGCAATACCGGCTCGGCTACACTTATCAATGTTGACGGAGGTACAGGTGAATTGACTTATAACTGGTTCAACGACGAACAACCGCATATAAATATTTCAACAACATTAACTGCAAGCGATCTTGCAATTGGTAACTATTCGGTAACCATCACTGATGAAAATGGTTGCAGCATCACTCTTCCGGTTACTATCAGCTACGAAGACGTGACAGCGCCTGATATTACCAATTGTCCTGATGATTCAAATCGTAGCACCGATGCTACCGCTTGTAATTATACCATAAAGAATGGTGAATTTGACCTGGTAATTAATGATGAGTGTCCGCTTACTTATACTTACCAGCTGAGTGGAGCAACAGTAACCGGCGTGGTTACCGCCAACAGCCTGGATGGTGTGATTCTACAGCCTGGCATTACTCATATCGTATGGACCGTAACTGACGGACTCTTTACTTCAACCTGTGAATTTGATGTTACAGTTACCGACCAGGTAGCTCCTGTACCAAATGTGCCAGAACTTTCGGATGTAACCGGTGAATGTTTTGCCAGCGTTGGTGTAGTGCCAACAGCAACAGATAATTGCTCGGGCCTGATCATTGGTACTACAACAAGCCAGCTTTCCTACAATACATTTGGCACTCATATCATCGTATGGCAGTTTGACGACGGTAATGGAAATATCAGCACACAAACTCAAAAAGTTATTGTAACTGATAACGAAGCTCCAGTACCAAATGTGCCGATGCTACCTGTTCTAGAAGGAGTATGCGGTGTAGAGGTGACAACAGTGCCGACTGCACTTGATAACTGTAAAGGAGTAATTAGTGCTACGACAACCAGTCCGTTTAGCTATAATGTGCCGGGTAATTATCAAATAACCTGGATTTACGATGACGGTCATGGACACGTAGTGGTACAGTACCAGGATGTAATTGTTAAGGGTATCCAGGACTTCACGATCACCCAGGAAGGTTCAGCCTGCAACGGTGGTGTAACCATTGGATTAGCAGGTTCAGAAACCGGCGTTAGCTACCAGTTGATTCGTTTTAATGGTTCTTTCAACACCAATGTTGGTGCACCGCTCAATGGACAGACTGGCGAAGCACTCAGCTTTGGTACATTCAATATGGCCGGTACTTACTCCGTAAGAGCTACCAGCATCGCTGAAGGTTGTATGAAAGAAATGCCGGGAACATTTGTAATAAACTCGGCTGCATTACCAACAGCGTTTATGATGACAAGCACAGGTTCGGCATGTGATGCCGGAGGTGTTTCCATCAGCCTGGTATCTTCTCAGGCAAATGTTACTTATCACCTCATCAGGACTGATAATGTAAGCAGCACCCAGGTGGCTACACAAACGAGTGCAGTAACAGGACCCGGCCTCAATTTCGGATCACATACGATCCCGGGCGTTTATACTATCCAGGCAGTTAATGCAGCCGGATGTACTAATACAATGATTGGTTCAGTAACCATCACCGCAGGTGGTATACCTGCAGCATACGCTATGACCAGCGAAGGTTCAGCTTGCAGCGGTGGTGTGACAATAGGACTTGAATCTTCTCAAAGCAATACAACTTACCAGCTTGTACGCAACGGTAGTATCAATGTTGGTGCACCGCTTGCCGGCAATGGCAACGGGTTGGAATTTGGCACCTTCACGATCGCAGGAACTTATACCGTGGTAGCTACCAGCCAGGCCGGCTGTCCAGCGCCAATGACAGGTTCTGTGGTGGTATCGGCTGCTACCCTGCCAACAGCTTATGCAATAAGCAGCACTGGCTCGGTATGTAGCGGAGGCGTTAATATCCTGTTATCAGGATCACAGGCAAACGTGAATTATAGTTTGATAAGGACAAGTGGTGGAACACCGTTCCTTGTCACTACTCTGGCAGGCAATGGCTTTGGTTTGGATTTTGGAACACATACCAATGCGGGTATCTATACCATCCAGGCAGAGTCGACAACTGGCGGATGTATTAATAATATGATCGGCAGCGTAAATATCCCATCAGGTTCATTACCGATTGCCTACGCTGTTACAAGCACCGGGTCTCCGTGCCTGGGTGGTATGGCCGTGGGTCTCGAGGATTCTGAAGAAGGTGTAAACTATCAGCTTATACTCAACGGATCCACAAGTGTTGGTGGCTCGGTGGCCGGTACAGGCTTTGCCATCAGCTTCGGTTTACAACTGCAGGGTACATACACCGTGGTTGCAACACGTTCAGGTGGCTGCAGCGCGAATATGACAGGCAGTGTGGTTATCGGATCGGCTGTATTGCCAACCGTGTTCACAGTGACCGGAGGTGGATCATATTGTGCTGGTGCCGGTGTGCCGATTGGTTTGTCAAATTCTCAGGTCGGCGTTAATTACCAGCTCAAGAGAAATGGTTTGGATGTAGGCAGCCCGGTACCTGGTACTGGTGCAGCTATCAGCTTCGGTAACCAAACCGATCTTGGAACGTATACAGCAGTTGCCATTAACGCAACAACGGCATGTACTAATAATATGGCAGGTAGTGCAAGCATCATCGCAGGCACAGTTCCGACCGTATTTAGTGTAACCGGTGGTGGAATAGATTGCAGTGGCGAAGGTATCTCTGTAGGTTTATCTGGTTCACAACTGGGTATCAACTACCAACTCCAGAAAGATGGTTTAGATATCGGTGGACCGATCGCAGGTACCGGCTCGGCAATCAACTTCAGCCCACAAACTGCCGGAACTTATACCGTGGTTGCAACAAATGCAACTACAGCGTGCAGCAGTGTTATGACAGGCAGTGCAATAATCACTGAAGGTGTGTTGCCAATAGCCGCAATCACTAACAACACAGGCACAGAGGAACTTACATGTAG
Organism: Bacteroidota bacterium; assembly: GCA_023411775.1. GTDB lineage: Bacteria > Bacteroidota > Bacteroidia > Chitinophagales > Chitinophagaceae > Terrimonas_B. The sequence continues at coordinate 16,661 of JAEYOL010000307.1, read as the reverse complement.
CCTGACTTCGATCAGCGTAACGGCAACAGGTGGAGTAAGCTATTCATGGAATGGTGGTGCTACACCGTCAAGCGCAAACAATAGCTTTGGCGCGCCAGGAACATATACCGTAATGGTAACAGGTGCCAATGGTTGCACAGCAAGCACCAGCATTACCATTACGAAGGATGAGGATGTGCCAACTGCAGGAATTATAAATAACAGCATGACAACAGAGCTGAACTGCTCGACAAATTCGATCAGTGTCACAGCGACTGGTGGAGTAAGCTATTCTTGGAATGGCGGTGCGACTCCATCGACTGCTGAGAACAGCTTTACAGCTGCCGGAACGTATACCGTAACGGTAACTGGCCCCAATGGATGTACATCTACAGAAAGTATCACGATAAGCGAAAATTATGCTGAACCCGTTGTGGTTATCGGTAGTAATACAGGCACGTTCGAACTTGATTGCAACAACTCGTCCCTGTTAGTAACTGGTAGTGGCGGAGGTATAAGCTACGAATGGAGCCACGGACTTGGTAACACATCGAGTGTAACGATCACTGCTCCAGACACCTATACGTTGACAGTTACCGATGCCAATGGATGTGTAACCGTTAAAAACGTGGTAGTGTCTGAAAATATGACTACGCCGAACGTTTCTATTACCAGCTCAACTGGTGCGTTCGTGATTGATTGCAACAACGCATTACTGGAAGTAACCGCAAGTGGCGGTGTAAGCTACGCGTGGAGTGATGGTTTGGGTAACGCAGCGACAGCTACAATTTCAGATCCCGGCGTTTATACGGTAACAGTAACCGGTGCCAATGGATGTACTACAACTGAAACGGTTGAAGTGACTGAGGAAATGACTCCACCGAGCGTAACTATTATTAGCGGAACTGGTGTGTTCGAGCTTGATTGCAATAATCCATCACTGCAGGTAACCGCAAGTGGTGGTGTTAGCTACGCCTGGAGCCACGGATTGGGTAATACGGCCACAGCAACGATTACGACTGATGGCACCTATACAGTAACAGTTACCGGTGTTAACGGATGTACTAAGACCGAAAATGTAGTTGTAACTGGTAACAGCATCCAGCCGACTGCAGGAATTACTAACCTGACCGGTACTACAGTGCTGAACTGTAACATAGCTTCGATCAATGTTACAGCTACTGGTGGTGGCACTTATGAGTGGTCTAATGGTCTTGGAAATAGCGCTTCTGCAATAATCACACAAGATGGAACCTATACAGTAACCGTCACAAGCGATAATGGTTGTACAGATACAGAAAGTATAATTATTACAGCGGATCTATTACAACCCACGGCAGGTATTGTCAATAATACAGGTACTACTGTATTGACATGCAATACGACATCGATCAGTGTAACAGCTACCGGTGGAGTTACATATGCGTGGTCAAATGGTTTGGGTAATAGTGCAGCCGCTACAATCGTCGCTGCCGGAACCTATACCGTAACCGTGACAGGTGCTAATGGTTGTACAGATACAGAGACCATAACAGTTACAGGCAACACTGCGACACCTGTGGCAGGTATTGTCAATAATACTGGAACTACAGTGTTGAGCTGTACTACATCTTCAATCCTGGTGACTGCAACTGGTGGTGGAAGCTACCAGTGGGATGGAGGCCTCGGTAGTAATGCCTCGGCTACCATTATAGCACCTGGTACATATACAGTAACAGTAACAGGAGCCAATGGATGTACAGATACTGAATCGATCACTATTACTCAGAATCTGACTGGTCCCGCAACATCAATCGTCAATCACACAGGTACTACAATTTTGACCTGCACTACAACTGCAATCAATGTTGAAGCCACCAATGGTGTGAGCTACCAGTGGAATGGAGGAAGCAACCCGAACAGCGCCGTTAACAGCTTCAATCTGCCTGGTCTTTACCAGGTGACTGTAACCGGTGCCAATGGTTGTACCTCATCAGCCACTATTAACATCACTCAAAACACAATACCACCACCTGCGGCAATTACAAACATCACAGGAACTACTGTGTTGGGCTGTACTACTTCAGCCATTAACGTGCAGGCAACGGGTGGAGTAAGCTACCTGTGGAATGGAGGCCTGGGCAATAGCGCGGATGCAACCATTACTTCAGCGGGTTCTTATACTGTAACTGTAACCGGTGCGAACGGCTGTACAGCAACAGCTAACATCACCGTTACCGGTAATAGTAATCCGCCAGTCGCAGGTATAAACAATATAACCGGAACAACCGTATTGAGTTGCACAACACCGACTATCAACGTTCAGGCAACAGGTGGTGTAAGCTACCAATGGAACGGAGGTCTCGGCAATAGCGCATCAGCTACGATTGTCAATCCTGGAACCTATACCGTAGTGGTAACAGGTGCCAATGGTTGCACTTCATCAGAGAGCATCACTGTGACAGGTAACAATATAGCACCAGTCGCATCGATCTCGAACAATACAGGTACGACAGTGTTGACATGTAACACTACATCGATCAGTGTAACTGCTTCGGGTGGTGTGTCCTATGCCTGGTCAAATGGACTTGGAAATAGTGCATCTGCAACCATCATCCAGCCAGGAACCTACACAGTGACCGTGACAGGTGCTAATGGTTGTACAGATACAGAAAGTATAACTGTAACAGCTAACAATACCGCACCAGTCGCATCGATCTCGAACAATACAGGTACGACAGTGTTGACATGTAACACTACATCGATCAGTGTAACTGCTTCGGGTGGCGTGTCCTATGCCTGGTCAAATGGACTTGGCAATAGTGCATCGGCAACCATCATCCTGCCAGGAACCTATACAGTGACTGTGACAGGTGCAAATGGTTGTACAGATACTGAGAGCATCACGGTAACAGGTGGCAACACACCTCCAACCGCGGGCATTACTAACAATACAGGAACTACAGAGCTTAGCTGTAATACAACTTCGATTAGCGTTACAGCAACAGGCGGTGGAACCTATGCCTGGTCAAATGGACTTGGCAATAGCGCCTCTGCAACCATCACCCAGGCAGGAACCTATACGGTTACCGTAACAGGTGCTAGCGGATGTACAGATACAGAAAGCATAACAATTACCGGAGGTGCCGGTGTAATGCCAACTGTGTTTAACGTTACCTCAACAACACCTGTTGCCAACATCACTCAGACATTATTCCAGGCTGCAGAAGGCCCGGGACTCAATTCAAGAGAAAATGATGGCAGCGGCCTCGAGTTGGGAATGAAGTTCAAGGCAACACAAAATGGACTTATTACAGGTATTCGTTACTTCAAACCAACTGGAACCACAGGTACACATAGAGGAAGCTTGTGGACCAACACTGGTACATTGCTCGCTACCGCACTGTTTAGTGGTGAAACCGCATCAGGCTGGCAGCAGGTGTCATTCACTACTCCTGTAGCTATTACAGCCGGTACGACTTACGTGGCATCATACTTCAGCCCCTCGGGTGACTATGCTTCAACATGGCCATATTTCAACCAGGCTAAGACGAATGGTGCACTTCGTGGACTTGCAAGCGGTGAAGATGGATTAAACGGTCTTTACACCTACGGAACTACAAGTAGTTTCCCGACAAGTTCATGGAACTCCAGCAACTATTGGGTTGACGTAGTGTTTACCACTGGCGTATCGGGTTGTACTGGTCAGGAAATTGGACTCTCAGGTTCACAAACCGGTGTTAACTATCAACTGATGAAAACCGGCTCAGCATCACCTGCCGCTACAGTAGCAGGTACCGGAGCAGCTCTTAACTTCGGCACTCAAAGCGAGGTTGGAACATACACGGTAGTAGCAGTCAATGCGACTTCAGGTTGTACAAGCAACATGAATGGCAACGCTGTTATAACCTCAGCAGGTAATCTGCCATCAATATTCAATGTAACCGGTGGCGGAGTAATATGTAATGGTAGTGCGCCGGTAGGCTTATCGGGCTCACAGGTTGGAGTCAGCTATCAATTGTTCAGAAGCGGTACTGCAAGCGCTATCGCCACTGTCAACGGTACTGGTTCAGCGATCAACTTCCCGACACAAAACCAGGCAGCTACTTATACAGTACTCGCAACCAATACGTCGACAGGTTGTACAAGTACAATGGCTGGAAGCGTAACAATTACAATCGGAACTGTACCGACCATATATACAGTTACTGGTGGCGGATCACTGTGTAACGGCAATGTGGCGATCGGTTTATCAGGCTCACAGAACGGGGTCAGCTATCAATTATTCAGAAGCGGTACTGCAGGTGCAATCGCCACCGTCAGTGGTACTGGTTCAGCGATCAGCTTCCCAGCACAAAGCGAGACTGGAACTTACATAGTAGTGGCAACTGGTAATACAGGATGTAGCAACAATATGACCGGTAGCGCAGTTGTAACAGCAGCAGTATCCCCGAACCTTTACACTGTTACAGGCGGTGGATCACTTTGCAACGGCAATGTCGCGATCGGACTGAGTGGCTCACAAACAGGTGTCAGTTATCAACTGTTCAGAAGCGGTACAGCAAGCGCTGTCGCAACAGTTAACGGTACCGGTTCGGCAATCAACTTCCCGGCACAAAGCCAGGCAGGAACCTACACTGTAGTAGCAACAAGCAACGCAGGTTGTGTTAGCAATATGACCGGTAGCGCAGTTGTAACAGCAGCCGTAGTGCCGAATCTGTATACAGTAACAGGTGGTGGATCACTTTGCAACGGCAATGTAGCCATCGGCCTCAGCAACTCTCAAAGCGGTGTAAGCTATCAGTTGTTCAGAAGCGGTACAGCAAGCGCTATCGCTACTGTCAATGGTACGGGCTCAGCGTTCAGCTTCCCGTCACAAAGTGTGGCAGGAACCTATACTGTTGTAGCAACAAGTAATACAGATTGCAGCAGGACAATGACCGGCAGTGCCGTGGTAACAGCAGCTGTATCACCGAATGTGTACACGGTAACAGGTGGTGGATCACTTTGCAATGGCAATGTGGCGATCGGCCTGAGCGGCTCACAGTCTGGTGTTAGCTATCAACTGTTCAGAAGCGGTACTGCAAGTGCTGTGGCTACAGTTAGTGGAACTGGTTCGGCGATCAACTTCCCGGCACAAAGCGTGGCAGGAACATATACTATAGTGGCTACAAACGCCGGAGGTTGCGTTAGTAACATGACCGGCAGTGCCGAGGTAACAGCAGCCGTGTTGCCAAATCTGTATACCGTAACAGGTGGCGGATCTCTTTGCAACGGTAATGTGGTGGTCGGTCTGAGCGGGTCGCAGTCTGGTATCAGCTATCAGTTGTTCAGAAGCGGTACAGCAAGTGCTGTGGCAACAGTTAGTGGTACCGGTTCGGCAATCAACTTCCCGGCACAAAGCGTGGCAGGAACATATACCGTAGTAGGTACCAATACAACAACAGGTTGCGTACGGACCATGACTGGAAGCGCATCAGTAACTGCAGGAACCTTACCGAACCTGTATTCAGTTACAAGTGTTCAGGACAGCGGTCCTGGTGCTACACAAACGCTGTTCTCAGCTGGAGAAGTGCCGCAGTTCTTGCGTGAAAATGACGGAACCAGTCTTGAGCTTGGTATGAAGTTCAGAGCAACAGTTAACGGATATATCACTGGTATCAGGTATTATAAAGGACCCGGAACTACCGGAACACACCGTGGAAGTCTGTGGAGCAATACAGGTGCATTGCTGGCAACAGCCATCTTCACAAGTGAAACGGCTTCCGGCTGGCAGCAGGTTCTGTTCACAAACCCTGTAGCGATTACTGCCGGTACAACCTATGTGGCATCTTATTTCAGCCCGTCGGGTGATTATGCAACAACTGCTAATTACTTTGCTACGGCCAAAGTAAATGGAAACCTCAGAGGTCTTGCCAATGGTGAAGATGGAGCCAACGGTCTCTATCGTTACTCAGGAACATCTGCGTTCCCGAACCTTACATGGCAATCTGCCAGCTACTTTGTAGATGTTGTCTTTGCAACAAGCACCGCATCATCTTGCAATGTTACAGTTGGCTTGTCCGGTTCGCAGACAGGTGTCAACTATCAGCTTCATAGAAATGGTATACCTGGTGCCATTGTAGCGGGAACTGGTTCGGCCATTAGCTTTGGCAGTCAGAGCATCTCCGGTACGTACACAGTTGTGGCAACTAATGCAACAACCGGATGTACACGTAACATGTCTGGCACCGCTAGTGTGTCTTGCACAGCGACCAAGTCACCTGAGCCTCTTGGTGGTGAAACTAACCTGATCACCAAGACAGAGCCTGAGGTTGAACCATTGAAACTGAGTATTTCAGCTTATCCGAATCCATCTGTGACCTACTTCAATGTAAAAGTGAGCAGTTCGGTGAAGGAGACAGTTGAGCTGCGGATGTTCGATATCCAGGGTAAAGTGATCGAGGTTCGCAGAGGTGCTCCCGACCAGGTGTACAGATTCGGTGATGGTGTGGCAGCAGGCATGTATGTCATCGAAGCAAGACAGGGTAGTTTCAATAAGAAAGCAACCATTAAGGTGGTGAAACAAAATTAAACAGGACGGAAAAAACCATACAACAGACCATTCGCGAAAGCGGGTGGTCTTTTTTTGTTATTGAGCTAAACTGAGTTCAGAGGGTTGAATCTTGTTGAATGTTGTTGAAGGTGGTTGAATGTTGTTGAATAGTTGTTGAATGTTGTTGAATATTGTTGAAAGTGGTTGAATGTTGTTGAATAGTTGTTGAAGGTTGTTGAAGGTGGTTTAATGTCGTGTGAATTACAATATTCAACGACCTTCAACTACATTAAACTATATTAAACGAAAAAGAAGCTGCAGGGTCTGATCATAATAAATCATGACCATCATGATCATCCGCGTTCTGCGGTTCCAGGTTCGAAGTTAACTAAGCTGGACTCAAGGGGGTTGAATAGTTGTTGAATGTGGTTTAATGTTGTGTGAATTACAATATTCAACTACTTTCAACTACATTAAACCATATTAAACGAAGAGAGTGTGCGGCGCATCGCCAGTTCCATTCCTCAATCCTAGAGTGTCATCACATTGATCAGCCCGTCTTTCCATTTCAGGAAATAGAGTTTTTTATTCTCAAAGTAGTCCAGGGTCGTAGTATTCCTGTTGATCACCGGCTGAATATCATATTCGGTAAATACATTTTCCTGTTTGTTGCTGATATTGGAACTCAGGTCGTCTCCAAATTTCAATAATAAACGGGCAAACTTCCAGGTTACTTCATAACCACGGAACACCATATCACTGGGACGGGCATACATGGTGGTATTAAAATAATTGCTGATGCTCTGGCTTACCTTATCGGTACGCGAATTATAAAAAGGTGTGCTATAAATGATCTCCGGTCCTTTGAATTCGGGGTTTGAAAAATCCTTAATACCATCCCATGTGGGCATACCCATAATAACCTGCGGATATGTTTTTTGAAGCGATGCCAGTTGCAGCGCCAGGTTTTTCCCAAAATTCATATCCAGGCTGCCTGCAATGCATAAAGTCGTGCGGGAAGAATCAAGGTGTGCTTTCAAATGGTCTGCGGTAAAATTATCAGGCAGTTCCACATACTTAAGCTTCAGCGGCTTTGACATAGTGACCTTACTATAGTCATCAAAAAGCTTTTTGATGGAATTATCAGCCGCATTTTTGCGACGAAATACTACCGCGGGTTCCAGGGCATAATATTTCTGGATAAAGCGATAAATGCCTTCGCATTGTGTTTTCAGCGTTGGATTAAGTAAAACAAAATAGGGATTGGCGGTAGTTCCCGCGTCATTGGGTACGGTAGTATTGATAACAGGTATCTTTTTTTTCAAAGCGAAATCAGATAAGGTCCGCACTTCATTGTTGGTGCAATGTGCGATGATCAGCGAAGCCCCGGCAACTTCCGGTCGCGCCAGTTGTTGTTGCAGGCTTTCCTTTGATGAACGCGTATCATATACAAAAACTTCCAGGTTTATGCCCTCCTGGTTGAGTGAATCCAGTGCCAGTTGCACACCTTCATAAAATTCCAGGCCGGAATTGATGAATTTGGGGAAATTATTTTTCGCATACCGGTATTCATTATTCGCATCGAAAGCCGAATCAAGATAAAGAGGTGCGAAAACGGCGATTCTTTGTACATCCGGGAGGCTGTCAACATCGAGATAGGTGGTATCCTGGGCTTTTACCGTAAAAAAAACGGATACTGATAGGATAAAGAAAATATACTTCATTTTCATAAACTGGTTTAAGATCACCTGTAAGATGCCTATTCCCACTCGATCGTTGCCGGTGGTTTGCTGCTGATATCATACACCACCCGGTTGATCCCCTTCACATTATTAATGATCTCATTCGAAATCTTTGCCAAAAAATCGTAGGGCAGGTGCGACCAGTCAGCTGTCATCCCGTCAACGCTTGTCACGGCCCTTAATGCCAGCGTAAATTCGTATGTTCTTTCATCACCCATCACGCCCACGCTTTTGACCGGTAACAAGATAGCCCCGGCCTGCCAAACAGTTGCATACAACTGGTGTTCTTTCAGTCCTTTAACATAAATATGATCTGCTTCCTGCAGTAGATTTACCTTTTCTTCAGTCACTTCGCCCAATATTCGGATCGCGAGACCAGGGCCGGGGAAGGGATGCCGATCGATCATTTCTGCCGGAATGCCCAATTCTCTTCCCACTTTTCTAACCTCATCTTTGAACAGAGCCCTAAGCGGTTCTACCAGTTCGAGGTGCAGGTGCTGGGGAAGTCCGCCTACATTATGATGCGATTTTATGGTTACGGAAGGGCCGTGAACGGAAACACTTTCGATTACATCGGGGTAGATGGTACCCTGACCCAGCAGGCCTATTCCCTGTATTTTTTGGGCTTCTTCCTGGAAAATATCGATGAACAGGCTGCCAATTACCTTACGTTTCGCTTCCGGATCTTCATTTCCTTTCAGACCATCATAAAAACGCTGGCGGGCATTGATGCCTTTTACATTCAATCCCAGTTTGGCATAGGTTTCCAGGACGTTTTCAAACTCGTCTTTACGCAGCAGGCCATTGTCGACGAAAATTCCATAAAGCCTGTCACCGATCGCGCGGTTGATAAGCGTGGCGGCTACGGTGGAGTCAACCCCGCCGCTAAGCGCCATCACTACTTTGCGATCTCCGATCTGTTTTTTTAATAGCTCGACCGTATCGGTAATAAAATGCGCGGGCGTCCAGTCCTGGGCGCAACCGCAGATATTGACCAGGAAATTATGCAGTACCTTTTTACCCTCGATGGTATGGTATACCTCGGGATGGAATTGTACACCGTAAAGGGGCAGGGTTTCTGTACCGTTTTGTTGTTTTTTAAATGCGGCGACGGGTATACTCACGGTATCGGCAAGCAGTTCAAAGCCTTCAGGTAAGCCTTTGATCGTGTCGCTATGGCTCATCCAGGCCTGGCTTTGCACGGAAACATTTTTTAAAAGAATATCGTCCTTAATCACCCTGAGCTCCGCCCGCCCATATTCGCGCTTGTCGCTTTTCTCGACAAGCCCCCCGAAACGTTTAGCCGTCAATTGGGCGCCATAACAAATGCCAAGCACCGGCACTTTTGTGATAAAACCCTGCACATCCACATCCGGGGCGTCGGTTTCATTCACTGAGCAGGGTGAGCCTGAGAGAATAATGCCTTTCAGGCTGGGTTCAAATACAATCGGTTTATTAAAGGGGACAATTTCGCAGTACACATTGGCTTCTCTCACCGCGCGGGCTATTAACTGGGTGTATTGAGAGCCAAAATCAAGGATCAATATCTTTTCCGTCATGGCCGCGAAGGTAAATAAAGGTTTTGGGAATGAGGAAATGGAGATTTCCAAATGCCGGCAACATTATAACTTTCTCCATTCTGCTAAAAGGTTTAATTTCCGGCTTTATACAAAAATGCTTATGAGAAATTTATTTATTGTATTGTTTCTTTTCATTGCGAATTGTTCCATAGCACAGGACCTGAAGTATTATCTACCGGATTCAGTGACTTATGATCAGGCTATTCCCAAGCCAAAAGATATCATCTATCACGAAGTAGGAGAGTATCATGTTACGCATGACCGGCTGGTAAATTATATGAAGGCTATTGCCGCTGCTGCACCTGGCAGGGTAAAGCTCGAAACCATGGGTTTTACTTATGAGAAAAGACCGCAGGTTTTGCTGATCATCACTTCCCCCAAAAACCACCAGCGACTCGAGGAGATCAGGCAGCAACATATTCAGCTGACAGACCCAACAAAGAGTGCCTCACTGAATATCGAGAATATGCCGATCGTCGTCTGGATCGGGCATTCCATCCATGGTAACGAGCAAAGCGGTACCAACGCATCTTTATTAAGCGCTTACTACCTTGCCGCAGCCCAGGGCCGGCAGGTAGAAGATCTGCTCGATAATACCGTTATCCTGTTTGATCCATCCTTTAACCCTGATGGCATGCAGCGGTTTTCGACCTGGGTAAACCAGCACCGGAGTAAAAACCTGGTGAGTGATCCCAACGACAGGGAGTATAACGAAGTCTGGCCGGGTGGCAGGTTCAATCACTACTGGTTTGACCTTAACAGGGACTGGCTGCCCGCCGTTCATGTCGAGAGCCAAAACCGGCTTAACTGGTTCCACCGCTGGAAACCCAATATTCTCACCGACCACCACGAGCAGGGCAGTAATGCCACTTTTTTCTTTCAGCCCGGCGTGCCTTCGCGGGTCAATCCTCTTACACCGGCAAAGAACCAGGAACTGACGGCAAAGCTGGGTGAGTTTCATGCGGCATACCTCGACCGTCTAGGCTCGCTTTATTTTACAAAAGAGAGCTATGATGATTTTTATTATGGTAAGGGTTCTACCTATCCCGATATCAATGGCGCGATTGGCATTTTATTCGAACAGGCTTCATCACGTGGACATTTGCAGGAGACCATTAACGGGCTCCTGAGTTTTCCCTACACCATCAGGAACCAGTTTGTCACTACGCTTTCAACGCTTGAAGGTGCCAGGGTATTGAGAAAGGAATTTTTACAATGGCAAAGGGATTTTTATAAAACTGCTATGTCAGAGTCTGCATCTGCCGCGGTAAAAGGTTTCATATTTGGTGACGATAACGACCGCTCGAAGACCCTGAGTTTTGTGGAAATGCTCCTGCGTCACCAGATCGAAGTATATGGGTTAAAGTCCAATATCAATGCCGGCGGTTACGATTTCAAATCCGCTTCTTCTTTTGTGATCCCGGCCAACCAGCCGCAGTACCGGCTGATCCGCTCGATTTTTGAAAAAACATTCGACTATAAGGACAGTCTTTTTTATGATATCACCAGCTGGACAATGCCCCTGGCATTTGGACTGCCTGCTGCGGAATTAAATGCGGCACAATTCAAGGCTGGATTATTGGGAGAAAGGATTTCCGAAACCCCGGCTCTCGCCTCGGGTATCATAGGAAGTCAGAAATCCGATTATGCCTACCTTTTTGAGTGGGATGAGTTTTTTGCACCACGGGCTTTATATGAATTGCAGAAAGCAGGCGTACGGGTAAAAGTAGCTACCAACCAATTCGAGGCCCGAATCGATGGCTCACCGCGGAAATTTGCATACGGCACGATCATGATCCCTGCGCAGATTCAATCCATCAGTTCCGAGAAATTGTCCGGGCTTCTAAAGGATGTGGCCGAACAAAACGGGCTGAAAATATATGCGCTGCAAACCGGGGCCGCACTTAGTGGTAGTGACCTGGGTAGTAGCCGGTTCGCGGTCGTGAGCGAGCCTAAGATTGCCATGATCACCGGATCAGGTGTCAATGCACTGGATGCGGGCGAGGTTTGGCACCTGTTGGACCAGCGTATGAATATCCCGGCGACTCACCTGGAACCCGGAACCTTCAATCGGGCCAATGTAGACAAGTACAACACCCTGGTTATGGTAGGAGGCAACTATAGTGAACTCAATAAGGAAAAATTAAAGAGCTGGGTACAGCAGGGTGGTACTTTAATATTAACAGAAGAAGCCGTTAATTGGGCGGCGCAGAACGGGATCAGTGCGGTCAATTTTAAAAGGTCAAAATCCCCCTCCGACAGCACCCGCAAACTGACTTATATCGATCGTGAACAGGTTGATGGCGCACAACGGGTTAGCGGTGCGATCTTCCAGGCCGAGATCGATCTCAGTCACCCGCTGGCGTACGGATATAATCAAAATACCGTGAGCCTATTCAAAGCCAACCGGGTATTTATGGAAAAAAGTAAAAATCCATATGCTACTCCATTTTATTATGGTAGTAAACCGCTGCAAAGCGGTTGGGTGAGCAGGGAAAACCTGGACGTTATTAAAAATTCAGCGGCTGTTATTGTCAATACCCTTGGCGGGGGCCGCGTGATCAATATTGCCGAGAACCCTAATTTCCGCGCATTCTGGCTGGGAGGTACCAAGTTGTTTATGAATGCGGTATTTTTTGGAAGGAATATTGATGCTGCAAGTGGAAGGGCAGAAGAGTGAGAAAGAATGTGAGGAGAAATATTTGAATTTCCATCAGGAAAAAAACATTTTAAATGTTTTTTTACCCTTGGTCCGGCATGTGGGTAGGCGGAAATTGCAGGAATAACAGTAACTAAGCGGTGGGTTCGCACAACTTATTCACATGCCGGGAATTGATCATGCATCAGACATCTCGTATGTACGAAGGCGCGGGATAAATGCTAACTTGCCGCTTTATTATGTCAAATTAAAAAAGAGCACTATGATTAAATTGCAGGTTATCGGCCGACTCGGCAAGGATTGTGTGGTAAACACAGTGAATGGTAAAAACGTAATCAATTTTACCGTTGCTAATACTGAAAAATTTCGTGACAGCCAGGGCAATAACCAGGAAAGGACAACCTGGGTTGATTGTGCTTACTGGACTGATCGTACAGGCATAGCTCCATACTTAACAAAAGGTACCCAGGTATTTGTAGAGGGTGGCCCCGAAGTAAAATCTTTTAGCCGCCAGGATGGATCTCCGGGTGCTTCACTGACGCTCCGCGTTCGCGAAGTTCATTTGCTCGGCAGCAAAAATGATTCCGGTGGCAGTGCCCCGGCATATAACCAGGCTTCCGCAGGAAATTCCGGACAGGTGGCAGCACCAAGCGAGGTATCTGAGCCTATTGACGATCTGCCGTTTTAAAGGCGGAGCCAACAATGACTGATCTCTGCCGAATTGCGCAGGGGTATGAATAATCACAAAACACGGATGGAATCTGGCTGGCTCGATCGGCCGGGACATTCGTGTTTTTGTTTTCAAATAGGTTAATAGCGTTTGCCTGCGATGCACGCCATCCCGGTTTATACGAATTGTTGTTTCTTTGTCGCATGCCTGACCAGAACTTTTCTTACCAACAGCTTTTCAATTTTACTAAATCTGTTTTCCTAAAAATCGGCTGTAGCGATGACCATGCTGACACAGCGTCCCGCTCCCTGTTGTCAGCCGATTTAAGGGGCGTCGACTCACATGGAGTCGCACGGTTAAGTGGATACATACGGCTTTGGGAAGTGAAAAGGGTCAATGCTACACCCGAGATAAAAATCGTACACGAAACGCCTTCAACAGCTGTGGTAGATGGAGATAGCGGACTGGGTTTGGTGGTCGCTCCATTCGCCATGCGGGTGGCAATTGAAAAAGCAAAACAGGTAGGAACCGGTTGGGTGAGTGTTCAGAACAGCAACCATTTTGGTATCGCCGGGCATCACGCCATGATGGCTTTGGAACATGATATGATCGGTGTAGCCATGACCAATGCCAGTCCCCTGGTAGCGCCTACCTTTTCGACTGATAAGATGTTGGGAACAAATCCAATTTGTGTGGCGGCACCGGGCGGTGAAGAGCCGGCCTTTGTCGCTGACCTGGCTACTACCACCGCCGCCAATGGTAAATTGGAAATTCTGCAAAGAAAAAATCTTGAAACACCCGGTGGCTGGGTACAGGATAAAGAAGGCAACCCCAGTACCGATCCACATATTCTTAAAAAAGGCGGAGCGCTTTTACCCCTGGGTGGCGATCGCGAACATGGCAGTCATAAAGGCTATGCACTCGGCGCAGTCGTAGATATTTTTTCAGCATTACTTAGTGGCGCGAACTATGCGCCATGGGTTCCACCGTTCCCGGCCTATGTACCTATGCCCGCCCAGCAACCGGGGAAAGGTATCGGCCATTTCCTCGGAGCGATGCGCATAGACGCGTTTCGTCCCGCCAATGAATTTAAAAAAGACATGGACCACTGGATCCGCGGATTTCGCAACTGCGCGGTAGTTCCAGGTCAGGAACGGGTATTAGTACCAGGCGATCCTGAAAGAGATACCGAAAGAGACAGAAAAAAGAATGGTATAAACCTGCTCGACTCTGTTGTGGATGATCTTCGCCAAACAGGAGCAAAATTTGGTATCATGCTTTGATGCCATTGAATTGTGCGGGTTTTTGCAATAGTATTCCTTGTGCAACTATCTTTGCAGCCGTTTATCCCGGGCTAAAAGAGCATTATCTGTTCACACCCGCGTTCGCAAATCAAAAATGTTTCGCATGAAAGTAATGAAGTTTGGAGGTACCAGTGTTGGTAAACCTGAACGTATGCACCAGATCGTCACCCTGGTGTCGAAAGAATCTGAACCTGTAATTGTTGTCCTCTCGGCTTTGTCCGGTACAACCAACGCGCTGGTTGAGATTGGGGAATTCATTGCAAAGGCCGACCGTGCAGCTGCCAGGCAGGCCATCGATAAACTGGAAGCGCATTACCAGGCTTTTGTTGAAGAACTTCTGAAAAAGCCTGAGACCCTCAGCAAGGCGAAAAATATTCTTGCGGAGCATTTTGAGTTTCTCAATATCATTCTAAAAATATCATTCAGTGAAGCACTCAGCAAGGATATCCTGGCGCAGGGCGAGTTGCTTTCAACAAAAATTTTCTCCACTTATCTTGAAGAGCAGGGCATCGATCATGCATTACTTCCCGCACTGGAGTTTATGACGATCGATGCTTATGATGAACCTCAAATCGGAAGTATCAGGATCAGGCTGGGCCAAATACTGCAACAGCAAAAGGATAAAAAACTTTTTGTAACCCAAGGATATATTTGCCGCAACTCAAGGGGTGAAGTCGATAATTTAAAAAGAGGCGGAAGTGATTATTCCGCATCGCTGATCGCGGCAGCTATTAATGCAAGTGTGTGCGAGATTTGGACGGATATAGATGGTATGCATAACAATGACCCGCGTGTGGTGAAAAAGACATTGCCTGTAGAGCAGCTAAGCTTTGATGAGGCGGCTGAACTAGCTTATTTCGGCGCCAAAATCCTTCACCCTGCATCGATTTGGCCGGCTCAGACCTATAAGATTCCGGTGAAACTGCTTAATACGATGCAGCCAGATGCAAAAGGAACTTTGATCACGCAGGAAGCGGGAAGTGTAGGTGTAAAGGCTGTCGCTGCCAAGGATAATATCATCGCGATCCGTATTAAAAGCAGCCGGATGTTGCTGGCTTATGGTTTTCTTCGAAAGATTTTCGAGGTTTTTGAAAAATATCGCACGCCGATCGATATGATTACTACTTCGGAAGTAGCTGTATCGCTGACAATCGACAACCCGGTTTACCTGAAAGAAATATTAAAGGAACTCGAACCCTTTGGCAGCACCGAGGTGGATCATAACCAGGCGATCATTTCTGTAGTGGGAAATGAGATCTCGCAGACAACGGATATAGTCAAAAAACTATTTGGCTCCATCATGAATATACCGGTTCGAATGGTATCCTATGGAGGAAGCCCGCATAATATTTCACTGTTGATATCAGCAGATCACAAGGCGAAAATATTACAGCAATTAAACCGGGGTATGTTCGGGCTGGAGTAGCAGTCTTTAGTCGGGAGCCGGGGGGTAATTAGTAATTGGTAATTTGGGAATTAGGAATTAGGGGGGCCAATTCCAAATTACTAATCCCTAATTCCCAATCACCCAACATGCGGTTCAAACTATTTCAACTGGTACACGCGGACATAGTCGACTTCCATTTTCTGCGGCCAGATATTTTCATCCACACCTTTCTGCCCGCCCCAGTTGCCTCCTACGGCGATATTAAGTAATAAATGCATTTTATTGTCAAAAGGCCAGGCATCGTAACCGGTATTTTCGTTGCCGAAATGAAAATAATTGTTTCCATCCACACCTACTTTCACTGAGTCTTTATTCCATTCCACGCTATACACATGGAAATTTTCAGAACAATCAGGTACATAAATAGTATCCGTTTTTTGGGTACCGATCACGTGGTTGAATTTTTTGCTATGAATTGAGCCGTGTACATACCCGTGATTAAACCCAACATGTTCCATGATATCAATCTCGCCATCGTCTGGCCAGTTGAGGGGTGTTGGGGAGCCCAGCATCCAGATCGCAGGCCAGGTGCCCAGGCCTTTGGGAATCCTGGCTTTTACTTCGATCTTCCCATATTGCCAGTCACCTTTATTTTTTGTCACCAGGCGTGCAGAAGTATACTTCATACTATCATGATCTTCGCGCCGGGCTTCAATGGTAAGCAGCCCATTTTCCACTCTTGCATTTTCGCTGCGTCCCGAGGTGTAGAACTGCAGCTCATTATTACCCCATCCATGCCCGCCCACCTCGGCGGTCCATTTAGTTG
>JAEYOL010000263.1 GCA_023411775.1 Bacteroidota bacterium | reverse complement strand
AAACCAATGACCAGGCGTTTATCATTATCTCTGATATAAACCTGCCCAAACTAAGCGGCTTTGCCCTGCGCGAAAAAATACATAATAATGAGCAGCTCAGGCTGAAATGTATCCCCTACCTGTTTTTCACCACCGCAGCAGACCAGCGTAGTATCATTGACGCCTATTCTAACTCAATCCAGGGTTTTTTTACCAAACCCTCCAGCTATTCCGACCTGGTACGGGTGATACATAATATTATTGAGTACTGGAAAGATTGCCATTCTCCCAACGCTGTCCCCCAATCATAGCACGTAGCGGATTTTAGGATATTGTATCTCCAGTTTTTGGGTCCCTGTCCGCCTATCCGAAAAATTATTCTGCATCATTATAAAAATCTGGAGGAATATATTAATTTAGTCGTCACACTAGCCCACACGCTCCAGATATCCCACGAATTTCCCCGGTTTTTTTATTGACACGGCTCGTTTTTAGTGCCGTCAACATTACTGTTATGACGCCCGAACTCAAAATTGCCTGTGAAGTGGTCTTCCAGGAGCACAAAGCTGCAACTACACCCGTAGCATGGAATCGTGATGTATTCCGGGGACGCCTGTCCACCGGCATGTCAGAAAAGGCCAAGGAAACCCTGGTGGAAAAAAAGGTGATTCGCTTCCCCAACCCTGCTAAAAAGAACTTCACCGTTCTGAACCCCCTGGCCGCTGCAGCTTCTTCTTATAGGGAAGCTGAGGTGATGGTCATGAACCCCGCACCAGCGATGGCAGGATTTGAATACGAAGAAAAACAAAAAGATAGTCCCGTTTTCAATCGGGCATCCACAACCGCATACCAAAGTAATGGTACAACTAACTCCGTCACAGCTTACCTCGCACGTACTGTGAACGCTCCCCGCCTGGTCACCATCACGGGCAAAGCCGAAACGATCCAGCAGCACCTGTCTAAATGGTACCAAAAACCATTATTAGTTTATATAGTATGGCCCCTGCTCGCCGCCGTCGCGGGTGGCGCCATCGCTTTCCTGATAGGCGAAGCTTACATGGGGTTGATGTTTGACCTGAAGAAATAATCTGACTCGCAGGGTCTAAAAAGGAATTGGTAATTCGGAATAAGTTAATTTGGGTGATTCCCAAATACCCGCAGGATCTGCGGCCTAATTCCAAATTACCAATTACCAATTACTCAAAAGAACCTATCGGATGCTCGAATACAGATCTCCCCATTTCTTAGCTTCAGCTGTATACTTAGCTACTTCGGCGGGTTTGCCTTTGGCCTGTTCTTTTTTGAAATTATAAATATCTTCCAGGAAGCCTGCTGCTTTTTTGTATTGCTGCCTGTCGCTGCCATTGAGGTTGGCAAGACCTTTTTTCTCAAAGATCGCTGCGGCTTTCTCATATGGTTCTCTTCCTGCCTCCAGGTATTCAGCGTATTTCTTATCGGTTTTTTTCAGGCCTTCAGCTTTCAGCATTACAAAGTAGTCACCGATAACCAGGTATGGAAGTTGCTCATCAGGCTTGGCCTCGCCTGCGGCATTGAAAGCTGCCACCATTCTTTTTTCCAGTTCCTCAGCGTTGGCTGGTGGTACCGCACCTTCCACTTTGGAATTGAGTGTATCATAGATCACCTGGCCAATAGACAGGTTGGCTTTATAGTCATTAGGATCTTTTGCCAGCACTTCCTCAAGTGATTTCAGTTTGGCATTGAAATCCGATTCTAACCCTACTGCGAAATCAGTTTTGTCGTAAGTAAAGAACTCACTTTGCGGATACAATTCTTTACCAAGCGCTTTATACTTTTCAAAGTTGTTCATGTCCTTCTTTGTAAAGTAGTGCGTTACCAGGAAGCGATAGATACTTTCATAATTAGCGCCGGCCAGTTTGGCATCCGCCAGGCGGCTATAATATTTTGCCGCTTCGTCTTTCTGATTGCTGCTCTCAGCGGTAATACCAGCCAGGATCACTACGTTGGTATCAAGATCTGAATTAAGTAATTTCTGCTGCGATAATATTGACGAATAGCCATCAACCTTTTTAAAAGTCTCGTATGCTTCTGCCCATTGTTTTTCTTCGTATTGTTTATATCCGACACTGAAGAGGTTGCTGTAGATACGTACCGGTGCATTCTGATAAACGGGATCTTTCATTAATTCGCCGGATGGTTCCATTTCCTGGTATTTCTTAAACGCGGCTTCTGACTCGCTACGATACGTTGCGGCTTCAGGTGTATTCTGGACCGCGCTGTCGGCCGCCAATGCTGAGTAAACAGCAGCTTTTAAAATATAGGCTTCGGGTTTGCTTGCGAATTTTGAATTTGTCATGCGTTTGTCAATATCTTCTTTGGCCTTTTTAGTTTGACCAAGGAGAAGATAGCTCTTGATATCATCGTAGCTCTGGGCTTTTACGATGACTGCAAGCACCAACGTCATTAAGAAGAGAGCGGTCTTTTTCATATGCTTATTTGTTATTGTTTTTTGTCACTCCCGGTCTTTGGCCTGGAATGAACTTTTCGTGTGTGTTTTATTTAATCCTGGACGGGCTGGTCATTTATATCTCCCGTATTACCGTCAGTAGATGGATTTTCGGTCGCATCGGTTGCGTCACCGGTCTCATTCGTCGCTTCCGCAGCATGCCCATTGCCGTTCCCGTTTCCATTTTCTTCCTGGTCGTCAAGCTGGGTGATGGCAGCGATCTCATCGCCTTCATCAAGCCGGATCAGTTTGACACCCTGTGTAGCCCTGCCCTGTTCACTGATATCCGCTACTTTCATCCGGATCGTGACGCCACTCTTACAGGTTATCATCAGGTCCTGGGTTTCATCTACTGCAAGCAGCCCTACCAGTTTTCCGGTTTTTTCTGTAATGCTGATCGTCTTTACACCTTTACCACCACGGTTTGTATAGCGGTACTCATCCACTTTTGTTCTTTTGCCAAATCCTTTTTCACTCACTACCAAAACTGTTTTCGCGGCATCTGTTTCAGGATTTACACAAATCATACCAACTACTTCATCGGTATTGTCGTCTACTTCAATACCAGCCACACCTATGGCACCGCGCCCGGTTGCTCTTACTTTTTGTTCAGAGAAACGGATTGCCCGGCCACTTTTCACACCCATCATAATTTCACAGTTGCCATCGGTCATCTTTGCTTCCAGCAGCTCATCGCCCTCGATGATATTGATCGCGTTTACACCTGTCAGGCGGGGGCGGCTGAATTCCTCGAGCTCGGTTTTTTTGATGATACCCTTCTTGGTACAAAGTACGATATTATGTGATTTGACAAATGCTTCATCTTTCAGATCTTTTACGTCGATGATGGCGCGGATCTTATCGTCCTGTGGTATCTGGATCAGGTTTTGGATAGCGCGACCCTTGCTGGCCTTCTCCCCTTCCGGCACCTGGTACACATTGAGCCAGTAGCACCTTCCTTTTTCGGTGAAGAATAAAAGTGTATGGTGAGATGAGGCGACGAAAAGATGTTCGATAAAATCTTCTTCGCGTGTTCTTCCGCCGATCACCCCGCGTCCTCCCCTTCGTTGTGCGCGATATTCTTCGGCCGGTGTGCGTTTGATATAGCCCAGATGCGAGATCGTGATCACTACATCTTCTTCCTTGATCAGGTCCTTAAGGCTCATTTCATCGTCGAGATAGGTGATCTCGGTTCTCCTGGCGTCGCCGAATTTTTCTTTTACCTCTCGAAGTTCGGTTTTGATGATATCGAAGCGCATGCTCTCATTCGCCAGTACTTCCTGCAGGTGCGCGATAAGTTTCATTAATTCGTCAAATTCTTCCTTGATCTTCTCACGCTCCATGCCGGTGAGGCGCTGCAGTCGCAGTTCAAGTATCGCTTTTGCCTGTATCTCATCCAGGCCCCAACCGGCATTTACCAGGTTATCCTTCGCGATATCGGGAGTGGCTGAAGCGCGGATCAGTGCGATCACTTCGTCGAGGTGATCCAGGGCGATCAGGTAACCCTTGAGTATATGTGCTCTTTTCTCTGCTTCGCGGAGTTCATATTGCGTACGGCGTACAACTACTTCATGCCTGAATTCGATGAACTCGCTGATCATATCTTTCAGGTTCAGCGTACGCGGCCTGCCTTTTACAATCGCCACGTTGTTGATACCGTAAGATGTTTGCAGGTCGGTATGCTTATAAAGCTGGTTAACGATCAGGTTGGCGACACCATCCCGTTTCAGGTCGATCACGATCCGGGTGCCTTCTTTATTGTTCGATTCGTTGTTGACATGTGCTACACCTTCGATCACTTTATCATTCACCAGTACACCGATCCTGTTGGTGAGTTCATCACGATTGACCTGGTAAGGAACCTGGGTGATGATAATTTGTTCGCGTCCGCTTGGTTTGGTGTCGATATGCAGTTTGCCACGCAGCACTACCCTTCCGCGACCGGTTTGCATGGCCGCTTTCACACCATCCATACCGTGGATGATACCACCGGTAGGGAAATCAGGTGCCTGAACATGCTGCATCAGTTCTTCCACGGTGATCTCGCGGTTGTCGATATATGCAATACATCCATCCACAACCTCTGTTAGGTTATGGGGCATGATATTGGTGGCCATCCCGACAGCGATCCCACTTGACCCATTAATCAGCAGGTAAGGCAAACGTGTTGGCAGAATGCTTGGTTCTTTTTCCGAATCGTCAAAGTTGAGTTGAAAGTCGACAGTGTCTTTGTCGAGATCTTCAAGCATGTACTCGGCGACCTTTTCCAGTCTCACCTCGGTATAACGCATGGCCGCCGGACCATCACCGTCTTCATTACCAAAGTTACCCTGGCCATCCACCATCGTGTACCGCATATTCCATGGCTGTGCCATCCTCGCCATCGCGTGATACACCGACATATCGCCATGCGGGTGATATTTACCGAGCACCTCACCTACCAGACGTGCTGATTTTTTATACGGCCTGTTGGAACGTAGTCCCAGTTCGTTCATCGCATACAGGATACGGCGGTGAACCGGTTTTAACCCGTCCCTGATATCTGGCAGTGCGCGACCGACAATCACCGACATCGAATAATCGATGTAAGCGGTCTTCATTTGCTCTTCTATATTGACCGGAATGATCCTGTTGATGTCATTCGTTTCCTGTGGCTCCAAATTGTCTTCCATGTGCTCAGTTTAGCACCCTTTCGGGGCTGTTATTTTCTTTAATAAGTCGTTATGTCTAAGGGGTTTTAAGAGGCTCGCAAATCTACTTTTTTTGACTGTCATAACCTGACAAAAAATGTTGTTTTTTGCCTTATTTTTCCACCCTTTGTGGATATTAATGAAACTGTTAGAAATGCCTATTTATAACAAGGCTTTGGCAGTTGCAGGCATAAATTTTCCGTTACTTAGTGCATTCAAACTGAACAATCCAGATGACCAGTTATTTACTTCTTCGGGATAACAGGGAAAGTGGTCCGTTTACCCTCGACGAGCTAAGGTCCGCAGGGTTAAAACCCTATGACCTGATCTGGGTGCAGGGCAAAAGCGCCGCCTGGCGTTATCCGAGCGAGATCGAAGAATTGAAGGAATTTGCACCTGTTGTCGAAGAACAACCATTTGACAGGTTTTTCAAGAAGAATACACCGGAAACAAGCCGGGCAGACATTACCCCGGATATCGCTCCCGAACATAGCAAGTACATTCCCCCAGCTGCAAAACCAGACCGGGACTTCACACCCAAAAGATCTGTTTTTGTTACGCTGCCGGGTAATAGATCAGTTACACTAAATAAAGAGATTTCACAGGCCAGGCAGGCTCCCCCACCCCCTCCTGTACCAATTGTGGATACTACCGAAGCCCCGGTAGAAGCAGAGATCAAATATTCCCAGCCATTGGATGAAATAAAGGAAAGATATGTGAAGACATTGCTGGAAAGAAAGGACAGGAAGAACCGGAAGGGATTAATAAAAGCTATTCTTAAAAAAGCTGCGGTGGTTGCAGGTTTGATCATGATAGGTGTACTCGCAGGTTTTATCATTCGATCCAAACCCACAAACGGCGATAGCAGCCAGGTACTACCAGAACTGATGGACGTGTCGGCTTCACTGTCGAACAAAGCTGTTGACGAAACTGAATCATATAATGAAACCAGCCCGGCAGCGCAGGACCCGGGAGAAAATGAAAATACACAGGCTTATGCCAGTGACAGGGATAAAGAAGAACCCCTTTCCGTCAGGGAGGAAAGACCTGCGCCGTTGAAGATCCGCAAGGAGACGATGATGATAGTTCCGAAAAGAAAAGAAGTTTATCGTAATGCGTCGTTAAGCAATTCCGTACCCGGTACAACGGTAAACCCCATCACCGGCGAACGCGAAAGCAGGTTGAGGGGTGCAGAAGAGAAAAGATTTTCCGGTGAAAAACCTGTTGCCACTAATAGTTTGCGGGATCTTGTTTCTGTATCGAGCAACGATTATAAACGTGTTGCTTTCGGTGGCATACGCAATCTCCTATTAACCGTAAATAACAAATCGGCTGTTGAACTGGATCATGTCGTTGTAGAGCTGCAATACCTGAAGCCCAGTGAGGAACCGCTCAGAACAGAACATATCAGTTTTAAATCCATCGCTCCAAATGGATCCGCTACTGTACGCGTACCTGATACCAACCGGGGTATAAAGGTCAGCTACCGCATTATTAATATCAAGGCCAGTGATGAGGTGGCGTTGTCTTCAGGACAGTAGATTTTTCGAGGAATTTGTAATTGGTAATCATTGCTGTCGGGAACAAATTGTTAAAATGTAATCAGAGCTTTGACCGACGCATCTTCTATGGGTTTTACTCTCTTTTCTTTATTTTTCTAGCGCATGTGTACTTCTTTTTCACCGGTGTCCATGGATGCCGGAACTCCCGTTCCGGCCAGCAAGAACGGAACGGAGTTCCGTTTTACCAGTCACCCCGACCGCTCGCTTAACCCTTAGCGTAAAGACGGCTTAGTCCGTAATTTTCTTGTTTCGTT
>JAEYOL010000246.1 GCA_023411775.1 Bacteroidota bacterium | reverse complement strand
TAGATGTTTTCGAGAGATCCAGTTTGGTTTCTGTAAACTCCAGCTTTCCATCATAGATAAAGCCGGTTTTACCCTCGCAGCAGGAAGCCGTGATCATTTGCCCATCAGTTATTTTTTCAGTTGCATTCCCACAACCAACCACGGCAGGTACATCCAATTCCCTGGCCACGATCGAGGCATGACTGGTGCGGCCACCTTTGTTGGTAATGATAGCTGCGGCTTTTTTAAGGATGGGATCCCAATCAGGACTTGTAAGATCAGTGACTACAATTTCCCCGGGGTTTAGTTTATAAGCTTCGGCAGGGGAATTTAGTATCCTGGCGACACCAGTAGCAATTCTCGATCCGATCGCGTTACCTTCCGCCAGCCTGGTTCCTTTTTTAACTAAATGATATTCCTTAACGATCAAAGGGTTTTTTTGCGAGTGCACAGTTTCAGGTCTGGCCTGTATAATAAAGATCTCACCAGTGTTTCCATCTTTGGCCCATTCGATGTCCATGGCTTTTTGGTAATGATCTTCGGTGATGATGGCCCAGCGGGCAATTTCTATGATCTCGTCGTCGGTAAGTACAAATTGTTCTCTTTTTTCTTTTTCAGTTGGGATATTTTTTACCGGGCTGTCACTATCATAGTTGTAGATCATGGTTTTTTCTTTTCCACCCAGCTTTTTTTGTATGATTGGATTTTTTCCCTTTCTTAAAGTCGGTTTGAAAACATAAAACTCATCAGGGGTCACCGTTCCCTGCACAATGTTTTCTCCCAGGCCCCATACGCCACTGATATGAACAATATCCCGAAAGCCGGATTCGGGTTCCAGGGTAAAGACTACGCCGGAAGATGCTTTGTCGGATCTGACCATTTTTTGGACACCGACTGACAGGGCAACTTTTTCGTGGGCAAAACCATTGTCTTCCCGGTATTTTATGGCCCGGTCGGTATAAAGCGAGGCAAAACATTTTTTAACTGCGTCAAGTAATGCTTTTTCGCTTTTGATATTAAGGTAGGATTCGTGCTGTCCAGCAAAACTTGCGTTTGGCAGGTCTTCCGCGGTTGCGCTGCTACGCACAGCCATTTCATCATCTTCTTTACCACACAGATCCCTGTACGCCGTGATGATCGCCTCCTGTAATGGTTCAGGCAATGTAGATTCGAGTAAGATCGATCTGGCAGTTTTTCCAACAGTAGTAAGGTTGGTATAATTTTCCCGGTCAAGTGTTGCCAGCAGGTCGCGAAGTTTTTCTGACACCGCATTGTGAGCCAGGAATTCTTCAAAAGCGAAAGCTGTTACGGCGAAGCCATTTGGCACAGCGATTCCCCGGGAGGAAAGTTTTGAATACATTTCTCCCAGTGAAGCATTTTTACCACCCACGGCTGCAATGTCATCAATGCCTATTTCACTGAATTTTTTTATGTAATTATCCATAGATGATGAATGTATTATTCATGTAAAGAGAGAATTGGCAGGGGCGCGTGCAGGACCAGGTCTTTCGAATGGCTATGATGAAAGATCTTATCGATTAGACCATGCTTTTTTGGAATTATGATCAGCAGATCAAGCCTGTTTTTGTGGACATAATCGCGTATACCTTTATCAATATCGGGTTCATGCAGGAAATGGTAAATAGGGCTGAGATCGCCCAGCATTTCCTCCAACCAAGCTGATTCTTCTACTGTTTTCGGATCGATAGAATCGTTTTCCCCGTCTGATATATGCAGGATATGCAGGTCGGCTTTAAATTCCTTTACAATATCTTTTATTTCCTGTACCCTCACGGTTTCTACCACATCCCTGAAGTCGCAGGCCAGGCCGATCTTGCGAATATTCCTGAACAGGGTATAAGGTGGTACAATAATCAGCGGCCACATCAACGTCTTGGTGGCATTGATGGTTCTCCCACCGAACATCAGTCTCTTTACCGGCCCCGCTGATTCAGCGCCTACTACGATCGCATAAGGTTGTACGCTTTCGCAGTATTTGTTTATTTCATTGATGACATCACCCTGCCGGATCGTGGTTTTGATAGGGATTCGGCTGGCGATTCGTATTGAAAGTTTTTCCTTCAGATTGTTAAGCTGGGATTGTATCTCCGCTTCAATGTCTTCCACCGGGTAAGAGACCGGGATTTCAGAAACGGCCGCGGGCAGGTCATAGACATGAACCAATTCAAGCCTGGCGCCGATCATATTCGCCAGGTCAGCTGCATAGGAGGCTGCATATAGTGCATTGGCAGAAAAATCTGTGGGAACGATTATGGTACGCATAACTCAAAATTTGTAAGGTTAACAAAAAGGGTTTAGTGTAACTGTACCAGCATTTCCTCTGCTAAGCTAACCCAGACCCCGTGCCAAAAACTGTGATGAGCATCACAACAAATATTGATTGTACTCAGCCCGGGAATTTGTTAGGAAACTGATTAAAATCATTCTAATCAAGCCCTCAAGTCAGGTATGACGCTTCTGTCTTCTACTAATTTTACAATTGAAAGTGTATCGAAAAATTTACAATATGTTGCTTCATCTGAGCAGGGATAAAAAGATTAGTGATGTACAGCAGGCGTTTAGTGTTGAATATCCTTATTTGAAGCTGGAGTTCAGTCAGCCTGTTTCAAGCGGACCTGCACCGGTGGCAACAAAAAGATTGCCGGCCACGACAACCTTAAAAGAAGCAGGTCTCAGCATCGATGGTGTGATTGATATACAGGATGACATGACCGTATCGGCCCTGGAAAAAATCCTGTACTATGAGTTTGGGTTGAACGGGCAGGTGTCGCGTCAATCCGGAAAACTCTGGCTAGAAACCAGGATGACCGATAAATGGACACTGGAAAAACAGAATGAACATGGGCGTGAATTAACAGCGCCTTCAGGACAATAGAAGGAATGATACGATTGGATCGTGTCAGCGAGAACGAAGACAAAGAGGGGAGGGTATGGGAAATTTACGATAAAATGTATCGTAGATTTCATCGTTAAATTCAGCACTTCCCCGCTAGGCATTGATGTACCGACCCTATACATTTGCAACAGAAGTTGATTGATACTAGTTATCAATCCATCCAATATCTTATTTTGAAAGCCACGATCCAATTTCCGATTAACCAAAATCCAATATCAATCAACTTCTTTTTTTTCCTGCCTTTTTGAAACCCGTGCCCTGGTCCGTTCTCTTCCTTCAATCCTGTTGATCTCGCAAGTCAGCATTTCCTGCCCATGTAACTCGGTTGCTTTGCCAAATCTTATTGAATAAACTATGCAGGTACTGGAAGAAAAAAGAAAATTGAACCGCCAGAAGGATCCGGGAGAACCAGCCTCCCTGTTTACTTCGATTTGCCGTCCCGGCTTACCCGGAAATACAGCCGTTATTAAAAAACTACCCGTGAAATTTGAAAAGAAGCAGGTGTTTAATAAACCTGCAGATTTTTCAGGCTGGAGTATGCCTGCGCAGGAAGAAGGAGTTATCAAATGCAGGAACCACGAATTTTGGTGATAATGGTTTTGATGCACTTACTTACTACCCAGGTATATAAATAATAATTGCCGCTTTCCACGGCAATTATTTTTTTATCAGGACGAAATAATTTCTACTCTGGTTCGAAAAGCTGCTTTTGTAGCTTGAGTTTCCAGAACTAGTCCAGTTCAGCCAACCATTTTTGCGCGAATGCACGGGCTTGTTCGGTCACTTCCTTTCCTGCCCTGAAGCCCTGTTTCCACTCCGTGCCTTTTCCTTCATAAGCGGGGTTCACAAATCTTTTCTTACCATATTTTTCAACCAGGGCGGCATTGTAGTCGATGCCATTGGTTTGATCAAGCATGCGTTTAAGCTTATTAGCGATAAAAACTTTGATATTTTCAGGATAAGTGGTTTCCCACTGCTTCATACGTTCCTTGTATCTTTTTTCTTCATCTTCCTGCTGGTATTTTTCACCCATGGCCAGGATCGAGAAGTTTTGGTGATTGGGATTCTGGTATTCCTTTAAGTTTTTCTTGTACATATCAAGCAACTCCTGCATGCCTTTGGCATATTCAGGTCCCAGTTCTTTCATGGTTTTTTCTGTATCCTTTATGGCTTTTTCCGTTTTTGCAATTTCATCTTTCTGTATTTCAGCGATGCTTCGCAGCGGCTTCAAAACCGGCTCTTCGGGTTTGGCGCTTTTTCTTATCGTTTCATATTGAGTTTTGAATTCCTGGCTGCTGATATAATCTTTTGTGTATTGCAGCAGGTCTTTCGCGATAGCGGCGCGATCGTTTACGGCAATGTTTTTGGCGTTCTTTGCGCCGTAATAGTACAAATAGCCGTTTAAGAAACTGTTCTTAATTCCCTCCGTTCCCTTTTGCTTTGAAAGTCCCAGCATTTTCCAGACCTCATCGGCCATTTTTTTAGAATGGTAGGAAGAGAAGAGAAAGCTTGTGCTGATAAGCATACATGCAAGGATAAATCCTGAGCCTAATGTGATACGTTTTTTTTTCATGATCGGTTTAATTTTCCTGCCGTGGCAGTGGTTAAGGTTTAAGGCTGTAAATTAAGCCCGGCCCTGAAATGCTGCCATCGCTAAACAGATGACTTGTGGAATCTGATGGATGAATTGTATAAACCTGCCATTCCCACGACATTCAACCCTATTCAAACAACATTCAACCACTTTCACCAATATTCAGCCCTATCCTTCTTCTTACCACTATGTAGTATTGCCAGCCGGAAAATTTTTCTTAATTTTTCGTGATCATAGCCATCTTCCCACCACCGGCCCTGATTGATAGCACCAGTTTCTGTGGAGTTTTGTTTATAGCGGTTGCCTCGAAACCGACATTGTAAAAACCCATCCGCATGAAGATTAACAAGCTCACTGTTCGTGGTGAAAAACAACCGGGCTATGCCATTGCCGAAAGTTCTGATACGCTAAAGCTGGAGGATATCTACCTCGTTGGAACCGCCACCCGGGGTGTGACCGAGCGGCACACCATTACACTGAAAAAAGACCAGGTTGTCGAGTTTGTTTTTGACGACAATACCGTCTGGCTGAGTTCTGATCAGACCATCCAGGATGTTTTTCCAGAAGCCGCTACCATCAAAAGCCGTTCAACGGACGGTAGTTTTGAAATACCGGCATTTATTCAACCCGCAACAGCAGAACGCGGAATTGGTAATGTGGCGTTAAAATTATTGAAGGTCTTTTCCAGGAAAGGTGTAAAGAAAGGTGTAAGGGAACTTGCGCTGGACCTTGAGAAAAAGCAACTTGGTAAGCCAGGCTTATACAGGCTTGATGCAGATTTCAATTTGATCGAGGAAATTCCTCCTGGTAATAAGCAGCCCTTCTTATTATTTCTTCACGGCACAAGTTCCTCTACCGTGGGTTCGTTTGGCGAATTGCAGGGGACTGAGTTTTGGAAATATATACACCACACTTACGAGAAAAATATTCTTGCCTTTCAACATGAAACTCTTACCCGCAGCCCGCTTCAGAATGTATCGGACCTTGTAAAAAAGCTGCCGGAAAGCGCTACGCTTCATATTATCAGTCATTCGCGGGGTGGTATTGTGGGGGATATCCTGGCCAGGTTTTGTGTCAGCGATGAAAATAACGCTGGATTTTCGGAAGATGAGATCAATTTTTTAAGAAAAGAAGGCCGGGATGCCGATGTGAGAAATATCCGTGCGATCGCGGAAGCCTTGCGCGCCAGGAATATCCGGGTACAAAAATTTATCCGTGTGGCCTGCCCGGCTAGTGGTACAACGTTGGCCTCAGATCGCCTCGATCATTTTTTCAATATCAGCTTCAACCTGCTTGGACTGGCTGTGGGAAGCGTAGCTAACCCAGTTTTCAACGCCTTCAAAAACCTGTTGTCGGGAGTGATCGATTGTAAGGAGGACATTGCCGTGCTGCCCGGTCTGGAAGCGATGAGTCCCGATTCTCCTTTTATCAAAGTATTGAACTACCCCAGGCCGATGGGTGCTATCGACAGCCCGCTGGTCGTGATATCCGGGAACAGCCGGCTAAATTTTAGTTTCAAGGCACTGGTCGTGCTGGCAAGCAAATTATTTTTTGATGCTGAAAATGACCTGGTGGTCAATACGGCTTCCATGTATAACGGTGCCAAGCGATTAAGCCTGGTTCAGTATTTTTTTGATGAGGGCAGTGGAGTGGATCATTTTCATTACTTCAAAAATCCAAAAACCCACGATGCATTGCTCAATGCACTAAAAGCATCGGGTGAGACACTGATCCCGGGCTTTGCTCGGCTGGAAGATGGTGCCTCTGTACTTGCAGATCGCAACGCGTTATTAAAACTTGAAGGTGGCCAGGTGTTCAGGAATACGGTAACGGGAAAACGCCCCATTGTTGTTTTGTTGCCAGGTATCATGGGATCAAATCTTTCGCGCAATGGGAAACTGATCTGGATAAATTATTTCCGCTTTCTTGCCGGCGAGTTATCTGATCTTGGTATCAATGAAAAAGGGGTGGAAGCAAACTCTCTGATCAAAACTTCTTACAAGGACCTGGCTGATTATCTCAGCGAAACATATGATGTGGTAACATTTGCCTTCGACTGGCGACAGCAATTGAACGAATGCGCAAAAGGGTTTAATGACCGGATCAATGAGCTGCTGGCGTTTGGTCAGCCTATTAAAGTGGTGGGACATTCCATGGGTGGCGTGCTGGTGCGTGATTTTATCATCAATTATCCCGATACCTGGCAAAAACTCAATCAGTCTTCTGGATTCCGCCTGTTATTTCTCGGCTCACCGTTGGGAGGTTCCTTTCGGATTCCCTATGTTTTATTCGGACGCGACGCCATTATAGACAAACTCAGTAAGATCGATATTTTTCATACCAAGAAACAATTGCTGGAGATATTTACCAATTTCCCCGGCATTTTGAGCCTGTTGCCACTCACGGATGATGAAGAAAATGATTTTGCAAATGAAGCCACCTGGAAAAAAATGTGCAAAGCCTGCGGTGATCCTGCCTGGCCGATCCCACCCAAAAAGCAACTTGACATTTTCAGGGCTTACCGCGACAAGATCAATGCAAAAGTTGACGAGATAGATTTTAGCAACGCGGTGTATATCGCTGGCCGCGATAAATCAACTCCCAGCGGCTATGAACTGGATGAAAATAATAAACTTGTATTCCTCAGTACGGCGGCCGGGGACCAGAGTGTGACATGGGATTCCGGCATTCCAAAATCGATGATCGACAACAATACGGTTTATTATTCCGATGTGTCACATGGCGCATTGTCAAATGACCGCGGCTTGTTTAAATCAATTTCCGAGATTTTAGCGTACGGTTCTACACTTTTATTAAAGAAGACACGGCCTTCGATACGTGCGACAGAGATAATGTTCCGTACACCACAGGTAAATGATTTTGATCTCAGTGCCGAGGGCATTGAAAATACCCTGCTGGGTCTCGGCAGGGAAAAAGTCGTTGAAGCAGGGGAAACACCGCTCAAGGTGTCGATCAGCAACGGTGACCTCAAATATTCGTCGTATCCATTGCTGGCCGGCCACTTTATCAATGACGGGATACTATATGCGGAACGTGCGATCGATTATAATATGAAGGGAGTACTGACGGAAAGACACCAGCTTGGTTTGTATCCCGGGGAGATCGGAAGCAGCGAGGTGATCATTACACATCAAAAAGATTTCAATGGTGCTATCATAGTCGGTCTCGGTGATCCCGGCTCACTCACGGCTTTTCAGCTTACGCAAAGTGTAGAGCAGGGTGTTGCAAAATACCTGCTTAGCCTTAATAGCATTGACACGCATCATCATAACCTGCCCGCTGATCGGAATGTTGGCGTTTCATCACTCGCGATCGCCTGTTCTTATGGAGGATTATCGGTTGAAAGATCTGTACGCGCTGTGATCCTCGGTGTCCAGAACGCGAATAACAAGATCAGGCAGACATTGAAAGATGGGGCGAGACTGGTAACACATATTGAATTTGTGGAACAATACCAGGACCGGGCGTTGAATATTCTTTATGTGTTGAATGAGATCGAAAAGGAAGAAGACCAGACATTAAAAGTGGTGCTTGAAAAAAGGAAGATCAAAAAGCTATTGGGATCTAGAGAACGGTTGCCTATCGATATTACAGATGAATGGTGGACACGAATCAATGTCAAGTTAAAAGAGTTTGATCATCGATCGGCGAAGGTGAGGGGCATGCAGTTCAATATTTCCACCGGCGGCGCACGCGAAGAACAGCGTGACCTGTATACAAGCCGTGAGATCGTACAAGAGCTAATCAATGACCTTTCGACAAACAATCAATGGACACCCAAACTGGCCAAGACTATTTTTGAATTACTGGTGCCAAACGATTTCAAAGAACAATTGAAGAAACAGGCCAATATAAACTGGATTGTTGACAGGGACACTGCCTCGTATCCCTGGGAATTGTTGCAGGATAGTACCCACAATGCCAAACCGCTTTGCATCAATGCTGGCATGGTGCGGCAACTGGCTACCCAGGACTATCGCTTAAAGATAAACCCGGTTACAAAAGATTCAGCGTTGATCATTGCCGATCCAGACCTAAAAGTATTTGTATCCCAATTGCAGGGTGCGTTGGAAGAAGGCGAACTGGTGTCTGATATTTTTACCCGAGCAGAGTTTGAAACCACTAAAATATCAAGGGGCAGCGGCGCGGAAATCATCCAGGCATTATTTAGCGACGAATATAAGGTCATTCACCTCGCGGGACATGGGATCTATCATGATGATCCTTCCAAACCTTCGGGTATGGTGATTGGCGACAATGTATTTCTATCAACACGCGAGATAAGCCAGATGAGCACCGTACCCGAACTGGTCTTCGTGAATTGTTGTCACCTTGGAAAAATTGAAGGAGCCGGAGAGGCGCTGTACAGGAATCGATTCAAGCTCGCAGCCAATATTGGTACCCAACTTATCGAAAATGGTGTGAAGGTGGTGATTGCGGCAGGTTGGGCTGTGGATGACGCGGCTGCGTTGGAATTCACCCGCGTATTTTATCAAAGCATGTTTGAAGGCGATGAGTTCGGCCAGGCGGTGCTGGAAGCCCGGAAAGCGATCTATGATAAATTTAGGCATACCAATACCTGGGGCGCCTATCAATGTTACGGGGACCAGTTCTATACTTTAAGACGCGGTTATAGAAAACGTGCCGCGAAAGAATTTGTCATTGCCCGCGAAGCTGAGATCGAACTGGCTAACCTGCTCAACAAACTTGAAGTAGCGGGTTATACCGAGGAAAGTTTGTTGACGGAGTTAAATACTATCACAGCGGCCGTAGATAAGGCAGGCATTCGTAATGGTGAGATCACCGAGCTTGAAGCACTGATATTGGGCAGCCTCTGTGTATATGAGCAGGCTATATTCAAATATGAAAGCCTGTTGAAAATGGAGCATGCTTCGTTTTCGTTTTCGGCCATGGAAAAATACTGCCATATCAGGCCTAAGTATTACCTGAGTGAATGGAAGAAAAAATCAAAAAACAGCCGGGATCTTTTGTTGAAATTAGGTAAGGTGATCACCGATCTTAACCTGTTAGTGGACTACAGTCCCACCGCTGAGCGTCTGAATATGCTGGGCAGCGCCTTCAAAACGCGGGCGATGCTAAGTACCAACCGCCCTGCAAAAATAAATGCCTGTAAGGAAGCGGCGCATTATTACTACCGTGCATATAATAGGAAGAAAGAAGTCTATTCCCTCGTCAACTGGCTGATGATTGAAAGTATATTGGTAGGCCTTGATCTTCGGAAATGGGGACAGGAGGCCAGGATCGGGCAATCGGTTTATGCCTTACCAACGTTAAAAGATGCGATCAGGGATCTTGAGAAAATGAAAAAAGCACTTGGAAATACGCAAATAGACGAATTGAGTTATTGGAACTGGGCGGCAGCGGCCAATATAGGGTTGTGCCTGTTGATGATTGATCCCAAAAAGGCGACCCCGAAAGCTGCCGACTACGAGGAGGCATTCAATGTATACAAAGAAACATGGGACAAAGCGGGTTCAAAGGGTAAAAAGTTGAGCGAGGTCGAGCACCTCGATTTCCTCGTTGACTGTTTATCTCTCGGGAAAAAGAAAAATATGTTGACGATGGCGGAGAAAATTGAAGAGATGAAAGACAAGCTTGAAAAAATGATTTGACCCTTCTCTAAATTTTGTCTGACAAAAAATTAGAAACTATGGCATTTTTAAAAAGAGGAAGCCGTGGTGCAGAGGTTAGGGAACTGCAGGAGATACTTCGCGAACTGGATTATGATATCGCGGTGACCGGTGTGTTCGACAACGCGACATATAAAGCTGTTCGAAATTTTCAAAGCCGCCATCTTGACAAACATGGCATACCCCTCGAGATCGATGGTGTTGTTGGGGATCTTACCAGGTGGGCTCTTCGAAATCCAAAGACAAAAGTGATGGGTGGAGTAATTAATTATGGTGAGATGCCTCAGGTTGACCTGGGTGGGTCAGGGTTGGGCAGATCAGCCCTGGAGTTTGCAATTGCAGAATTGAATGCAGGTGCGGGTGAAGAAGGAGGCAATAACAGGGGACCCTGGGTAAAAAAATACCTTCAGCCATGCGGGTTAGAAGAGGGGCATAGCTGGTGCGCAGCCTTTGTAAGCTGGTGTTTCCTGCAGGCCGCCGGAGGTGATAAAAAAAGCATGCCTTTTAAATACAATGCTGGCGCCAGGAATATTTTCAACCAGTTGAAAAAAAACAACTGGATTTATGACTCCACCGAGGTGAATCCGGAACCCGGTGATATCGTGGCGTGGTGGCGGGTGAGTCTCTCTTCGGGATTTGGACATATAGGTATCGTGCACCATTACCGCGATGGTTTTTTATATACCCTTGAAGGCAATAAGGCCGCCAATGTCGCTGGCTTTTCTTATGTAAAAACAAGGCTGGATAAAGTACTCGGGTTTGGCAGGCTAAGCTAAGTTTCCCCGGCAAAATAGTTGATTCAAATCAATGTTTAAACAGGGAATGTAGTATTTACTCTACATTTTGGGTTTAGTAATTATGACTGCAAATTGAGGAGTTATTCTATTTTTTCAGATTGGTCCAGGGTGTTACTTTGCTATACAAAATTGTACTTGCCCGTTTAAGATATTATTCCTGGAAAATCTAGTCTACAAGGACCAACCACTATCTTCTTTTTGATTAGTATGAACCGTCCATCCGCTTGCCTGTAAATTTCAGTCAGGCGGTTTTTTTATGTGAGATTTTAAATGGCCGGGGAGACGGGAAGGCGGGAAGTTATATAGGTTAGATGTGGTTGGCCGGGAAGAAAAGAAGACGGGAATTAATTTTCATTATTTAAAATGAGTGCCCGACTAATGACTCCGACTGCCGCCTCACCGCCTCCCCGGAAAATAATAATTCTCACCTTCTTCCCTTCATATAACCATATATCCCTAAATTTTAAGCCAACTATTTAATAGTGTAACTTGCCACCTGCATGAAACACCTGAAAGCGGTTTATAAATATTTGTGGAAGTATCGGTGGCGGCTGGGGATTGGAATTGTGTTTGTTTTCCTCTCAAATTATTTCAACGTACTTACTCCACAGATCACGGGGTTTGTGATCGACTTTGTACAACGTTCCCTTCAGCTTGCTGGATACCAGCCACGTACGGTTACCGCAGGTTATGATCCACTGGTGGTGAAGTTTATTGAGCTCGTTGAATCATCTGAGTATAGCTGGATCAGGGTGGTGGCCCTCTGCGGGATCACGATCCTGGTGCTGGCATTATTGCGGGGTTTCTTTCTGTTTTTGATGCGGCAGACCATGATCGTAATGAGCCGGCACATCGAATACGATCAAAAAAATGAGATATACCGGCATTACCAGCAACTGGATACACAGTTTTACAAACGCAATAGCACCGGCGACCTTATGAACCGGATCGCCGAAGATGTAAGCAGGGTGCGAATGTTTACAGGGCCGGCGATCATGTATCTTGTCAACCTTGTCGCCGTTATTTCACTGGCCGTATTTTTCATGTATAAGCGTGATGCTCTGCTTACGTTGTATGTATTGTCACCATTGCCCATACTGGCGGTAACGATTTATTATGTCAACAATATGATCCATCGCAGAAGTGAGAAGATCCAGCAATCACTTTCCGATCTTACCACTAATGCACAGGAATCTTATTCGGGAATTAGGGTCATCAAATCTTTTGTGCAGGAAAAAGCCATGCTGGGTTTTTTTGCTAAAAAAAGTGAGGAATACAGAAAGAATGCGATCGGGCTGGCGCAGGTGGAAGCGATCTATTTTCCCTCGATAACCCTGCTGATCGGGTTGAGCACGCTGCTCACCATCATGATCGGCGGATTATACTATATCAATGGCACCCATAATATCGGTATTCATACCATCGTGGAATTCGTTATGTATGTCAACATGCTTACATTTCCAGTTAGCGCCATCGGGCTTACGGCCAGTATGATCCAGCGGGCCGCAGCTTCGCAGAAGCGGATCAACGAGTTCCTGGAAACAGAGCCGGCGATACAGGAGCCACTACAGCCCCAGGCGATAAACCTGCAGGGAAATATTGATTTCAAGAATGTAGATTTTGTATACCAGGATACAGGAATAAAAGCGCTGGATAAGTTTAACCTGTCGATAAAAAAGGGAGAAAAAATAGCGATCGTGGGCAGGACTGGAAGCGGTAAAACAACCGTTGCGCAATTATTACTTCGCATGTACGATCCTACAAACGGTCAAATTGAGCTGGATGGGATCGATGCCCGAAGTATAAGCCTGAAAACCTTAAGGGAACAGATCAGTTATGTGCCACAGGATGTGTTTCTGTTTAGTGACACTGTGCACAACAATATTGCTTTTGGTGTAAAGCATGCTGATCGCACTGCCGTTGAGCAGGCGGCAAAGCAGGCTTATGTACACAACGAGATAAGGAGATTTTCCGCAGGTTATGAAACGATGATCGGTGAAAGAGGGGTTACACTCAGCGGTGGTCAAAAGCAACGAATTTCCATTGCACGTGCACTGGTGAAAGACCCGGCTATCGTAATTTTTGATGATTGCCTGAGTGCGGTGGATGTTAAGACCGAGCAGGAAATCATCGGCAGTCTCAATGAATACCTGCAGTCAAAGACGGCTATAATCATTACACACCGGATATTTTCCCTGTTCCAATTCGATAAGATCGTTGTCCTGGAAGATGGCGGGATCGTGGAGCAGGGCACCCATCAGCAATTACTTGCTTTGAACGGGTATTACGCAGCACTTTACCATCGCCAGCAGCGTGAAGGTGGCTCGAACGGTGCTCCGTTCAAAGGAGAAAATGAAGGATAACGGAAAATTCCGCATAAAAGGTCCTCGAACTGCCCCCAACGATCAACGATTTCAGCCAGTAATTTGTAATACAATCTCTTTTGGCTGTTTCAAAAACATCTATATATTTGTGAATCCATAAAATCTAAAGTATTTTTTAAATCAAAACCGAACAATTGTGGCGTACGAGAATAACGACAAGAAAATGGAAAGTATTTACAGCAAAAGAATTCGTGCTGGGAAAAGAAGGACTTACTTTTTTGATGTAAGAGCAACACGTGGTAATGATTACTATCTTACCATTACAGAGAGCCGGAAGCGGTTTGACGACAACGGTTACGACAGACACAAGATCTTTTTGTACAAAGAAGATTTCAATAAATTCATCAAGGCATTAGGAGAATCTGTAGATCACGTTAAAACCGAGCTGATGCCCGATTTTGATTTTGACGCCTTCAACCATGATGATGTGGATGAGTATGCAGATGGTTCTTCAAATGGTGAAATGGCCCTAAATGGCGAAGAAACCACGATCGTCAATAAGCCGGAACCAATAGCAGAAGCACCGGTTGTCGAAACGACTGTTAACAACGAAACGCAGTCGGACAACCAGGAAGAAGTAGATAAATGGTAATCGCAACTAAAACTAACTGTAAATAGAAATGCCCCTTCACAGGGGCTTTTTTTATGGGGTATTGCTAAATGTAATTTTATATACAGTCTATATTCCTGCTAAAAACTGTCCTTTAATATAATCAGCTACATTGGCCAGCGATTTTGTTTGTTCGAATACCGCCAATTGACGATCGGCGCCGGTCCCATTTTCGAGCATGTGATGGACAAAAGCCACGCGGTGTCGACTACCCAGGTGGTCAAGTACAGGGTCGAGGAAATCGAGCAGTTCGTAAATAAGTGCCCTGGTATTTACTTCTTCTTCCTTGCCGAAATCAATCAGGTAGCCATCCACACCATAGCGGCTGGCTCTCCATTTATTTTCATTGAGCAGGGCTCTTGAATACTGGATAAAATTGAGATTCTTTGAACGGAGCATATAGATCCTGGCACAAACTGCCTGGAAAAGTGCTGCGATCGCGATCGTTTCGTCAACGGTCATGGGAATATCGCAGATCCGGAATTCCACGGTGTTGAAAAAGGGGTGCACACGCAGGTCCCACCAAATCTTTTTTGCGTTGTCGATACAATTGGTTTTTATCAGCAGCTTGACATAATTATCATACGCTTCTATACTTTCAAATGCATCAGGAATGCCGGTGCGTGGAAATTTATCAAAAACTTTTGTCCGGAATGACTTGTAGCCCGTCATGCGGCCTTCCCAAAACGGGGAATTGGTACTAAGGGCAAATATGTGTGGTAGAAAATAGCGGGTGGAGTTGGCGATATGGTTGGCCATTTCGCGGCTTTGCATGCCCACATGAACGTGTAAACCAAAAATGAGGTTGCTACGGGCAGCTTCCTGCAACTCATTAACGATCTCGTTGTAACGTGCATGATCTGTGATCAGCTGGCTTTCCCAGTGACTGAAAGGGTGTGTGCCCGATGCACCCATAGCGAGATCCAGGCTGCCGGCGATATCTGAAATGGTTTTGCGCAACAGTGACACATCTTTAAAAGCCTCATCAGCATCAGCGCAGATATCGGTGCCTACTTCAACCACGGCCTGGTGCATTTCAGCCTTTACCTTATCCTTTATCACTTTCTGACCTTCCTGTACGATTCGCTGCTCATGGCTTTTTAGTTCACCCGTTACAGGATCCATTACCATGTATTCCTCCTCTACACCAAGTGTAAAGGTTTTGTAGTTTAATATCATATTAGTTTTTGGTTGACAAGATTACACCTGCCTGATTGGACAGGTCGTTGTAAAACGGATCAAACCAGGCTTGCCTTTGAACTGCTTCTTTTCACATATTCACCCCAGGTGAGGTTGTCTGTATCGGCGGAATGATTTTGCGCTTTTTCAATCGCAAAATTCGCCGCAGTTTCCACCACCCATTCAAAGTTTTCCTCACCCACACTTGTCCTCTCCGCATCGGGTGCGGGATTGCAAAAATCGATCGCGTATGGAATGCCATTTCGCACCGCCAGTTCTACAGTATTGAAATCATAGCCCAGGTATTTATTGATGCGTAAAACAATATCCGTCATCAGCTGGAGACGTTCGGGCGATGGTGAAAAGTCTGCTACGTAACGCAGGTGATGCGGGTTGCGCGGTTCGTATGGCATGATGCGCACATACTTACCACCAATGCAATAGCAGCGGTAATATTCTTCAAATACGATCTCTTCCTGTAAAAGCATCACCAGCTGACCGGTTTCACTATGTTTTCTGAAGAAATCCTCAGCACTGTCGAGCCGGTACACGTGTTTCCAGCCACCGCCTGCAAAGGGTTTCATATATGCGGGGAATCCAACATAACTGAAAATCGAGTCCCAGTCTAATGGATAGGCCAGGTTGCTAAATGATTCGTCTGAAGTATCATCAGGGAGATCCCGGGAGGGGATGATAGCCGTTTTTGGAACAGGTACATCCACTTTTGTCATCAGGCAGTTATTAAAATA
Source organism: Bacteroidota bacterium (assembly GCA_023411775.1). Classification (GTDB taxonomy): domain Bacteria; phylum Bacteroidota; class Bacteroidia; order Chitinophagales; family Chitinophagaceae; genus Terrimonas_B. The sequence continues at coordinate 8,861 of JAEYOL010000246.1, read as the reverse complement.
TTTATCATCGGCACTCCACCAAAAAGGATTATTGATCACGGCTGTGCCGGTGACCGCGGCATTTTTGAGCCAGGTGCGATAAAAAGGTACATCCTGGGAGATACGGTCGATGATAACGGTGTAACCACTGGGTTCACCTTGCAGGGCTTTATCGATACGAACGGATTCAGCAGATATGCCCGGCACATTTTTACTGTTCACCCTTGCAACAAATGCTTCCGGGAAAGATCTTTCTTTACCGTGGAGTACACCGATTTTTTTCATAATCAAAGTTTTGTTGAATATAATTATTATTGGATTACCAGGCTAACCCGGAAGTTTGCGGAGTTTCAATCAAATTTATTTTTTCATAACCATAAAAACAAATTAATGAAACCCGGCTAAGCTCCCATGAAAAATTGCCGCATTTTTGGTGCGGTGAAGTGGTTAGTCAGCGAGTTTTATCCTTAATTCGTGCTTACCGGAATTACGGGACTATTTGATATGAATCCTTATTTTTGACAGCTATGATATCTGCACAGTTGCCAGGCTTATTGATGGAAAGCAGGGCATTGTTTTCTGAATACCTTGAGCGCGAAGTCAAACTCGACTTTTTTCTACCAAAAAATATTCCCGACCCCTCGGGGTTGAGCCTGTTGCTGGTCAATGACGGGCAGAATATGGAAGAGCTGGGGCTGGGCAAAATGTTAAGCGATCTTTTGACGGCACAAAAAATTTCACCCCTGGTTTGCGTGGGCATACATGCGGGCACCGAACGCAAAACAGAATATGGTGTAGCCTCGCAGCCGGATTACCAGGGTCGGGGTAACAGGGCAGGTGCTTATACATCATTTATTCTTGAGGAATTGCTTCCTTATATCAGCACCAGTTACAAAATCAGTTCATTCAGGGAACGTGCATTTGCCGGATTTTCTTTGGGAGCCCTGATGGCACTTGATATTACCTGGCATCATTCAAATGTTTTTTCAAAAGCGGGCTTGTTCTCTGGCTCATTCTGGTGGCGTAGCCTTGACCAGGACGATGCGGACTATGACGACGATAAACATCGTATTATGCACCAGGTGATCCGAAATGGATCATTCCAACCCGGGTTGCGATTTTTTTTCCAGTGCGGGAATATGGATGAAACACTCGACCGCAATAACAATGGTATCATCGATTCGATTGATGATACGCTCGATATCATTAAGGAACTGGTGGCAAAGGGATATGACAGGGAAAAGGATATCTACTACCTCGAAATGCCCGATGGAAAACATGATATACCTACCTGGGCCAGGGCAATGCCTTTGTTTTTGGAATGGGCTTTTGGAAAATAAGTTGTAATATTTTTTTTATAGTTAGGGGTAAACTCCAGTTGAATTGTTTTTATAGAAACATTCCAACTGATGAAGTATAAACTATTAACCTTATCCCTTTTAATCTTATCCTATTCGCTCACAGCACAGCAAACCACCAGCTTTACACAAACTATCCGGGGGACAGTTGTTGATAATATCCTGCAGACTCCCATTGTAGGTGCTACTGTTACGCTTCGTTTAACAGGGGCATCGGTAACGACTGATCACCTTGGCAATTTTAGATTTACAAATGTCTCCCTCACAACACAGCAACTGCTGGTTACACATCTTGAATACAAGGAGGCATACCTGGAGAGTATCATCGTCAACTCAGGTAAGGAAACGGTGCTGACAATTACGATGGAAAAAAATATTCATACCGAGAAAGAACTGGTATTGAAATCCACCACCCGGAAAAACAAACCGCTCAATGAAATGAGTGTCGTAAGCGCCCGCGCGTTCAGTGTGGAAGAAACACAGAAATATGCGGCCGCAGTAAACGATCCTTTACGTATGGCAACTGGTTTTGCTGGTGTGATGGCGTCTGACGATGGTAACAATTCGATCGTGATCAGGGGCAACTCACCGGCGGGTCTGCTCTGGCGAATGGAAGGTGTTGATATTCCCAACCCCAATCATTTTAGTTCACCTGCCACCAGTGGCGGTGGAATTTCCATCCTGAGCTCACAATTATTGTCCAATTCTGATTTTATCACGGGAGCTTTTGCCGCTGAGTATGGAAATGCATTGAGCGGTGTTTTCGATTTGAAGCTGAGAAAAGGCAACAATGAGCGAAGGGAATATTCTTTACAGGCAGGAGTTTTAGGACTAAACGCCGCGGCTGAGGGGCCAATTTCCGCTTTTTATAAAGGTTCTTACCTGGTAAATTATCGTTACTCTACGCTTTCACTCCTTGGCAAGCTTGGTGTAACCGGGGATGCCGGTACCACCAATTTCCAGGACCTTTCGTACAATATATATTTACCTGCAGGTGCACTTGGGGAGTTTAGCCTTTTTGGGTTTGGAGGTTTAAGCGATGATAAGTTCAATGCCAAAATGGATTCTATAACCTGGGAAGAAGCAGGTGACCGGAATATTTCAAAATTTATATCGAATACCGGGATGACTGGCCTCACACATAGCGTGTTGTTGGGCAACAGGACAAACCTGCGTTCTGCAGTGGGTATTTCATATAACAAAATGAGCTACTCCGAAAAATTCGTCGAAGACGATTATGCTATCACAGAACAACACCGGGCAAAATATGATACCAGGAAATGGACATTCTCATCTGTGCTAAATCATCGAATGAATGCCAGGCATACGCTTCGCTCAGGAGTAATTGTAAATTTGATCCGCTTTGGTTTTGACCGTATGGCAAGGGAAAATCCCAACGCACCTTTGCTACAGGAGATCGATACAAAAGGTAGTACACAACTGGTTCAGGGTTTCGCACAATGGCAGTATCGTGCTTCGAATGATCTTAGCTTCAATGCAGGACTTCATTATATCCGGTTACTGTATAACAACACTTCATCGGCTGAACCCCGCGCTTCGGTCAAATGGGATATGAGCAAAAAAAGCAGCCTTGCGTTCGGGTATGGACTCCACAGCCAGGTGCAACCCATGGGCATTTATTTTGCGCAGGTAAAAAATGCTGCAGGCGGCCTGGTCAATCCAAACAAAGACCTGGATCTTACCCGGGCGCATCATTTTGTGCTGTCACATCATTATCGATTAGGTACAAATCTCCGGTTGAAAACTGAATTGTATTACCAGCACCTGTTTAAAGTACCTGTTAGTGTTTATGATACCAGTACTTTCTCTGTGCTTAACGTGGAAAATGATTATGTAACTGATCCGCTGGTAAATAATGGAAAAGGAAGGAATTATGGGGTAGAGGTGTCCATTGAGAAAAATCTTTCAAACAATTTTTATTACTCCCTGAGCCAGTCGTTATACCAGTCGAAGTACACAGCAGCAGACCGAAAGGAGAGGGATACACGCTTCAATGGAAAATATATCCTTAGCCTATTGGCTGGTAAGGAGTTTTTATCAGCCAACAGGTTGCGGACCTTTGGAGTAAATATTAAAACTATTTATGCGGGAGGTTATCGTACCACACCCATCGATCTGGAAAAGACTATGGCGGAAGGATATACGATCTTTCACGAGGAACAGGCATACAGCCTTCAGAACCCCGCCTATTTTCGCACCGACCTGCGGGTAAGTATGAAGTGGAACCGCCGAAGGGTGACAAGTACACTCTCACTCGATATGCAGAATATCACAAATCGCAAGAACTATTATAACCAGTGGTTCGATGAGCATAAAGGTGCTATTGTAACGAACTACCAGATGGGTCTGATACCTGTGCTGAACTATAAGATCGAGTTTTAATTACGTAATAGTTTGAATGTTCTGATCTTTAACGAACGTTCGGATTTTCTAGAAAATATTTTGAAACGGAATATTGGCTGCCATAGGGTTGTCAGTATTTCGTTTTTGTTTTGCATGAGCTTAACAAGAAATATTTGTCGCGAATCCATTTCGGTCACTAAATTTGCTAACAGTGTTAGGTTAAATAATAGTGATATGGGTATTGCAGAACGCCGGTTAAGGCAAAAAGAAGAAGTCAGGTCCAGGATACTGGCCACCGCCTGGCAGATGGTAAAAGAAGACGGCTGGCAGTCATTGTCGATTCGGAAGATCGCAGACGCCATTGAGTACAGTATACCGGTGATCTACGATCATTTTGAGAATAAGGAAGCAATACTGCTCGAGTTTGGCAAGGAAGGATTTAGCCTGTTGATAAAAAGACTGCAGCAGGCGAAGAAGAAGTCGGATGACCCCCGTGAACAACTCAGGGCTATTGCGGATGCCTACTGGAATTTCGCATTTCGCAATAAAGAATACTACCAGTTGATGTTTGGGATCGGCATCGCCTGTTGTGAAACGGATAAGTGTATTCCTGAAGAATCAGTTTACAGGAACCTGGTGATGGAGCCGATTGTGGAAATATTGTCGAAGAACCAAAAACAAAAGGGCGTGAATGCTTGTTTGAAGTACCACACTTTCTGGTCAGTGATGCATGGACTGATATCGATAAAGATGATGAGCTATTCAGAGATCGCCGATGAATTGAATAAGTTGGTATTAGATGATGCCATCGAAGGATTTATTAAAAACCTGGAACGATAAATTTTTTTTTGAAAATAGTTAACAATGTTAGCATAAGTAATGTTGTTATAGCACGCTTGCCATCCGTTATTGCTGCATCAACCTAGCCCACCCGGGAAAACTGCAGCGTTCGCCTGTGTAGTATCCACCGGCGAAACCAAATTTTTTTTGACCATTATTCATTAACCCGGGAAATAGCAGTATTTCCTAAACCTGTCTGTTATGTTTACAAAAAATGAAAGGAAGCAACCCGGCTCCGTTCTATTGACCAACCTGGCAAGTCTAGCTATTGTAGCGCTCGTTGCTGTAGTGATCGTTGCCTGCAATTCTTCATCGGGAAATCCAAATACGATGGCGCAACCGCCGCAGATGCTGCCGGTGCTGATCGTTCAAAATACTCCTGCAACTACGTTCCAGGAGTATCCTGCTTCTATTGAAGGAAGTAAGGATATCGAGATCCGTCCACAAGTGGATGGTTATCTTGAGCGGATCTATGTAGATGAAGGTGCCCAGGTCAGGAAGGGCCAGGTTCTTTTCCAGATTAACAACCGGCCTTACATGGAGCAATTGAACAATGCCCTCGCGAGCCTGTCGGCGGCGAAGGCAAATCTTGCAAACGCGGAGATCAACGTTGCAAAACTGACACCCCTGGTGCAAAACAATGTGATATCTGATGTACAACTCAAAACGGCGAAAACAGCTTACGATGCGGCGCAGGCCAATGTAGCGCAGGCGCAGGCTATGGTGAGCAATGCCCGTATCAATCTTGGTTATACCCAGGTCAAAGCACCTGTAGATGGTTATATCGGGCGCTTGCCGCATAAGACGGGAAGCCTGGTAGGTACCAGTACTGCCGCGCCGCTGACCATTCTATCGGAGATCAGGGAGGTGTATGCCTATTTTTCTCTAAGCGAGAATGATTTTTTGCGTTTTAAAGACCAGTTCGAAGGACGTACGATGGAAGAGAAACTAAAGAAAATGCCCGCCGTAGAACTTGTTCTTGCCAACGACAGTGTGTACGCGCACAAAGGAAAAGTAGAAGCGATATCAGGCCAGTTCAACCAGGATATGGGTGCCATTAGTTTCAGGGCAAGTTTTAAAAACACCGACGGCTTATTACGATCCGGTAATACAGGGAGAATCAGGATACCAAGGTTGATCAACGGTTCTGTTGTGGTACCACAGGAAGCTACTTTCGAATTGCAGGATAAAGTATTTGTTTTTGCGGTCAGCGATAGTAACAAAGTTTCCAGTGTTCCCATCGCGATCAGTGGGAAGTCCGGCAATTATTATCTCGTAGATAAAGGAATAAAAGCGGGTGATAAGATTGTATTTAGCGGACTCGACCGGTTGCAGGAAGGAGCGTTGATCACGCCCCAGACCTTATCGTTAGACAGTCTGTTAAAGGCTAAACCTTTATAAAACTCCATGTACTGTTAAAACCTCACTTAACTAAACGGTAAAACAGCGGCAACGACATCATCGTATTTCCGATGGGTTGGCGATCCCAACCACGCAGTTGTTTATGTCAAACAGCAAAAGATTAGCTGGCAGGACACTGTTGGCCAAAAACTAAAATAATCAGGATGTTAAAAAGATTTATTGAACGGCCGGTATTATCAACCGTTGTTTCGATCATTATCACACTACTGGGTGTACTGTCATTGTACACGCTGCCGGTTACATTGTTTCCCGATATAGCACCGCCTACGGTTCAGGTTACGGCAAGTTACCCGGGTGCGAACGCCGAGGTTGTGGCAAGAGCCGTCGCAACACCACTTGAAGAGGCGGTGAACGGGGTGGAGAATATGACCTATATGACTTCCACTTCCAGCAACGACGGTACGATGACCTTAAATGTATTTTTTAAAGTGGGTACTGATCCCGACCTGGCAGCGGTCAATGTACAGAGCCGGGTGTCACGTGCGGTAAGTTTGATTCCCCAGGAAGTAGTGCAGGCCGGTATCTCTGCGCAAAAGCAACAGAACAGTATGATCATGGTGCCACTGATCTATAGTGAAGACAGCACCTATGATGAAAAATTTCTGCAGAATTATGCCAAGATCAATATCCTTCCGGAATTGCAACGTGTACCTGGTGTAGGCCAGGCTATGGTATTTGGTGCCAAGGATTATTCTATGCGTGTCTGGTTGAAGCCTGATCGGTTAACCGCTCATAACCTGTCTACGCAGGACGTACTAAATAAGATCAGGGACCAGAACCTCGAGGCAGCACCGGGAAGGTTTGGCCAGGGTAGTACTGCTTCTTTTGAATATATTTTAAAGTATAAAGGCAAGCTGTCAAATAATGCGGACTATGAAAATATCATTCTGCGTTCTTCCCCGGATGGATCAACAATAAGATTGAAGGATGTGGCACGGGTGGAATTTGGGGCCTTTGCCTATAGTGCTAATACCCAGATACTGGGTAAACCCGGGATTGGTATCGCGATCTTTCAGACAGCGGGCTCCAATGCAAATGATATTCTTACACAGGCGGATGAGGTTTTGAAGAAAGCTTCGCTGAATTTTCCGAAAGGCATTGAGTATTTCAGCATGTATAGTGCCAAGGAATTTCTTGATGAGTCGATTGCCCAGGTGATTGAAACCTTGTTGATCGCTTTCGCCTTGGTATTCCTCGTAGTGTTTGTGTTCCTGCAGGATCTGCGTTCAACTTTGATCCCGGCTATTGCAGTTCCGGTGGCCATTATCGGTACTTTCTTTTTCATGCAGCTTTTTGGTTTTACGATAAACCTGCTGACCTTGTTTGCACTGGTACTTGCCATCGGTATCGTGGTGGATGATGCCATCGTTGTGGTGGAAGCGGTGCATACTAAAATGGAACGAACGGGTTTGCCTGCCAAACAGGCAACGATCCAGTCCATGAAAGAGATCTCCGGCGCGATCATTTCCATAACCATGGTGATGGCAGCCGTGTTTGTTCCGGTGGGATTTATGGAAGGTCCCGCGGGGGTATTTTATAAACAATTTGCCTTTACGCTGGCTATAGCCATCCTTATCTCAGCAGTAAACGCGTTGACCCTAAGTCCCGCGCTTTGTGCCTTGTTTCTTCGTAATGTTCATCACGGGGAAGAAGGTGCCAGGAAAAAGGGATTTGCTGCAAGATTCTTCAGCGGCTTCAATGCAGGCTTTACTGCTACGACTAAGAAATATACCAACGCTATAAAATTTCTATTCAGGCATAAATGGATCGCAATTTCTGGTTTAGTATTAGTAACGGCAGTTACTTTCTGGATGATGAAGAAAGCGCCAACTGGTTTTATCCCAACGGAAGACCAGGGTTTTATCGTGTTTTCTGTCAACCTGCCACCAGGAGCATCACTCGACCGTACTCAGCATGTGATGGATAAAGTTGACAGCCTGTTGGCCGAAGTGGAAGCAGTCGAGCGTCGTGCTACGATTACGGGTTTGAACATCCTTGCGAATGCCAACAGTTCCAATTACGGTGTTGGATTCATACGTATGAAACACCCGGGTGAGCGTGGCGCTGTCAACAATGTGGAGGGGGTTATGGGTATTATCAACCAGAAGCTCAGTGTGATCAAGGAAGCGAGTATATTCCTTTTCCAGTTTCCGACGGTACAGGGTTTTGGGAATACCAGCGGTTTTGAATTCATCTTGCAGGATCGTACCGGTGGTCAGCTCGACAAACTTGGCGCCACAGCATATGGCATGATCGGTGAACTGATGCAAAGAAAGGAAATCGCTTACGCGTTTACAACGTTCAGTACCGGCAATCCGCAATATATGGTCAACATCGATGAAGCGAAAGCCAACCAGCTTGGTGTTTCGGTGAGCGACCTGTTGCAAACACTCCAGGTTTACTACGGTAGCAGTTTTGCATCAGATTTCAACCGGTTTGGGAAATTCTATCGTGTCATTGTGCAGGCGGATGTGCCTTATCGCGCCGATGCATCTTCGCTCGACAAAGTGTATGTGAAGAATAACCTGGGTGAGATGGTACCGGCCAATGCGCTTGTATCGCTGGAAAGAGTTTTTGGTCCGGAAACGGTTACACGTAATAACCTTTTTAATGCTGTTACAATAAATGGAATGTCGAAGCCCGGTTATAGTTCAGGGGACGCGATCAACGCCGTACGTGAGGTAGCCGCAAAATATCTTCCCAGAGGATATAGTTATGAATTTTCGGGGATGACGAGGGAAGAGATCGGTGCAGGTCAGCAAACGACATTGATCTTCCTGCTCAGTGTCATCTTTGTGTACTTCCTGCTGGCGGCACAGTACGAAAGTTATATTCTTCCCCTGGCGGTTATTCTTACAGTACCGGCAGGGATCTTCGGCGTGTTCCTGTTTACGAAGA
>JAEYOL010000223.1 GCA_023411775.1 Bacteroidota bacterium | reverse complement strand
AAATATTTATTGCCTGCCTGCAAGGGTTTCTCATCAAGCCAGCAAAGCAATACTTCCAGTTCATTGCCAACTTTGGGCAAATTGTCTGCGATCACAAAGTCGTCTCCGCGACTGATATCAATGTCGTTGTCGAGTTGTATCACCACGCTTTGCGGCGCAAATACTTCATCCACTTCCTTACCACCGGTCTCGAGTTTACTGATGGTTGCCTCAATGCCTGCAGGTAATATTTTAACCCGGTCGCCTTTTTTATAAACACCGCTGAGCACTTTTCCGGCATATCCGCGGTAATCGTGCAGGTCACCGGTTTGAGGCCTTATTACAAACTGCACCTGGAAGCGTGCATCCGCCAGGTTTGTATCGCTGGAGATCTCAACTTCTTCCAGCACCTGCAGTAATGGCTTACCGTCGTACCAGTCGATATTCGTTGAGCGATCGACAATATTGTCGCCGTTCAGGGCGCTGATGGGTATATAGGAAATATCTTTTAACCCTAGTTGCTTTGCTACGTCGGCGTAATCGATAACAATATTGTTAAAGACATCCTGTGAATACTCCACCAGGTCCATCTTGTTGATTGCGACAACCACATGGGGTATTTTCAGCAATGAAGCAATAATTGAATGACGGCGTGTTTGCTCTACTACACCCTGTCTTGCATCAACAAGAATGATGATCAGGTTGGAATTGGATGCACCTGTGATCATATTCCTCGTGTACTGAACATGGCCGGGGGCATCAGCAATAATGAATTTTCTTTTGGGTGTAGTGAAATAGCGATAGGCTACATCGATGGTAATTCCCTGTTCCCGTTCCGCACGTAGGCCATCGGTAAGCAGGGCCAGGTCTACCGAGCCATCTGTCCTGTTTTTAGTAGAACGCTCGAGTGCTTCAAGCTGATCGACCAAAATATTTTTGCTGTCGTATAGCAGCCTGCCGATCAATGTGCTTTTGCCATCATCCACACTCCCTGCCGTGATAAATCTTAATAAATCCATTTAAACTATTCTTTAATGTCGCTTATGAATTAAATTACTCTTCCCACTCACCACTCACTAGAAATATCCATTCTTCTTCCTATCCTCCATCGCCGCTTCGGTCACCCTGTCATCGATCCTTGTCTCTCCTCTCTCGCTGATACGAGTTGATATGATCTCGTTGATCACTTCATCCAGGGTGGATGCGCTGGATTCTACGGCGGCAGTACAGGTCATATCACCCACCGTGCGATAGCGAACCTGCTTTTTCAAAATGATGTCGGTGGGTTCGATATCGATAAAATCTGATACCGCCACCAACTGGCCTTCGTGGTTGATCACTTCGCGTTCGTGCGCGAAATAGATTGATGGCAATTCGATATTTTCTTTCCGGATGTAATTCCAAATATCAAGTTCGGTCCAGTTGCTGATAGGAAATACCCGCACATTTTCACCTTTATGAATACGGCCATTGTAAATATTCCAGAGTTCGGGGCGTTGTAGCTTGGGATCCCATTGTCCAAATTCATCGCGGACAGAAAATATACGCTCCTTAGCCCGAGCCTTTTCTTCATCTCTCCTCGCGCCGCCAATGCAGGCATCGAAACCAAACTCTTCAATCGTGTCGAGCAGGGTATGTGTCTGCAGCCAGTTACGGCTGGCGAACTTACCTTTTGGTTCGGTCAGTTTTTTTTGCCTGATCGTATCCTCCACTTTTCTAACAACTAAAGTCGCATCGACTTCCCGCGCCAGCTGATCGCGGAATGCGAGGGCTTCGGGAAAGTTGTGACCTGTATCGATATGAACCAGGGGAAACGGTATCCTGCCCGGCGCAAATGCCTTCCTGGCCAGGTGCACCAGGGTGATAGAATCCTTGCCACCACTAAAGAGTAAGGCCGGCCTTTCAAACTGGGCTGCCACTTCCCTCATGATATGAATGCTCTCCGCTTCTAACTGTTCTAAATAATCCAACCGGTATTTACCCATATAGATATTTCTTTATGTCTACAATATTGGTAGACTTATAATGCAAAAAAAATTTTATCCAGTTTTAGTCATCGATGCATGAAGTCCACACTCCTTTTGCGATGTCTCCCACCACCAGCGACCGGCCCTCGGGTCTTCGCCGGGTTCGATCGCGCGGGTGCAGGGTGCGCAACCAATACTGATATAGCCTTTATCATGCAGGGAATTGTAGGGAACAAAGTTTTCATTTAAGTAGCTCATCACTTCTTCGAAAGACCAGTTGATAAGGGGATTGAATTTGAACAACTGTTTTTCTTCCGACCATTCTATCATCGGCATTTGCCGGCGATTGTCTGACTGCCCCGCTCTCAACCCCGTGATCCAGACTTTAGCTCCTTCCAGTGCGCGGTTCAAAGGCTTTACTTTCCTGATATAGCAGCATTCCTTGCGGTTTTCAACCGACTCATAAAAGCTGTTGATGCCTTTTACCATTACAAATTCTTCCACATCCGAAGCTTCGGGGAAAAATACACGGATAGGCTTTTTATATCGGGCAATAGTTTTATCAAGTAGCTCATAGGTTTCGTTGAACAGCCGGCCAGTATCGATCGTGAAAATGGAAACTTCGATATTATGCTTAAAAATAACATCGGTCAATACCTGGTCTTCCTGCCCAAGCGAGGATGAAAAGACAACCTTGCCGGGAAACAGTTCGGCCACCAGGCCAACTGCTTCCGGCAAAGTGCTTTGCTCGATCTTTTTTATAAGGTCGGGGGTTAGCATTAATCGAGGTTCGGTTGAGGTGTATAACGCAGATAAGGCTTCACGATCTTTACACCTTTAGGGAATTTTTTAATAGCGTCTTCTGTTGACACAGCCGGTACCACGATCACATCCTCACCATGATTCCAGTTGGCTGGCGTAGCCACGCTATGGTTGGCAGTCAGCTGGAGCGAATCCACAACACGGAGGATCTCAAAGAAATTCCGGCCGGTAGACGCAGGATAGGTAATCATGAGTTTGACCGTTTTATCTGGTGCGATCACAAAAAGTGAGCGAACCGTAGCGGTAGCAGATGCATTGGGATGGATCATGTCGTACAGGCCAGCCACAGTCCTGTCTTCATCGGCAATGATGGGAAAATTGACATTGCAATTCTGGGTCTCATTGATATCATTTACCCATCCGCGGTGTTTATCCAAAGGATCCACGCTTACCGCTAACACTTTTACATTACGCTTTGCAAACTCTTCGTTCAATAGGGCCGTTCTTCCAAGTTCCGTCGTACAAACGGGTGTATAATCAGCAGGGTGCGAAAACAGAATACCCCAACTATTGCCCAGGTATTCATAAAAATCAATTTCTCCGGCAGTGGTTTGTGCTTTAAAATTGGGAGCAACATCCCCAAGACGTAATGACATAACTTAAAGGTTTAGTTGAATTATAGAATCAGGTGAACAAAAATACATACAAATGAATACCCCACCAAGCTGGTAGACTAAAAAGAGCTATTCAAATCACTAACAATCGTTTGTCAAAAAAATCCGGATTAAACAACCAGGTCGTCCAATGTCCTGTTTTCAAGAACGTTCAGGGTAGCGTCGCGCACTTCGATCATCATATCATGAAGCCCGCAATTTGTTTCGTTACAATTTTTGCAACGCTCATAAAAATAGAGGCTTACACAGGGTAGCATGGCTATGGGTCCATTTACCAGTCTCACAATGGTAGCCACTTTAACTTTCGAGGGCGGTTGTTTCAGGAAATACCCGCCGCCTTTACCTTTCTTACTATCAAGTATGCCGGCTTTCTTTAGTTCGAGCAGTATATTTTCGAGAAATTTTAACGGAATCCTTTTCTTCTTCGCTATTTCGGAAATAAGCACAGGTCCCTTATCATAGCGCTCCGACAGGTAGGTCAAAGCCTTAAACGCGTATTGTGACTTTTTCGATAGCATAGTTATAACCGGTATGACTTGTCTTATATGGGCAGCGGCTTTGTACCATGATCAAATTCCTATTAAAATAATACAAATCTTATCCTGGCTGGTTCTGAAGCTCCAATTTATAATGAATTGGTGAATTTTTGCGCAACATCGCCGATACGCCGCAATATTTTTCAAGCGAAAGGTCAATGGCCTTCCGTACCTTATCCTCATTCTCCGGCGCAGTATTTAATTTGTAGGTGATCCAGATATCTTTAAACACACGTGGATGTTCAGTGGTCTGCTCCGTTTCCACATCGATCACGAGATCCGAAAATTGTACCCGCATTTTCTGAAGAATATCTACGATATCAATGCCTGAACAAGCCGCGATGGCTGATAACAGCAGGGCCTTGGGATTAGGCCCTTCCTGGCGATTGCCATCAATCGAAAAGACATTCTGCTCTAACTGACTTTCAAATGCTTGTCCATGTTTCCAGGTAGTCGTTGTTTTCATCTGATCTTTGATTTGCGCTTCTATAATTTAAACAGGCTCCTGCCCGTGCTTTTTATTCTGTGATATATTTTCCAGCGTCCAGTCCACTCTTTTTTCAAACTCATGTTGCCGCACCGGGCAATCGGGTTTGTTGCAAATATGGCATTGAAACGGTAAACAGCCATCTGAATGCACAA
>JAEYOL010000199.1 GCA_023411775.1 Bacteroidota bacterium | reverse complement strand
AAATATCCCCAGTACCTCGATGCCTTTGGTTTGTTTCATTCTTCAGCCTATGCCGATTCGGATGAAAAGCGAACAACCCGGAAAAAAGGAATTGATTTTGTTCGCCAGCATGGTGCCTTTGAATTTTTTAAAACGGCTACGCCTAACCTTTTTTCACCCATTACCAAACAGAAAAATCCCTCACTTGTCGATTCTTTTATTGAAAGCCTTCAGAATTTTTCATCGGAAGCTGTCATCTTGTATTACGAGGCGATGATGCAGCGTCCGGACCGGACCGAAATCCTGAAAAAAACGGATTTACCCGTGCTTTTTGTTATTGGGGAACATGACAATGCCGTGCCACCCCAGGACAGTCTGCAACAGTCTCATTTACCACGAACCTCGTTCATACATGTGCTGAAAGACTCCGGGCATATGGGTATGCTGGAAGAAGCTGAAAAATCAGGTTTGATTTTAAAAGAATTCATCACAGAAACCTAGTCTGAAGGGCCAATCCCGGCAACCTGTCGAAAACCGTCGACAAAGCAGGTTTTCACTTCAAATATCTTTGTTAGTGAAATAATAATCACCAACTTATCCCGTTCTTCAAATAGCTTCTACATATAGGAAGCTTTTTTGTATTTTGAGCGCTATACGTCATACAAGCCCCTTAATGAAACGCTACCTGCTAATAACTATCCTTTTTTTTCTCGTCAAACCCTTGTTTGCAGAACATATTACCGGCGGTCAGATCTATTACACCTACGCAGGTTTGGTGGGTGGCAATCACACGTATAATGTTACACTTTTACTTTACAGGGATTCTGCTTCGCAGGGTGCACAACTTGATGGAGGGGCTGCCGTGGCTGTTTTCGACAACAGTAACAGAAGCATGGTTTGGAGCAGTACCGTAAACCTCACCCGTAAGGAATTCATACGTCTCTCTGACCCCGGACCCTGCGTGACCAATGCGCCAACCATTGTTTATGAGGTTGGCTATTATGAGTTTACTGTGTCACTTCCTGTGTCAGGCAACGGCTATACCATCGCATACCAACGGTGCTGTCGTATAAATGGGATTAGCAATCTTTTTAACTCCGGGGGACAGGGTGCGACTTATACGGCTGAAATCCCTGGTGTTTCCGCACGTTCGGACGGGCCTGTAAACAACAGCGCACAATTTGTAGGATCGGATACCGTGCTGGTATGCGGGGGATACCCATTCACTTATAGTTTTGCCGCTGTTGATCTCGATCCAGGTGACAACTTGCGTTATTCTTTTTGTGGTGCATACAAAGGTGGTGGCCAGGCCAACCAGCCAATAGGAGGGCCAAACACGCCTGCCCCCAATCCACCAGTGTCGCCGCCTTACAGCAATGTGGACTATAGTTTTCCGTATAGCATGAACTCACCTCTGGGTGTAAACGTAACCATCGACCCAAATACAGGACTAATCACCGGAACGGCGCCTGCTGAAGGTATATATGTAGTGACTGTTTGTGTGGAGGAGATCAGGGGTGGACAGGTGATCGCGGTTCAACGCAAGGACCTGCAGATCAAAGCTGGTGGTTGTGATATCGCACAGGCCCAGCTCACCCCTGAATATATCACCTGTGATGGATTCACGTTGACGTTTAAAAATCTAAGCAACAGCCCACTGATCAATTCATATTATTGGGAATTTGGAGATCCTGGCAGTGGTGCCGCTAATAACACATCTTCATTGCAGAGCCCCACCCATACCTATTCAACTGCGGGTGACTATATGATCAAACTCGTTACCAATCGTAACCAGGAATGCTCTGACTCAGCAACCGCCATCGCAAAAGTATGGCCGGGTTTTTTTCCTGATTTTAGTTCTACCGGTGTTTGCCTGATCAATCCCGTCGATTTCATTGACCAGACTACAACTAATCATGGTGTGGTTGACAAATGGTCATGGGATTTTGGCCAGCTAAATGCCACCAACGATACTGCCAATATCCGCACCCCTTCCTGGACTTATGCCGACACGGGAACAAAAACGGTAAGATTGATCGTGGGGAATAGCAAGGGTTGTATCGACACCGTTACGAAGTCTGTTAAAATACTCGATAAGCCACCTATCACACTCGCATTTCGTGATACCCTGATCTGCGTTCCCGACAATCTCCAGTTGCAGGCATCGGGGACGGGTACATTCAGCTGGTCGCCCAATGTCAGCATCACCAATGCCAATACTGCTACTCCAACGGTGAACCCAGTCACGACAACAAAATATACGGTGGAGCTAAATGACCAGGGATGTGTAAATACCGACTCGGTCAATGTAAGGGTGGTGCGATTTGTTACAGTTGCACCTTTTCCCGATACAACGATTTGCCTCACCGACTCAGTGCGACTGGATTTAATAAGTGATGGCTTACGATATCAATGGACATCCGTTCCCGCTTCGGGTATCGATGATCCTACACTGCAAACGCCGACTGTGCTACCTGATGCTACGAGCACAACATATACCGTAGTTGCATCCATCGGAAGTTGTACCGAGGTTGAAACGATTGTGGTGAATACTGATCCTTACCCGACAGCAAATGCGGGCCCTGACACAACGATTTGTTACAACAGCCCGGCAATTTTGAATGGTACACATGATGGCAGCTCATTCAGCTGGACACCTGCTGGTACATTAGCCAATTCAAATACACTGAGCCCGACTGCCTACCCCTTTGATACGACTATATATGTTTTGACAACATACGACACCCTCAATATGCCCGGTTGTCCCAAACCGGGTTATGATACGGTTATTGTAAATGTGATGCCAAAGATCCATCCTTTTGCAGGGCGGGATACGCTGGTTGTTGTAGGACAGCCGGTTCAATTTACTGCCAGTGGGGGTGTCGCCTACAATTGGTCGCCAGCCACCTATTTAGACAATCCTGGTATTGCAAACCCGTTAGCAGTATATGGACCCGAGATTGATTCTATCCGTTACAGGGTTGAAGTATTTGATGAGATCGGTTGTGCGGATACAGCTTATATCAATGTGAAAATATTTAAGACCAACCCTTATGTATTTGTTCCGTCTGCTTTCACGCCAAATGGTGATGGGCTTAATGATGTGATTCGTCCCATCGCGGTAGGAGTTCAGGAGATAAAATATTTCAGGATTTATAATCGCTGGGGACAGATGATCTTCCATACCACGACCAATGAGCATGGCTGGGATGGACGGATTAAAGGAACATTGCAGGGTACCAATGTATTTGTGTGGGTAGTATCAGCCATTGACTATCTCGGCAACCCGATATTCCTGAAAGGTACTTTCACCCTGGTGCGATAAAACAAATCATCTAATTTTTTTATTGGAAGCAGTAAAGACCATTTGAATTAATTTCGGGATGGATATCAAATTGGGCTTTATATGCAAAAAATAGTTTTTATCACTGGTGCCAGCTCCGGTTTCGGTGAAGCCTGTGCTGAAAAATTTGCGGCAGGCGGTTACGATCTCATACTGAACGGCCGTCGGGCAGACCGGTTAAATGAATTATGCAACCGGCTGGAAAATAGATATAATATCGCGGCCTATACTCTCCCCTTTGATGTAAGGAACGAAACAGCCGTTTTTGATGCCGTCAGTTCCCTCCCGGCTCAATGGAAAAAAATCGATGTGTTGATCAACAATGCAGGGCTTGCGCTCGGGCGTGATTATTTTGATGAGGCTGATACCAATGACTGGAATATTATGGTAGATACCAATATTAAAGGCTTTATGTACGTTGCCAAAGCGGTTTCGCAATTAATGGCCGTACGCAAACAGGGACATATTATCAATATGGGTTCGGTTGCGGGCAAACAGGTATATGAGAAAGGGAATGTGTATTGTGCCACAAAATATGCTGTTGACGCTATGAACCAGGGGATGCGTATTGACCTGCTTCGTCACAATATTAAAGTAACTGCTATTCATCCTGGTGCAGCCGAAACAGAATTCTCGCTGGTGAGATTTAAAGGTGACGCCAGTACCGCAGACGCTGTATACAATGGCATCAAAGCTCTAACGGCAGCTGATGTAGCTGATGTGATTTATTATTGCACTACCCTTCCCCCGCATGTATGTATCAATGACCTGGTCATCACATGTACACAACAGGCGGATGCTATATATTTTTTTCGTGAAGTGTAGACATAAATTAACCGTGAAATACAATATAAAATTTACTTATTAGGAATAATTTATTATCTCCTGGCAGCCTGTGGTCTCAAATTTGCCGTTATTTTACTACGGAAATACCCTGTCACAGCTTAATTTCCGAAGGCGAAACTGAAAACTTTCATAATTTGTAATGTACTTTGTAGGAGGTCCGTTCTATTTAAAACTCAGTATGAAAAAGATATCCTTTGTTTTATCCCTCCTTGTCTGCAGCTGTTGTATTGCATTTTCCCAGGAAGTTATAAGATTACGGACATGCCAGGACGACCTGATCAGCAAACAGGTGGATAGTCTGAAGAGTTTGTATGGCCGCGACGGATTTGTTTTGCTGAAAGAAGCTTCTATTTCCATGGAAAGTGAATTCGAAATGCCCGTGATCATACCTTTAACACAGGGTAGCTGGTATCAGTTTGTTTTTATCGGCGACTACACTTCACGACTTTACGAGGTAAGAATGTTTGACTGGAATGAAAGACAGGTAGTGTTTCAGCAAAAAAGATGGGGTGATGTAGATGGAAATATCATCTCCTATTCCTATATACCCAAGATCTCAGAATTTCACATGATGAAGCCGGTACAGGTAAACAAGAAAAAGAAGAAGAATCTCTGCGGGTATGTAATGCTGTTTAAGAAAACTCCTACTAACGACAGCGCAAGTATAAACAGTGTAAACAAGTAAATCACTTTGGCTTAGTGGCCGATCCCGAAATATTCCATCCCCGATTGTAAGACCCTTGATTTATCAATACTGTTCCTCCCATCTACAAAATATCTTGCCCCGCTTTCTGACAAACGTTTCAGATCAAGATCATGGTATTCCCTATGCATGGTAACGAGAAAAACGACCTCGGCACCACTACTATAAATATCAGCTGAAGGTTCAAATCCTTTTTGCCTGACCTCGTCCAACGTGTATTCGGTATCATGCACTAAGACCTGGTAGCCTGACTTTGTTAGCACTTCATGAAGCAGGTATGTCGTGCTAAGGGAGTCTTCTTTCACATTGGGACGAAAACCAAGTCCCAGGATTAGTGCCCGCTTATTTTGTACTTTATC
Organism: Bacteroidota bacterium; assembly: GCA_023411775.1. Classification (GTDB taxonomy): domain Bacteria; phylum Bacteroidota; class Bacteroidia; order Chitinophagales; family Chitinophagaceae; genus Terrimonas_B. The sequence continues at coordinate 45,363 of JAEYOL010000199.1, read as the reverse complement.
ATTTACCAGCGATACCGCGTAGTTAGCCATTTGATTATTGATCATGCGGCCTTGCAAAGCCAGGGAAAAATCGAGTCCTTCCTGCCGGAAATTTTCAATTAAAAAATAAGGATACACAGGGGTGCAATGCCCTCCCACCCCGATTCCGGGTTGTAATAAACCGGCTTCCCCATCTGTATTGATAAGAGGTATAAGTGAGGCATAATCGATCCCTTTGCTATTTGCAAACCTGGCAAGCTGGTTGGACAAGGCTATGTTAATGTCGCGGTAGATCATTCCTGCCAGTTTCAACATTTCAGCCGCCTCCACACTTTCCACCCTATGCAACAACTTGTCATCGAAAAACAGGCGATATACTTCGTAGGCTTTTTCGGTGTCGTCGGTTGTCAGGCCACCTATCACTTTTGGAACCTTTGTGAGTTGATGCAGCATGGTGCCGCTCTTGATACGCTCAGGGCTATGTGCCAGCCAAAAATCGCTGCCGTGTTTCTTCCCGGTCGACTCTATCGCGGGCAATATCGAATGGCGGCTAAATCCAACGGGAAGTGAAGTCTCGACAACAACAACCGCATCGTCTGCTAATCCAGGCTCCAGATTTTTCATGGTATCCAGGAAAGGCTTAGAAAGTACCTGTTTGTTATCGTCGATCAAAAGAGGTATTGCTACGATGATCGCAATACTACCCTGGATGGTTGTAAAGTCACTGGAAACAGAAAGAACCTTGTTGGTAAAGGCTTTATTGAGTATATCTTCCAGCCCCGGCTCATTTGACCGAAAACCCGAATTTGTAAAAAGCGGGGGTAACGATTCATCAATATCTACAGCGTTGACCTCGATCCCATGTTTGAGGATATTGGCTGCCACAGCCTGTCCAATCTTACCAAACCCGATTACGCTGATTTTTTTCATCGTTATAAACTATTTTTTCAAAGGATCGATTTCTTCCAATCGAAAAAGCCGTTTCAAAAGTAACTCTTTGCCATGAAGACAAAAGACATAATCATAAAATGAAACTGTCCCGGCATCCCGGGACAGTCACGATCTCAATATTTCTTTAAAACAATGTCAATTAGGATACGACCGGTACGTCAACGAGCATGCGGAAAGTCTCGATCACTTTTTCGATGTCTTCGTTGCTCATCGGGATATAAAGTGGCAGGATAATACTCCTGTCGGCTGATTTCTCAGAAACCGGTAATGACAGTCCCGCGTAATCTGTCTTATATGCCGTTTCGCGATGTGCAGTCATAATGCCGCGACGCGTGGAGATGCCGGCGTCCAGCATTTTTTGCATGATATCGTTCCTACCTACGGGGCAGTCGTCTTTCAGGTAAATGCTGTATGACTGGTAATTGCTGAAATAGCCTTCTTCCTCTATAGGGAGCTGGACGTGTTCAATATCTCTAAATGCTTCGTTATAGCGTAACGCGATCTTCCTTCTTTCGGCTACAATCCAGTCCAGCTTTTCCAGCTGCTTTATACCCACAGCAGCCTGGATATCCGTCATGCGGTAGTTATAACCTACTTCCACGTGGTCTTCAAAGATCAGTTTCGATGATTCATGGCGAACCCGGTCGTTGACAGACATACCATGCTGTCGCAATAGTTTCATGCGCTGGTAATAATCTTCGCGGTTTGTAGTAACAAATCCGCCGTCACCGGTAGAGATCACCTTGCGGGGGTGTAGTGAAAAGCAAACCAATTCTGAGTGGCTGCCAATCTTCGCTCCTTTATAAGATGAGCCTGCGGCACAGGCTGCATCTTCGATAAGTTTCAGACCGTGTTTATCCGCCAACTGACGGAAAGCGTCGATGTCGGCAGGCATGCCGATCTGGTGTACCAGTAATATCGCTTTTGTTTTAGAAGTGATCTTCCTGGCTGCATCCTCCACATCGAGGTTATAATTAGCCGGGTTGATCTCAGCGAATACGGGTACGGCTCCAACATAGCGGATACAGTTTGCCGTGGCGATATAACTCATCGAAGGACAGATCACCTCATCACCCGGGCCAACCCCGGCAACGATCATTGCCAGGTGAAGTGCGGTCGTACAATTTGAAACGGCTACAGCATATTTAGCGCCTGTATACGCTGCGAATTTTTCTTCAAACTCCGCCACGCGCGGGCCCTGCGTGATCCAGCCGGTAAGGATGGTATCGTAGGCAGCCTGGGCTTCGTCGGCGGTCAGGTAAGGTTTAGCTATGGGTATCATTAGTTGACAGTTATTTTAATTTTATCGAAATACCATTTACTGAGCTCTTTCATGCCCTGTTCAAGGCTAACAGTAGGTGTGAATCCGAGCAGCTCCTTTGCCTTGCTGATATCGGCAAGTCGGCGGCTTACGGGATTGATGGAGTTCTCTTCCCTGTATTCGGGCTCAAGGTTTGAATCGTTCACTTTCAACAACACTTCCAGGAGTTGCTTAAGACTTGTTTCCTCGCAATTGCCGATGTTAAATGCCTCGTCAGTTACATCGGCCTGTAAAGCGGCCACATTTGCACGGGCGATATCTCTTACATATACAAAATCCATGGTGGTAGAACCGTCCCCGTAGATCAATGGGTTTCTGCCATCACGGATACAATCGAGCCATTTGATCATTACCTCGGTGTATTTGCCATCTGTATCCATCCTTGGGCCATAGGCGTTAAAATAGCGAAGGGCAACATAATCCAGGCCATACATAAACTTGTAGCTCCTGAAAAGTTGTTCACCCCACATTTTCGCAGCGCCATAGAAGGTTTGGTTATTATATGGATTATCCGTTTCAGGCGTTGGGAAATGCTGGGCCAGCCCGTAAACTGAAGCACTTGAGCTATAGATCACTTTTTTTACCTTGTACTTCATACACAGGTCGGCGACTTCGAAAGTGGATTTAAGCATCACGTCAAACCCCTCGCGTGGGTTAGCTGCGCAGGCGTTGATACGGAGTGCAGCCATATGAAAAACATAGTCGCAGCCGGCAATGCAATTCTCCAGGACAGTTGTATCGCGGATATCTGCTTCATGCAGCTCGACGATCGGGTTGTTTATAAAAGATTTCATGTTCTCACGGCTGCCACGGATGAAATTGTCGATGATGATGATCTTCCGGGGCTGCAGGGGTATAAGCTCTTCGATCACATAGGAACCGATAAAGCCTGCGCCGCCGGTAACGAGGATAGTACTGTCTTTAACTTTATTATGCATGATGTGCGTTGTTTATACTTAATAATATGATACCTGAAATGATCAGGGCGAACCCAATAAACGATGCCAGGTTTAAATGATCTTTGAAAATATAGTATCCGGCTACGATGGTCAATATGAAATTGATGCCGGCCGACACAGGAATCACGAAGGTAAAATTGGCTGCCGACAAAGCCTTAAACATTACCAGGGCTGAAACAAAAATGATCACGAATGCACCAATTACCTGTAGGTTCAGCAGGAATTGCAGCCAGTCTGAAAAAGAATTCAGCACCCTTCCCTTTAGTTTCCATTTTATGATTGCTGCACCTGATACGTTGAGCATTGCATACAGGAAACAATATATTACTGCTTTTATCATTTTTGCTTCAGGTCTATGATCTCGTCAACGATAAACAAAGGTCTTTTCCTGCTGGCGTCCAGGGTACGCCAAAGATACTCCGCGATGATGCCAAGTGAAATATTGGTAATGCCAAACCCTACCATCAGAATAGACATCAGGGCAGGCCAGCCAGATGCGAGGTCATCAAATAATATCTTACGAAGGATGATATAGATCGTCCAAATCGAACCGAGTATGAAGAATAGAATGCCTACCATCGACACCAGCCTGATGGGCGCAAACGAGAATGCCACAAAAGAGTCGATGAACAGCTTTATCTTTTTGGAAAAAGTCCATTTTGACTTACCCACTTTACGTTCTGCCTTGTCGTAATAAACATTCTCCGATTTATACCCCAGTGTGAATATCTGCAGTTGTATAGATGAGTTCAATTCTATGTTCTGATCAAGGTTCTCTTTCACCTTCCGGTTGAAAAAAACGATATCAAATCCCTTACCCGGAAATTTCGAGCTGACGAATTTTTTCATCAGGTAAGCGTAGAACTGTGAGAATATGCTTTCAAAAAATGAATTATTTGTTGTTTTACGAAAGGCGTAAACTATATCCGCGTTCTGTTCTTCCACCTTTTGAAGGCTCAGGTCGATCAGGTCGAGCGGATCCTGCAGATCGGCAGGCAGAAATGTGATGTAATCGCCGGTGGCATGCTGCACCCCCGCTCTTACGGCCGCCTGTGCTCCAAAGTTCTTTGACAGTTTGATGATCTTTATTTCATAGTCACCGAATTGCAGCGATTGCAGCAATTCAATTGAATTATCAGTAGATCCATCATCCACCAGGATGACCTCGGCTGAATACGGCTTGTTGACGAAAAAATTATTGATTGAGTTCACATAATTTTCAATGTTGCCGGATTCGTTTAAAAAGGGACTGATAACACTGATCTTTGGTCGCATTTTTTTTATTATGGTTCGTTTGTTTAAGCAATAACCGGCAGCATTAACTGCTGCGTGAGCGTTGTACTTGTTGTCGTACTAATTTACCTGCAATAATGACATTGGAGACTTCCTGAAATAAAGCTTATCCTTTGGTGGCCTTCCTTGAATTGATGAGGTCAATGATGCCTCTCACCGAATTAAGTTCTTCAATTTCCTCCATGGATAAACCCAGGTCGAACGAATTTTCCAACTCAACAACCAGGTTCAGGTGATTGAGGGAATCCCATTCCAGCACCATCTCCTTTTCGGTATCAATATTGACATTGATATCGCTGCCCATAGCCAGCTTGAAAACCTGCTGAATCGACTTCAACAGCTCACTGGTCTGGTTTTCGTTCATAACGTTACGTATCATAGCAGAAAATTAGTGAAAAATATTACAATTTCTAAGCAGTTATACCCTTTTTTGCTGCTGTTTCAAGCTTATCCATAAATTGCCTTGCCGGCTCGTTCTTCGCTGTCGGTTTAAACAGGATCTCTTTCAACTGTACCCCTCTTCCCTCCAGGTCATTTGTCACATAGTCAAAAAACTCGTTCTCGATCAGCCGCCCCAGGGCACGACAGCTCATCAGGAAATTGCGCATGATACCTGTGTTTCCATCCAGTTCTACCAATATAAGACCTACCAGGCCGTAGTCCCCGAATTTGTCCGACACCCTCAGCCCATAGACGAGGTTGCCATCGGCAATCAACTTTTCGAGCGCCGCTATGCTAAGCGATTCCTTATTAAAGTTGAACTGGTTGGTTTTCTCGGTAAGCTGCGATAACCTTGGCAAATCGGTCAGATTATTAATAGTGATCCCCGATTTAATGCCCAGGCTTGCTATATATTCTTCAAATGATTGAAAGCTGGATTTAGCATCGTTTCTTTTCTGCTCGGCGAGGTATTGCTCATTTTTTTCAAGATCCTCCCTGGTGACCCGTTTTCTTTTAAAACAATAATCATCCGTGAGCCGCAGAAAATCATCATAAACAGGGGATAGTTTTCTTGTCGTCACTTCAGGCAGGAGCATGTTGACCGACTGCAGCTCGAATTCACTATCGTCAATAAACACGAACGAGTCAAGCCCAAAATTCAGCTCTTTGGCCGCCTCTTTCAGGTTTTCTATCTTATTCTGCCAATTAACCTTTTTCACGAGGAAATCATCCCACTTGAGCGGCATGTTCAATTTTTCAAACGCCGTTTTTACATCTGATTCGTTATTCTTTGAACAGAGTCCCAGGATAAAACCCTCTTTTTTCTTATCCAGCAAGAACTCCTGGAACTGGAAGTACATTACCCCCTGCGCGTTACGGTCGCACTGGATACCCTCAATCCCATCCTCGCCGAGAATGCCTTTCCAAAGTGTATTGTCACAGTCAACGAGGATGGCCTTTTTTTCCGGTGCGCTGACAAACCGCATCATCGACGCCAGCTCAGCGGCCAGCATACCCGTCATGCTTTTGGTATAGGGCATCTGGTATAAAAACCCCAGATTAAAATTATACGCGTTATTAATTCCAAGTGAAGTGATCAGCTTTTTTACATCGTAAAAGTAAATATTGCTGCTGTCGAGGGTATTTTTTAGCTTGGCATCGAGTTCCAGCACCGTTTGTTCGTGCTGACCAATGTTCTTTTTTAAAACGGACACATGTCGTCCGTCTGAAAGATGGTTTGAAACAAGCACCGTACCTGTGAACCCGCGGGCAATATTGTTTACAGCGTCGAGGATCTGCGCAATATATTCATCGGTATAGCGATAAAAATAGCTGTCGAAATGAACGACCAGGATGTCAATATCTCCAAGCTGACCGTCGATTGTCATCAATTCTGGAACGATTTGCCCGGCATACACGTATTTCTTCACAACAAGATCCCTTCCAGGTTCCCATTGTTTCAACACGAGGTCAAATGTCACATCCGAAATGACGGCGATATTCATATAGTCTAAATAACGAATTCAACTATCTGCTTGTTCCGTGTGTAATAAAACCAAACACGGCGGTTGTCGAACAGGATGGCTGGAAATGGCCCTTTTATCGTGATCAGCTTTTGCGCCGATGCAATTTTCTTTAATTCCGCTACCGAGTTCAGCTCATAGCAAAGGTGATGGTAACCGCCACCGTTCTTTTGGAGAAAATTATAGGTAAAGGATTTTTCGTTCAGGGGTTGTATCAGTTCAATAAAGGAATTGTTGAAATTACTATACACGGCCAATTGACTATTTTGAACCGGATCGAATAATTCCCTGATCTTTTTTTCAAATAGCAAGTTTTTTTCATACTGTTTAATATCCTTTACCACGTATCCTATATGATGCAACGTCATTGTCAATCAAAAAAATTTATAAGACTGATGATCTTCTCATAATTGAAAGCCTTAAACTCTTCCGCGGTGATCTCCTGTATAATTGCTATGACTTTTACAGAAGAGTCTGTCCCCACGATCACTTCTTTCCGTTCAATTTCCCGAAATCCCAGTTTAGTATGTTGCCGCCAGACCGGATTGTTCTCAATATTTGTCTGGCAATAAACCGATTTAAGCCCCATCTGTCCGAAACACATATCGAGTAGCAGGTATTCCGATTCGATGGCGTGTACAGGATTGGTGACGATATACCTGCCAAACTCCCCTCTCCCATCCACAATATTATAGATCGAGATCGTGCCTTTGAACTCGTTGGCAAGGTTGGTCACTTTAAAATTGCGGCCTTTCACATCATCTTTATTACGCTTGATCCAGTTGATCTGTTCCTCCGGGCTTATTGGCTTTTGAAACAGGAATTTATTGTGAGCAGGGTCATTCCTCAACCTGAGAATATCCTCTGCATCAGCTTCAGTTATCTCAGTAAGAATCGTCTTTTTCCCCCTGATCGAGATCATTGGTTTTTATATTAAATCTACCAGGTTTATACCCTGGTATTGTGTTTGCTTCTTCAGCAGGAGTTCCCCCACTTTTAGCCCGCCCGATTGTAAACGTGTAATCGGATCGTTGCCAATGGCAGATGGGAGAATACCCATATGTCCTGAATGCACATGAGCCGGATAAAACTCAATACGGTCATTACAATAGGACTCATCAATATCACCCGCATATCTCAATAACAAAGCGCCGGGTGCGCCTTCACTTATTTTCCTGACTGGTATTGGCAGGTTCTCATCACCGATCCAGGATTTATCAAACGGGTAAGCGGTAAATATCACCGCTTCACTATTGCGGTATTTCTCTGGAATGTCGATATCCGGGAAGTTCCCGATCCAGTCGATATCCATTCCATCATATTTATGCCTGTTCGCCTCAGTATCGCATACGGCCAGCCCCTCGCAAACCCTGCTCACTACTTTTGCAATAAAAGGCCCGAAATCATTATTGCAGACAAGGATAAACTTGTTCTTATAGGGACACATGCCCGCGTCAAAGATCATTTTCAGGGCCATATCTCCAAGGTAATTAAACACATCCACACCGGGATGTCTTTCGTTGGTTGCCCCTATCACTATACCGCGCTTTTTGCAATGTTCTATATCCAGGTCAGCGTCGCGCCATTCCCATGCTTCGTACATTAAAGGTATTACAACATTGTCTTTTGCGTATTGCAATTTCGCGCTATCTAAAGGTCGCAGGTGACCGGAATTGGTGATAATGTCAGCTTTTGCAATTATTTCAGGTGTGAGTTTATCAATTACTGTTAGTTTCAGGTCGCGATCCCCAAATTCGGCAAGCAGGTCGGTCGTACTCTTTTTTACTTCCTCAACAGTTCCGTACCGTGTACTTTTTGTAAAGGCGTACACTTCTGCTCCTGCCAGGGCGGCCAGGACAGGTGTAACAATATAAGCGCCGGTTGCTGCTTCGGTTAAAACCACTTTGCCGGCCAGGTCCAGTTCCAGTCTTTTTACTGCTTCTTCGATCTTATTTTTAATTGCCGGCATACTGGTTTACCACATTTATAACATAATCTACATCCGAATCGGTTAATTCCGCATACATCGGCAGTGACACGCAATGCGCGGCCAGGTATTCCGAGTGAGGGAAGTCGCCCTGTTTATATCCCAGATGTGCGTAAGCTTTTTGCAAATGACAGGGGACCGGGTAGTGAAAAGCAGCGTTAATATTATTTTCCGCGAGGTATTTTACAAAGCTGTCTTTGTCTTCCGTTGTCACCACAAACAGGTGGAATACCGAATCCGCCCAGGCAGGTTGCGATTGCATCTTGATAGCCGGGTTTTTTATTTCTGATAAATAGCGACTCGCGATTGCCCTGCGACGATCGTTCCAACCCTGCAGGTACTTAAGTTTTACGCTGAGCGAAGCACCTTCCAGGCCACCCATGCGATAGTTGTAACCGACCTCGTCATGATAATATCTTTCCACGCATCCGTGGTTGCGCAGGCTTTGCAGGTGTTTTGCATACTTCTCATGGTTGGTTGTGATCCCGCCCGCTTCGCCGCAGGCACCGAGATTTTTACCGGGGTAAAAACTAAAACATGCCATTTCACCAAAGCCCCCGGCGGGTTTACCCTTATACCGTGCACCCTGCGCCTGTGCGGCATCCTCGATAAAAAGAAGGTTGTGTTTTTTACAAATTTCCGCGACGGCGTCAATATCGAAAGGCTGCCCATACAGGTGTACACCGATAATCGCTTTAGTACGTGGTGTGATCTTCTCCTCAATTTTAGTTACATCAATCTCCCAGGTATTGGGATCGCAATCCACAAATACAGGTGTGGCACCGGCATGGCTTACTCCCCATGCGGTCGCGATAAATGTATTGGCAGGGATGATCACTTCATCGCCCGCACCAACTCCCAATGTCAGCATGGCCAGGTGTAGCGCAGTAGTACCGTTGCTTACACCCACAGCGTAGGGCGTTTCACAAAATTCCGCAAAGGATTTTTCAAACTCAGCAACAAAAGGGCCACCAGAAAAAGCGGTTTTTTCGTAGACTTTTTCAAATGCTGCAAATATCTCTTCCTTTACCTGGCGATGTTGACCGCTTAGGTCGAGACAGGGTATTTTTTTATCTATGATTGTGTTTACCATTTGTACGTATAATTAAATTGTTTTTATAACTTTTGCCGGGCTTCCTGCTACTACTGTATTGGCCGGTACATCCTTCGTGACCACTGCTCCTGCTCCAACCAGTGCATTTTCACCAATTGTAATTCCGCAAAGGATCGTGGCATTGCTGCCGATCGAAGCCCCTTTTTTTACATGTGTTTCGATCACGGTCCAGTCAGCATCGGTTTGCTGGCTGCCATCAGGGTTTGTAGCACGGGGAAAAAGGTCGTTGGTAAACATCACACCATGGCCGATAAACACGTTGTCCTCGACATGCACGCCTTCGCATAAAAAGCTATGGCTGGAAATTTTACAATTCTTACCGATAGAAACCCCTTTCTGTATTTCCACAAAAGCACCCACCTTGCTGTTGTCATCGATACTGCAGCCGTAAGCATTGACAAAATTGAAAATGCGAACGTTCTCACCAACTGTTACATTATTCAGGCTCTGCTTATCATTATTTATCGTGATCGTCTGCATGTTATTTTATTTTGACCTCACGGCCTTTGTTTTTTATAGACTCCTGGGATGCCTCCAGGATTTTGACTACCTGCATCCCCAGCTCCGCGCAGGCCAGTGGCTTTTTTTTCTGGTTGATCGACTGGATAAAGTCGTCTGCCACACCCGACAGGGCTTCGGATAAAGATATTTTAGGAATGTACACATCACCGGTACGATAGTCAACCATGATCTTGGTTTTCTCCTCATCGGTAGAATGATTGTAGCTAGTATCGTATACCCGCACTTTCTCTGATGGCTCGAGGTCATTATACACGATCATTTTTTTATCACCGCCGATGAGGGTCTGCCTCACTTTTACGGGTGACGTCCAGGAGCAGTTGAAGTGGGCAATGAAATCTGAGTTGTAGTTGACCGTCATGTAAGCGATATTCTCAATATTATTATGGGTATGAGAAATGCCGGTTGCATTGATACTTACCGGTGGCTCTGTGATCAGGTATGTCAGGATCGAGATATCGTGAGGTGCCAGGTCCCAGAGGACATTTACATCGGGCTGAAACAGGCCCAGGTTGATACGTGAGGAGTCAAAATAGCGTGGTGTGCCAACTATATCAGAATCGATCAGTTCTTTCATTTTCTGAACGGCGCCTGTATAAAGAAAGGTATGATCAGCCATGAGGGTAAGGCCTTTTTTAGCAGCCAGTTCGATCAGTTCCTCGGCCTGTGCTACCGTAGAGGTCATGGGCTTTTCGATCAAAACGTGTTTACCATTTTCAAGCGCCTTTTTTGCCAGTGCATAATGGGTGAATACCGGTGTGGCAACCACCACGGCATCTATTTCCTTATCCTGGATGATATCTTCAGCCGTAGCCACGCCAATAATAGAGGGAAAAATTTTGGCAAGCACAGCCAAACGCTCAGGGCGTCCATCTGCTACTGCCTTTACTGTACAATCTTTGGTGTTGAAAAAGTTTCTAACGATGTTGGGTCCCCAGTATCCATAGCCGATAACGCCCAAATTAATGTTTGCCATTACGAACGAGTTAATAGTTTATTTTAGGGTTTAGAATAAATCGATCTCCGTTTTCAGACTTTCATAGGCCTATTACCGGCGGGACCAGTTAGAACCAAAATAGCATTCCAGGATTGAAAAGTGTAAATGATAGGATTATGGGTACTTATGGGCAGCTAACTTCTCTAAATTACGACCCAGGGGACATTTCTATCCCGGGCTACCGATCATACGAAGCTTATGGTATTGCTACCACGAGTTCAAAAGTATAAAAAAATCAATTTTATTCAAATCTTTTTAAGAATAGTTCTCAAATTTATTTAATCTTCGTAAAAACCTTAAATACTATGAAATTAGACGAAATAGCCTGCTCATTTTTCCATGGGTTTCCTAATCTCAGGAATCACTATTATTTTTAACCCTCCATTTCGATAAACCACCCCAGTTCGGGAAATCATCCACCAAAAAACAAACCCTGAAAACGCAACGACCGTCATGACGCAAAAGAACAATTTCCAGACCTTATTCGAAAATATGAGCCCGGTGGGATTTATCCTGCTGGTGGTCGTATACCAGGTCATCTTTATGTTTCAGGGTTTGGACTTCCTTGACGAAGGCTTCACCGCAACTTTTTATCAACAGTTCTTCAACGATCCGGCTTCCGTCCAATATAATTTTATGTACTGGCTATCGGGGCTCGTAGGCGGTGCTTTTGTATCTGTGTTTCCCGATACGGGGCTGTTGGGCCTGCGGTCACTCGCTATTATATTTACCACGACCAGTATTATGGTAGTTTATAGCCTGCTTAAGGACTACCTTAATAAAGGATATCTCCGGATTGGACTTTTGCTGGTTGTCATGTGCGCCTGTCACAACCCCAAGATTTTTCATTACAATTTCCTGTCTGTTTTATTCTATACTCTTACTGCCAGTGCTCTTTTTCATGGCCTGAAAAAAGATAAGACCTGGATGATCCTGGTGGGAGGCGCATTGGTGGGTATGGATGCTTTTTCGCGACTCCCGAGTGTTGTCAATCTTGGCCTGGTGATAGCGATTGTGTTTTATGGCATCCTGAATAACACGAGTATAAAACAGGTGATCATCCAGTCATTTGGCTTTTTTGCGGGTTTTTTCCTTTCATTGGCGGCGATGCTTTTATTAATAAAATCGATGGGGCATTTCGATGTGTATTTGAATGCCTTTAAGCTGGTAACCCAGATGGGCCATGACGATGGAGAATCTGCATATGGCATCATTATCCTCCTGCGCAATTTCTTTGTGTCGTACAGCAATGCGCTGTTGTTTACTTTGTACATTCTTGCGCTTATTATCATGGCGGCAGTAGTGCCGCGCTGGGCTTTAGAGAAATGGAATGTGCCACGCTGGGTTGCATCGGCTATTAAATATACCAGTCTTATCCTCGCATGCCTGATCATGCTGAAGGGCCTTGAAATATTGATGCGATGGTATGTGGGATTGGCGCTAATCAGTTTTGCCCTGATCATGCTTTCAAAAGCCAGCAAAGAAATCAAGACATTGATGCTGATAGGTACGTATATCACGGCCACTTATGCGCTTGGAAGCAGCGCCGGGATATTTACAGCTGGCATACATATTTTCTGGATATCGGTGCCTATAGCCATTGATTATATCCTGGGTCTGCGAAATTTTGATTTCAGGGTCACAGTGGCCTCCAATCATAATATAGTACTTAATAACGACGGGATCGTAAAAGAACCGCAGTTCAGGAGCTTTAAAGCAGCTATACTTGTGATCTCTGTTATAGGTTGTCTTTACCACCAGTGGTTTTACCCACTCCATGATGAGAGCAGCCGGTTGGGTATGTTTTATTCCGTAAACAATAAATACGTAAAGGGTGTGCTTACTTCAAAAGAACGTGTGGAAGCTACCAATGAACTACTGGAGGCCAGCAAGAGCTTTGTGAAACCTGGTGACTATGCGCTGGCTTTCCACTCCCTGCCTATTTTCCATTATATGACGCAAACCCGTCCATATACTCGCAACCCAATGCCCTGGTATTATGTTTCCAGCGCATTTAAGGAGCAACTCCATAAAGCAGTGGATGAAACCCGGATACTTCCGGTGGTGGTGATGCAAAAAATAAAAACCACGCCGAATGATCACCGTGCCTGGCCGGATCTTTGGCCAAAAGATTCCATTTTTCATAAACCTGATACGGATATCAGGACTATCCGGCAAAAGCAGTATATGGAAGAGTTCCTGGAAAAATATGAATACAACGTTGGTTGGGAGAACGATTTATTTAAGATAATGACTCCACCGGCCAGGAATCAACAACCCGCCAGCAGACCGGAAGAGTAATATAATCATTCTCATTATTGCGCCAGTGAAATCCTGACCTGCAGACCACCCCTGGTATTTGTGATGGGGAAGGCATTGCTGATCTTCGGAATATTCCGGTTCTGCTCGAAATACAATTTCAAACTAATCCTGTTGTTAAGGATATAGTCGATCGACGGCGCAACCCGGATCACTTTTTGACCTGCTGTACCAAATGAAGTGCCCTGGTCCAACTTGCTGTTCGCGGTGGCGTCGTCGCGGATACTGAAATCGAAGCGGAAGGTCACGTCGTTATCAAGCTTCATTCCTTTCTTACCAATTTTCACATTCTTCAATAACGGTAAACCCTTCTTCCGCCAGTTGAATCCAAAAGTTACTTCATTGGACCTGTTCTCAGCCAGCTGGTAATCGATCAGGCTAAGGCTGAGCGACCTGGTCTTACGGTATTCAAGACGAATGGACAACTGGTTCGTAAAGGTCATATCTACTTCAAACAACGGATCGAAACTTTCCTGGATGGTAATATTCGGAATGAGGAAGTACGGAATATAGTTCCCGGTAAGTGTGTCCACAAACGATGGGAAGGCCACCCGCAATGGATCCTGGAATAAAAGGGCTGTATTAAAACTGTTCATCGACAGCGTACTATGGTAGCCGTGTTTGATGTTGACATTGGTAAATATCTTATCCAGCCCCGGTATACGCGACAAGCCATTATAAGTGACCGTCCAGTTGGGTTTCGGCATTAATCCTTTAAAAGGATTTGAGCGCAGGTTAGGATTATTGTTTTTAAATAAGGTCACCGACGACGGGTCTTTACCCGAATAGGCGGCAAGGAAGGCCGGGATCACCACCTCCTGCGCATAACGGCCATAACCCTGTACATAGCCATCAGGATTAGTAGGATTGTTAGTAGCATAAGGGTTCAGCCCTTTCAACCGGTTGGAAAGTGTCAGCCTGTTTGCTTCAAACTGTTTAAAGGTTTCGGAGATCACATTCGGATCAAACTTTGTAAACATGGTTTGATAAGAAATATAGCTGATGCTGAAACTTCCCATGGCATAGGGGTTCAGACGTGTAAGGCCTACCGCATCAACCTTGCTGGTGTCTTTGTATAATTCAGAGTATTGTTTGCTGAATGACTTATCCAGATTGAGGTCAATATTTAAATCGCGGAACGGGCTTACCTGCGCGGTGATATTTAAACGTTGGCTATAGCGTTGCTGGATCATTGCGGACACCAGGGTATCCATACTCAACAATCCTTTGGAACCAAAACGATTGATCCAACTGGTATCGGGTTGATAACCGAATATAAAGTCGAAGCCGGGGTTACCGTTCTTGATGTTTGCGCCAAGTATTCTTGTGCTGTCCATATACCCGGGCAACATGGTACCGAGGTCTTCATTATATTGTATACCTACCCTCTTAACAGATGTTGCCACACCGCCAAGCAGCCTGGCTACACCACCCACATCAGGCAGCTGATTCTTTCTTTGTTCCCTGATCCTTCTCCGTTCTTCACGGGCGAGGCGTTTGGCATCGCGACGTGCCTTGCGAAGCTCCTTTGCCGTCATGGTTGCTTTCAATGAATCGGGAATGTCAAAGTTGGGCTTTGGTTTCTTCACCGCTGCGTTGTTACGTGCCTGTCTTGTATTGGAAGTGTCTCTCGCCCTATTGGGTGAAGGCGCTGAATTGATCGCGCGCAGAAAGCGCGATTTATTATACAGCTGCTCGAAGTTTAGCTCACCATTGATCGTCCTGGTCTGGGTATTCGACAAAGTGTTACCCAGCTCGCGGGCCAGCAGGGAAGCAGCCAGCCAATTATATTGCGCGCTATAGGATGCACGTAATGTAGTCCAGTCCAGCAAGGGGAATTTTTCGGTTGGTACATTATAGCTTAATGTAGCCTGTTGAGCATACTGGGTGTTTCGACCCCCTTTAAAGATGTTTTTCTTTATAGTGTCTTTTTTAGAATCAGTATCGATCCGGCCAAACGGCTCATCGATCCGGGCATTGTTGGTTGCGGTAAAATCTAAAGTAATGGAGCGTGTGATCGGCCATTGCAAGATATAATACCGGTCAAAAGTGAAATACTTATCGTATGTCTCAGGAATCTTGTATGGACCACCACCTACATTACGCGGCCTGGTCGCACCAAACTGCCTGAAGATATCAGCCCTGAATGAAAGCTGTGAGGGAACATAGTTGAAGTTTAAATCCTTGATAAGTGTTAGCCATTTGGATTTTGACTTCAAATTCCTAAAAGGCTCCAGGAATTTTGGTTGTGGAGCATAGTTGTAACCCAACGCGCCTCGGGTCCTGCGCATCTCATAATTTTCAATCAGCGGATTATGCTGTTTGGTTTCCATGTAGGAATAGTTCAGGTCAAAATTGGTGACGCTCCAGATCTTTGGTTGCTTACCATCTGTCTTTACTTTTTTGACATTGGTAAAATTCACTGTTTTGATCGTCGTGATATCCTGCGCATTATTCCGTATCGAGTCTTTCGCATCCCTGCCCTGTGTGTAATCGAGTTTATCTTTTAGTTTAATGTCGAGGTCATAAGGATCATACTCAGGCGTGCTGGTAATACGGCTTATACCCGCGTAAACCGGGATCTGTATACCCAGTTGTTTAGGCAGTAGTCTACCCGCGTCAATATTGGCGGATATATCGAAAGTGTAAAGATCCTCACGGCTTCTTTCATTGACCCTTTGCTCGAGTGTTCCAAATCCTCTCGAACGCGCCGTACCGGCAAAGGTCAGACTACCCAGGTCAGCAAGTTTTATATCCACCCTTCCCAGCGCGGCCCATCCTCCCTTTTCATCCAGATGTGAGAACCGGAGTTCATTGAACCAAACCTCAGCACAGGCATTGGGGAGATTGGTATTTTCAACGGATAGCAACATACCTTTTACTTCTCCCAGGTTTGGATTCCCAATTACGGCGAACCGACGACCATCCGGCATCACTTCACTATAATATTGCGAGGTAGACCAGCCCTGCTGGTTACGTCTCGATTTCAAACGGTTCAGTTCCTGCAGGTCGAAGTCGAGGTTATTGGCTTCAGGCCACACTCTTAAACTATCCCGCTCACCCCAGTTGGTTTTTTTGAGCGGTACTCTTATTTCATAATAGTTGCCCTGGAAATCGCTGCCGATCCTGACGATAGCTGTAAGTGAGTTATCCTGGATGGCCATGTCGCTGCCTGTGCCTTCCGCGTGAATAAACATGTGCATTTTACCGTACTGGCGCATATCCATGTTAAAGGTTTTGAATACACCTCTTGATTCACCGGTTGGAAGATTACAAAGCTGCACGCTCAAGGCCTGCTCGTTGAGGAAAAGTTGTACGTTGTTATTGCTCAGCTGTTGCTGTCTTTCGATACCCGGTGGGCTAACATAGTTCACTGGCAGACGCTGATCGTTCTCCTCGAGGTTTACCGCGAGTGTATTGAACTCAACAGGATCATTTGGAGGCAGTCCCACATACTGACCCGTAGTATCGATCTGGTATTGAAACTGGCGCCATTGATTTCTTACAAGCTCAAGTTTACCAAAACGCATAACCACCTGCTCCTGGAAACCTGTTACAAACATCCGGATAAAGCGTACAGACTTAAAGTCAGGTATATTACCCACTTTGGATTCGAAATCGGCCACAGGGATACGGAACAGGTACCAGCTTTCTGTTCTTGAACTACCATCAGGCAGACTCACGTTTACCTGTCGTCTGTCGGTAATAAAATTCGTACCCACCAGCATATTGGGCTGGATATCCACCTTATACTGAAAATACTCTTCCGATTCACTCAGTGTGTTATCGCGGTTCAATTCTTCCGCATCCGGGTATTGTGTAAAGGCATTTACAAACTGGCTGTTGTTGTCGGATACCGGTGAGTTGCCGTGAGGGTTATTGATATGTTTATATCTTTCCAGGATACCTACGCCGGCTGCATCATAAGACGGGTCGCGATAGGGTTTGAAATTATCGGCTGCGGGATCGTTCATCGCAATCGCCTGTGCAGCGGGTGGCAGACTGGAGATATAAGCGCTGAATTTCACGCGTTCTTCATCATCTGTCAAACCATCTAAACCTACGTCCTGGTATTGGCGGTCATCGGGATCATTGCTGAAAGCATTAGTTACCTGTAATGGGTTGGTAGGAACCTTACCCCATACGGTATTATTATCAACCTGCGCGTTATTGGTAGGCGTAGGCAAACCATTTTCATATTGCCTTTTTCCATCTTTGAGGATATCTTCCGAAATAGTACCGAGGTTAAAGTATAACTGACCGCCGGAACTACCTGGGTTTAATACATATGGATCCTGCATCCAGAATTCGATGAACTCGATATTGCTGGTTTCAAAGTCGGTCTGGTCGATATTACGCATTAACCCGGCCCAAGCCTGTGAAGGATTGGCTAACGTACCATCGCTGTTGATCCTTCCGGGGCGGTATTCAAAATTGTAAGGGCCTTTTTCACGCGGATAGAAGGCAACATCAAATGTTGTCAATAAGCCCTGGCCGAAATCAGTAGTCCGCTGGGGGAAGATCTCACGTTGCAATACCTGGCGGGTTTCAGGTTTTGATAATTCTGCAGGATTGTTTTGATAAGGATTGTTATTATTTCCTCTTTCCTGCAATACCGGCTCAATATTATACCAGGCGATCTTGGCACGATTGTATCCGCTTGCCAGGTCGTTGTTCAGGGATGACTCCGGAAACAAACCATTATCCTGCGGCACCGAAGCCAGGTTCCAGCTGATCAAAGGAAAACGAAGATCGATACCTGAACGGGTTCCCTCGAAGTCGTCAATATACATCTGACCGGCACTACCTTTTCCGATTTGCGGAGCGTGACCAGGTTGCAACATGGCAGCTTCGGCATAGGCAGTGATAGATGAACTTTCCTGTGAGTTATAAAAAGGAAGTTTGTTGAGCCATTTCGTAAGACGTGGCCATTCGCTGCGATAGTCCGCATCGATACCATACATCGTATTGCGGATCGGGTCATCACCATATGCCTGTTTTACAAAAAACGGCCGCTCACCCAAGCGGGCAATAGTACCACCCAGTGTCAGTTTGTTATTGGCAAAATAATCCAGGCGTAGTCCCATGTAATTTCGTTGCTGTATTCCAAAGGCCGCCTGATTTTCATACTGAATGTTTACCGGCACACCGGAATTGATGATAGCCTGGTTAATCACCCGCAGCGTTCCGAGGTCGTAGTTGATCTCGTAGTCGATATTTTCCTGGAGCGTTTGCCCGCCTGCAGTAACCGTCACGGAACCACGAGGGATATTAAAGCCAAGTTGATAGTCGCCGGTTGAAGAACTTTTCGATTTACCATTTATTTCAAACCTGTTCAGGTTGGCATAGGTCTGCGCGATCGCTTTGATAGTATCGTAAAGCGGGTAATACAGGTATTTATCACGTTCCGCCTGTGAAGGATATACATACTCCAGGTCGCGGCCGAAAGGTTCCAATACGGGGAAGATAACCCTGCTCATGGACGAAATGATGGTAAATCCTTCTATAAAGTCGAAGACGCCATCAGGCTGCGGGTCGTTTTGATTATTCAGCCGGTCGAGATTTACGAGGGAGATCAGCGGCTGACCCTGGTATTGTGGCAGCACATCATCCGGAGGCAAATATCTTTTTTCACCAAGACTGGGCTCTTCATACAGCACGTCCAATTTGAAGTCTGTCCTTTCCAGCTGGCCATAACCTACCGAATAAACGTTTTTCATCATCAGGTCCCAGATCGGGAGATTGGTACGCTGCGAAGTAGCTTTTAATAATTTCAGGAATAAAACCCGTTGCGAAGTACCTAAGGTATCGGGTGGCACATCCTGCGAAAATTCACCTACCTGGAAAACCCTTCCGTTATAGGTGTACTGGAAAGCAACACCCAGCACCTCATCGGGCTGCAAAGGCTGGTTGAGTGACAGGAAACCGATCTGTGGATTAAAGTAATAATCGGTGGGCATCAATTTGCGGGCGAAGGTTTTTTCAAAATCCTGTACCGAACGAAGACCCATACCTGTGAGTACGCTTTGAACCAGCGAGGAATTACGGCTATTGGGATTAGAAAGTATATTCCGATAAAGCCCATTGGCTCCGTTGTCGGGTAATGCATTGGGGTTTCCGGGTGGGCCGATAAAAGGATCGCCTTCACCAAGGTCCATCAGGGCTACGATATCACGGGTATCTGTTGTTGCACCGGTTCTGTTCGTTACCCAAACCTCCATCCTTAATATCTGTACGCCAGATTGCACAAGCGGCAACCTGCTCATCGCGGTATTGTAGTTATTTCGGAAATATTGCGCCAGCAGGAAGTGCCGGTTTTCTTCGTACTCATCCGCTTTTAACGAAAATGATTGGAGAGCTGAGCCACCAGCCATATCGAGTGACTGACGTTGCGCCCTTTGATTGGCCAACACGCCGGTAACGAAAAGTTTCCCAAACTGAAGTTGGGTTTTTATACCAAACAATGACTGCGCACCGGGAATCAATGTTCCTTTGGAAGTAAAATTGACATTACCCAGTTGGAATTGCTTGATGATCTCGTCGTCCTTGCCCTGGTAATTGAGGTTGAGCTGATTTTCAAATTCGAAATTGGCCAGGGTATTATAATTGATCGGCAATTTTAGTTTATCGCCAATATTGGCATCAACCTGCAACTGCGCGTTCATGTTGAAGTCGAGGCCACCGTTGCGTCTCGCCCGTTCCGGAAGGGTGGGGTTGTTGATATTTTGGCCCTGGTAACCAGCCAGCAGGTCTACATAACCGGATGGTTTTATATCGATCTTCCCTACTCCCACAATCCTGTTGAACCAGCTTTTCGGGGCATTGATCTTTGGCTTGAACAGTCTGCGGTTCATTTCCACAAGTTGGTCGGCGCGTTTGCGGAAATAAGCGTTTTCATCCCTTTTGCCCTGAAGGCGGAGAAATTCATCGCGACCCATTGAAACGGGTGTGCGATAGTTGGTGGAACCGATTTTTTCGATAATGTAATACTCCCCTGTCAGCGGGTCGTATTGTACATTTCTTTTTATAAATCCTGTGTCCTTCAGGTCGAAGGGGTTACGATTTGGGTTGGAGAACGGGTCGCCATAACGGTCGGTCAGCGGGTAGCGAATCGTATCTTTTTTGGTCGTATCGACGGGGTTTTGGTAAAAATGAGCATATGATTGACCATTAATGGCCAGGAAGATGGTAATAACTACCAACGTACGGAAGATATGGGCAGTTGTAATGTCCAAGATTTCTCAGAGTCAATTAGTCCAGTAATAAATGTTCATCAGAGGATACGCAGGGCTTTTTTGATCAGCTCTTCCACAGGCTGGCCTGGCTCTGAAGCCAATACCTTTTTCACCGCCTGTTCTGCCGCTGAACGGTTGATACCTAATGCCGTCAGAGCATTTAACGCATCTTGGTGCAAAGTATTGCTTTTCAATGTGGGAATATTTGTATCGAGGGGGTGTTTTGCAAGCTTATCTTTTAATTCAACCACGATCCGTTCGGCCGTTTTTTTACCGATACCCTTAATGCCTTCCAGGGTGCGGATATCGGCCCGGATGATGGCATTGGACAGTTCTTCCGGTTTCATGTATGAAAGCATAACACGGGCGGTGGAGGCTCCCACCCCGGAAACGCTTGTCAGGAGCTGAAACATTTCTTTTTCAGCGAGTTCGAAGAAGCCATATAGCAAGTGAGCATCCTCCCTGACTATCAGGATCGTATGAAGGATTCCTTTTTCCTGGTCCTGGATACGGGTATAAGTGTTCAGGGATATTTGTACTTCATAGCCCACACCATTCACATCGACATAAACCATCGACGGGGTTTTCTTCACAAAATCACCTTTCAGGTATGCTATCATGGCTGCGAAATTAGGCGAAAGTTTTATTCAGTTGTGAGACGTGAGTCGTGAGTCGTGAGTCGTAAGTCAGTTGTGTCCATTATAGGACAGAAATAGTTTAAATTTTGGTCATTGACGACAGACTACCGACTAGTGACTATTGACTACCGAATTTCCCGGCAGTTCTTACCTTTGGCCTCATTTATTTGAAATACAAACTATGATAAGCAAAAAAATTACTGCGGCCATAACTGCTGTAGGTGGCTATGTTCCCGAAGACAAACTGACGAATTTCGACCTCGAAAAAATGGTGGACACCAATGATGAATGGATACGCACCCGTACCGGCATCTCTGAGCGCCGCATACTAAGAGGGGAAGGGAAAGCCACATCGGATATGGTGGTGCCAGCAGTAAGACAGATTTGCGAAAAAAGGGGTATCAGCCCGGAGGAGATCGATTGCCTGATCGTTGGAACTGTTACGCCTGACATGATTTTTCCCGCGACGGCCAATATTGCCTGCGACAAACTTGGCGCCAAAAACGCCTGGGGTTTTGATGTGTCGGCTGCCTGTTCGGGTTTTTTGTATACGCTTACCCTGGGTGCTTCACTGATTGAAAGTGGCCGCTATAAAAAAGTGGTGGTATGTGGCGCGGATAAAATGAGCGCGATCGTTGACTATACAGACCGTACTACCTGCGTCATATTTGGTGATGGCGCCGGCGCGGTGCTGCTGGAACCCAACCACGAAGGATATGGTGTACTGGATAGTATTTTGAAAAGTGATGGCAGTGGTTGCCAGTACCTGCATATGAAAGCGGGTGGATCACTTCGGCCGGCATCGATAGAAACAGTGAATGCAAAGGAACATTTTATTTACCAGGATGGTCAGCCGGTATTTAAGGCAGCTGTAAAAGGCATGGCAGATGTGAGTGCCGAGCTGCTGGAGCGAAATAAATTAACCGGCGATGATATTGCCTGGTTGGTACCACACCAGGCCAACCTGCGGATCATAGATGCGACGGCTAACAGGATGGGATTGCCGAGGGAAAAGGTGATGATCAATATTCAAAAATTTGGCAATACCACTGCGGCTACGATTCCGCTTTGTTTATGGGAATGGAGGCATGAATTGAATAAGGGGGATAATATCGTGGTGGCTGCATTTGGTGGTGGGTTTACCTGGGGAGCGACGCTTGTGAAATGGGCGTATTGAGGAAGACTTTAATCAAATGAAGGGAAAAATAAAAAACATTTTATGCCGTGGTTTTCACCGCGGCTTTTTCATGAAATTTCGCTACTAGATGTCAGAAGCTTTAAGTGTCGGATCTGGGGTTTGCAGCCGCTTTGGAAAAAAACTTTTTTGATCGGGGTTTTCATCATGGCTTTCCCAGAAATTTTCGCTACTAGATGTCAGAAGCTTTAAGTGTCTGACATGGGTTTTGCAGCCACTTTGGAAAAAAACTTTTTTGATCGGGGTTTTCATCATGGCTTTCCCAGGAATTTTCGCTACTAGATGTCAGAAGCTTTAAGTGTCTGACATGGGTTTCTCGCACCAGAATAAAACCGAAAAACCCGTTGTTTTTCCCGCGGTTTATTAAACAATTACTGCCAATTTCATTTTATGAATATTGACAAACCCGGTATATACCACATCTTTAACAGGGGCATCAACCAACAACGTGTCTTCTACAACAGAGTAAACTATCATTACTTCCTCGATAAATGCTTTGTGCGGCTCAAACCTATTTCCGAGATCCTTGCCTGGTGCCTGTCTCCTGCTCATTTTGATTTTCTCCTGGAAGTAACCCCTGCTTCACTTCTCCGGGTAAAACAGGGCATCATCCTAATGCCTGCCGTCTCTAATGCGTTTCGCATCATACAAAGTCATTACGCAAAGGGCCTCAACAAACAAATCAAAAGATCGGGAAACCTGTTCCAGCAAAAAGCCAGGTCAAACTTTATCGATGACCATGAGCTCGCCTTATCAGTTTTTCACTATATCCATCAAATCCCAATCAAGGATGGACTGGTCCGTTCTGCAGAAGAATGGCCCCATAGTTCTTATACCGAGTACACCCGCAACCCGGAGAAATGTTTATGCAATAAAAAAAGGGCGTCCAATCTACTCATGTTAAATGATCAGAATATTAAATCATGCCTGGAATTAAACATGACAATTGAAAAGTATATTGGGGCTTACTAAATCCCAACAGGCGTTTGCATCTTTTGAACTAGTTTTGGAGATATCGATCCACACAATTTCCAAAACAAAGATGATATAATGAATAAAGAGTTTCCATTCTCCGGTTTTAGTTCAGTTTCCATTCATGCCGGTCATACACAGGGTCATAATTATTCTCACCTTACGCCCATCTACGCTTCCAGCACTTTTGTATATGATGACGCGGAACAGGGCATGCGTCGCTTTAGCGGACAGGAAGAAGGATATATCTACAGCCGATGGGGCAATCCAACCTTCACGGAAGCGGAGCAAAAGATCGCAGCCATGGAAAGTTTCGGGATTACCAATGATGATGGTACACCACTGCAATTAAAAGCACTTCTGCACGCTTCAGGCATGGCAGCGATCACAAACCTGCTGATGTTAAACCTGAAGTCGGGCGATAAAGTACTCACTCACTACTCCCTCTACGGCGGCACGGAAGAAATATTGCGAAATGTATTACCCTCATTTGGGATTACACCTGTTATCACCGACCTGCGTGATCTCAACATGGCGAAAGAAGCTATTCAAAATGATCCGTCCATCAGGATGCTTTACCTGGAAACGCCGGCAAATCCAACTATTCAATGCGTTGATATCGAAGCGCTGAGCCTGCTGGCAAAAGAACATAACTGCATTGTTGCCTGCGATAACACCTTCGCCACGCCATACCTCCAGCAACCTTTTAGGTATAAGGTTGATTTCGTGATTCATTCAACCACCAAATTTCTAAACGGGCACGGGACAGCCATCGGTGGTGTGTTGCTGGGCAGGGACCTAAATTTTATAAAAACAAAAGGCAACACCATGAGAAAGACATTGGGTGGCAGCAGCAGTCCTTTTGATGCATTTCTATTGGTGAATGGCATGAAAACACTTGCGATCAGGATGGACAGACATTGTAGTAATGCCATGGACATTGCAATGTTTTTAAATAATCATCCTGCCGTAGCACGAGTCAACTACAACGGGTTACCCGATCATCCCGATCACGCTGTTGCCATGAAGCAAATGAAACATCCTGGTGCGATGATGAGCTTCGAACTAAAAAAAGGATTCAAGGGTGGCATCGATTTCATGAATAAGTTGCGGATGTGTACCCGCACAGTGTCTTTAGGCACCTGCGATACCCTGCTCTGCCACCCTGCTTCCATGACTCATTTCAGCGTACCAAAAGAAGCGCGTGAAAAGTATGGGATCACGGACGGACTGATCAGAATGAGTGTTGGCATTGAGAATATCGAGGATATTCTTGCAGATCTTGACCAATCCTTGCAATCCTGATTCAATAACTAAATTTTTTCTGATACAAATGGTAATAAATATTCGAAGAGCCGTGCGTGAAGATTGTCCACGTCTTTTGGAACTGGTACATGAACTCGCTGTTTATGAGAAAGCACCTGATGAGGTCACGGTTACCTTACAACATTTTGAAGAAAGTGGCTTTGGTGAAAAACCGGTATGGTGGGCCTTTGTGGCAGAGGAAGATGGAGTGATCCAGGGCTTTGCTTTATACTACATACGTTATTCCACCTGGAAAGGGCAACGAATGTATCTCGAAGATATCATTGTTACCGAAGAAGCACGAGGTAAAGGCATCGGAAAAATGCTCATGGATCGCCTGATCGAAGAAGCAAAAGAGAAAAAGTTTAGCGGCATGATGTGGCAGGTACTGGACTGGAATGAACCGGCCATTAACTTTTACAGGAAGTATAATGCCCACCTCGATGGTGAATGGGTGAATTGCAGTTTGAATTTTAATACTTAACTGACACCTTCCGTCTCCATCGTCTTGTCGATCTTCATGATCAGGCCTTGTAATACTTTCCCGGGGCCTACTTCAGTAAATTTAGAAGCACCGTCTTTAATCATAGCCTGTACACTCTGCGTCCAGCGAACCGCACCCGTTAACTGGTCGATAAGATTCTTTTTGATCTCCTCCTTATCAAAAACTGCCTTAGCCACCACGTTTTGGTAAACCGGACAGGCAGGCGTATGAAAAGTGGTGGATTCAATTGCGGCCTTTAATTCTTCACGGGCGGGAGCCATTAGTTCGGAATGAAAAGCACCTCCTACCGGAAGGATCAATGCTCTTTTTGCCCCGGCAGCCTTCATTCTTTCGCAGGCTATCTCTACAGCTTTGATCGAGCCGCTGATCACCAGCTGACCAGGACAGTTATAATTGGCAGGTACTACTACCTCGCCAGTTTCTTTTGCCACTTCCCTGCAAATCTCTTCTACTTTCTCGTCAGCCAAAGCGAGAATCGCTGCCATGGTTGATGGATTCAGTTCACAGGCTTTTTGCATCGCGCTGGCCCGGATCGCTACCAGTTGCAAAGCGTCTTCAAAACTCAAAACGCCATTTGCCACCAGGGCCGAGAACTCACCAAGTGAATGACCAGCGACCATTTCAGGCCGGGCATTATCAATACTTTTAAATGCTATGACAGAATGAAGAAAAACGGCAGGCTGTGTAACATTGGTTTGCTTAAGGTCTTCCTCCGTACCATTGAACATGGTATCCGAAATCCGGAAGCCCAGTAACTCATTGGCCTGCTCAAATAATTTTTTTGCAAATGCGTTGTTGTCATAATGTCCCCTGGCCATTCCCGGGAATTGAGAACCCTGTCCGGGAAATACGTACGCATGCTTCATAAAATGGTAGTTATTACAAACAAAAATGCCACAAAGCTTTTAACAAAAAAAATCTTTATATCGGGGGACCCGGCTTTTTAAGAAAACATATCTATCGCCTGCTCAGGTTGGATGAGATAAGTTTTAAAAACTCAGTACGGGTGGAATTCTTCTGAAATTCGCCGTCAAAGGCCGATGTGGTGGTTTCAGAATTTTGCTTCTGCACACCCCTCATCATCATACAAAGATGCTGGGCTTCGATCACAACAGCTACACCAAGAGGATTTAGCGTTTCCTTGATCGCATTCATGATCTCCACTGTAAGTCTTTCCTGTACCTGAAGTCGCCGGGCATAAACATCCACGGCACGGGCAATTTTACTGAGCCCGGTGATCCACCCGTTTGGAATATAGGCCACATGTGCCCTTCCAAAAAAAGGCAACATATGATGTTCGCACATGCTATATATCTCAATATCCTTGACCACGATCATTTCACTGATGGGTTCATGAAACTTAGCAGAATTAAGTATTGCCCGGGCATCTGACTGATAGCCCTGGGTCATGTACTGCATAGCCTTGGCCAGCCTTTCGGGCGTTTTCTGAAGGCCTTCGCGGGAAGGGTTTTCACCGATATATTCCAAAACCTTGCGATAACTATCAATCAAGCCAGTGGTGACCTGTTCATCATAATGCTCTGTCTTTTTGTATGCCATCTTTAATCATTTAACACCTGTTGATCAGGCGGGGTATTCTACAAAATTTCTAGGTGTCTCAAACAATCTTACCTGCAGATCCTTATCCTGGTCGATATGGGGACGCAGCAACCCATAAATAACAATCGCGATATTTTCAGCCGTTGGATTAAGATTTTTAAACTCAACAGTGTCCAGGTTTAGATTCTTATGGTCAAATCTTGAATGTACTTCTCTCCTCACCAGGTCAGACAGCAATTTCAAATCCATTACAAAACCTGTCCGCGGATCGGGTTCACCAGTGACCTTTACTTCCAATTCATAATTATGGCCATGATAATTCGGTAATGCGCATTTGCCAAAAACCTGTTCATTTACTGCATCGTCCCAATCCGGGTTGAATAACCGGTGGGCCGCATTGAAATGTTCTCTTCTAAAAACGGCTACCCTGCTCATGATTTCAATTTACAAAATATTAGTTGTGCAATGATGAATACTTTAATGACGGCTGAATAACTATTCACCAAAATACTCAACATAAATACGCGGTGTTTCGTACAGTTTTATACAGTGCAATTTGACCTGTACGGGAAGATGCGGCAATAACTGGTTCCAGATCCCGATAGCCAGGTTTTCGGTGCTGCAAAATTTATCCCGCATGAAATCAACATCCATATTAAGGTTGCGGTGGTCCAACTTTTCAATTACGTGCTGTTTGATGATTTCGCTGAGCTTCTTTACGTCAAATACAAATCCTGTGTCCGGATCAGGCTCGCCTTTCACCGTTACAAACAGGTCATAATTATGTCCGTGCCAGTTCTCATTGGCGCATTTGCCAAATACCTCGTCATTTTTTTCGCGTGTCCAGGCCGGGTTATACAGTTTATGCGCGGCATTGAAATGTTCATTTCGAGTTAAGTAAACCATGCTTCACTTATTAGTTCCCACCAGCATTGGGCGGAGGGAATGATGAACCTGCCAATTTGCAGGCAGGCGCAAAGGTAAGCGAAAAACGAGGTATGATATGGTCCGCTAAAACAACTTTTCGATTTTATCTATAAGCTAACATAATTCTAACCGCATGGTACTTATTATCTCATCGTTAAATAAGCTCCGATTTCTCAATATCTTCGTCACCCGGCATATCACCGGCACAACAGCCATGCATTGTTTATTAATTGCTGCAACCGCTTTTGAAATCGCTCCATTTATCAGGAGCTATCGCCAACAAGCGGCTTCGAAACAACCATCCACTACAGATATACTCATCACGGGGGTTGGTTTGGTGGCCTGTACCTATTCAATTATGAAATACCTCTCTGCCCGGCGCCCCACGATCATCATCCAGGCTGGAGTTGCGGGTAGTTTCGACAGGAATTTGCCATTGGGCACTGTGGTAGCCGTCAAACAGGAACGAATTGCCGATCTCGGCGTGAAAGAAAAAGATAAATGGAATACCATTTTTGACCTTGACCTGGCAAGACCGGGCAGGCCTCCCTACTCAAAAGGATGGCTGGTCAACAAATCACCTGTTTTAAAAAAAATTTCCTTACTTAAAGTAAGCGGCATTTCGGTGAATGAAATCACGACCTCCCCACAGAGAATCAAAACCTACCGGCAGCAATTTCAGCCCGTGACCGAATCTTTGGAAGGCGCTGGACTGCATCATGTCGCTTTATCAGAGAATATTCCTTTCCTTCAATTAAGATCGTTGTCCAACTATGTTGGTGAACGAGAGAAGAAAAAATGGAGATTTGCGGAATCTATCCATAATCTCAATCTGGAATTGATCAAAACAATCAATATGTTGAACACAGGCTCCTAAAATTTGTTATAACCTCAATTGGAATGATCGCATGAAGCTGACCCTCGGATTTTCCCCCTGCCCCAACGATACTTTTATATTCGATGCGCTGGTCAATAATAAAATTGATTCGGGTGGAATCGAATTTGAGGTCGTATTGCAGGATGTGGAAACGCTTAACCAGGGTGTGCTGGAAGGAAAACTGGATATCACCAAGCTGAGTTTTCCAGCGCTTTTCCGTTCCCTTCATCACTACACCCTACTACATGCTGGCAGCGCACTTGGCAAAGGGGTCGGTCCACTCCTAATCGCCAAAGACCCTGACATTACCCTGGACTCGATAAATACCCGATCTATCGCAATTCCCGGTTTTAACACCACGGCTAATCTTTTACTCAGTTATGCCTTTCCTGATGCAGTTAATAAAACAGCAATGGTTTTTTCAGAAATAGAGAACGCGGTATTGTCCGGACAAGTTGAGTTAGGGGTTATTATACACGAAAATCGTTTTACTTACCAGCAAAAAGGACTTCACAAACTGGTAGACCTTGGCGAGTACTGGGAGAAAAAAATAAATATGCCCATTCCCCTGGGCGGAATTGCCATGAATAGAAGAGTGGAAAGGCCTGTTGCAGTAAAAATAAACGAACTCATTCGGCAAAGCGTGCAATATGCGTTTACTAATTATCCCTTAATACCAGACTATGTAAAACAGCATTCACAGGAAATGGATGAGTCGGTAATGAAACAGCATATTGATCTTTATGTGAACCATTATTCAGTTGATCTTGGCCCAGATGGAAAAGAAGCCATCAAAACCATGTTGGAAATGTATAAGAATATTAATCCGAAAATGGTTGACAACAACTCCATTCATTTATTTCTTTGACAAAACTGTCTAACTTGTTGTTCAACTTGATTGCTGTTGCAGTTTTTCATAAATCTCCAGGGACCGTTTTGCCTGATACTTAGCTTTTCCACACTGCCTTACCCAGCGAATGCCACTGATGGCATTGCTTAGGAATATTTCATCAGCTGACAATATATCTTCCAGGGTAAGACCTTTCTCCTTTACATCATAGTTTTCCAGGATCCACCTACGAACCGTGCCGGCCACACACCCTTCACGGAGTGGAGGCGTAAACAGTTGCCCGTCTTTTACCATAAATACATTTGCGATTGACGATTCAGCAACCCTTTCATGTATATTCAGCACCAGGGCATCATCGAGTTGATTTTGCGCAGCATAGCGTGCCGCCATCACATATGGCAAATAGTTAGCAGACTTTAAATGGCTAAAACTGTCACAGGTTTTCCTGGCCAAAGGATAAACATCAACCAGCAGACCCGATTCATTCCAGGATCTTTTGTTAATAGGATGGCACTCGATAAGATATTGCGGCCTGTGCGGGTCGCTAAGATTCCCATTGCCCCTGTTGACCGACAGCCTCACACGGGCAAATTCATTGCAATTATTCTTTTCACAGAGTGTACGGATCTTACTTGCGAGTTGTTTAGAGTTTATTTCAGGAGATAATTCTATCTGTACCAGTTGAAGACCTTCAAATAATCTTTCGAAGTGATATGTTTCAAAAATGATCTTTCCTTCCCTGGCGAGCATGGTTTCAAACAGCCCGTCACCATAGCGGTAGCCCCGGTTATTCACCTTCAATACCGGTTGATCTTCAGTAACCAGGATGCCATCCACGATAACGTAGTTCATGGAATGAAAATAGCATAAAAAAAGCCACCCACGGTAAGTGGATGGCTATAAGCAATTAGTCGGAGTTAAGCTTGCTCTACAAGACCTGCTTTCACCGCATACATCACCAGGCCGGCCATGGATTTGGTACCGGTCTTCGTTTTGAGTTTGTCGCGGATGGCCTCCACAGTACGTGGGCTGAGGTCTACGATATCGGCAATTTCTTTTGTGCTTTTCTCATCGCACATCAGTTTCAATATAGTTATTTCCTTATCTGTAAGCTGTACATCCTGGGGCATGGATGATTCTGCAGTACGTTTGGTACGCAGACCGCTTAATAAGGCCTTATTAGTCAGATCGTTAAAGAAGAAATCCTGCTCATACACCGCCCGGATGGCGTCGTAGATCATTTCGGATCCGGATTCTTTGGTCAGGTACGAGTTGGCGCCGATTTCCATCATACGTGAAATCACAGAATGGTCATTATGCATCGAGAGCATGATCACTTTTACGCCTGGATAAAGCTTTTTGATCTCGGGCAGGGTGGCCAGTCCGTCCATGATGGGCATCTGGATGTCCAGCAACACCACATCCGGCTGGATATGACGTAAAAGATTGAGTAACTGCATGCCATTCTCGGCTTCAGCCACCATTTGAATATCTTTTCTGCTGGAAAGTGATGTTTTTACACCCGTACGAAATAGGGCGTGATCGTCGGCAATAGCTACTTTGATTAAAGAGTTAGATTCGGAGGTTTTCATGGATGATTGTATTTGTAAACTGTATAGGGTTTGGTGTTTGTTCTACAGATGCAAGATGGAAAATTCCTGCAACATATACCATAGTAGAAGTACTTGATTTAGCTTTTGTGGAAACTACCAGTAAACAGCAGCTGTACAATTTACGGTAGTGGATAGAATAATTACGAGCAGCATAAGAAGAGAATTTACGAGTAAAAACGTAAATACTGCCATTTTTAAATAGAGCGTTTATGCTCTTGTTAACATTGCAGTGTGAATATATTTTTGTTTCAGAAAGTTGGTCAGCGGATGTTTCGTTAATCCTATCCAATGTCCAAAACCGTCCAGAAAGTCATTTCCAATCCTTTGAAAAACTGGCGATTCGTTTCTAGCCGATCAACTTTCTACTTTTTCTAATATGACACTCAACCCTGTTTTTTGATCCGTTCTTTTTTATGAAAAACTGTCATCTCAAACCAGGACCATTAGCCTTTTCCTATTAAGTTTTCGAAATAAGTGTTTTTCTTTCATAACAGTAACGTTCAAAGCCCCTTCTTCCGGAGGGGTTTTTTTTATGGCATAATTTTTTAACCTCATGGTAGCTAAACACTTTGATATGCAAAATTGGCTACGAACCTTACTCGCCGGATGGGGCGCTTACAAATGGGGAGGCGGTTGCCTTGGATTTATCGCTGTATTTGCCCTGCTTTACTGGCTTTTGGGCTATTGCTAGAATTTCCCGTTTTCGGGTCATATGTTGAAAAATTTACACGGTCCTATCCCTGCCCGGGTATCAGCTTTTTGAAAAAATACCAGCTTGTATAACCGGCCCATTTTGAGTTACAGAATTAGTTGTGTAATTTGATCGGCTCAAACAAGCCTCTATGAAGTATTTGATAGCTGTCTCAGCCGTTTTTTGTGTGTTTGGAATGAGTTCCTGCCGGGAAAAACCTGCCTCGCGGCCAACTGTCGCAAACCCGCAATTCACCCTGCCAACAGGTAATGGCGCTACACCAACAAATCGCGTTCTTCCAGGTACAAGTGCCGCTTCTGCAACATCCAATACTGGTGCCCTCAACCCGGCACATGGTCAGCCAGGTCACAGATGTGATATTGCAGTAGGAGCACCATTACCGGTCTCATCCCCGGTTAACAATCCATCAGCACTTACAGCTTCAAACCCAGCGGTACAACCAGTTGCGGTACCTCCTGCAGCTGCAGCCAAGCCAGCCGCTACAGGTCTCAATCCTGCACACGGTCAGCCTGGCCACCGTTGCGATATTGCAGTAGGAGCACCACTTAATTCCAAACCCGCAACAACATCTACAACGACACCTACAACAACAACCAGTACAGCTTCCAAACCAACACCGCTTCAACCAGATACTCTTTTTGCAAAAGGTTTGAATCCTGCTCACGGTCAGCCCGGACACCGCTGTGATATTGCCGTAGGTCAACCGCTTAATTCCGCTAAGAAGACTGAAACACTTGCCCCTGCCCCGGTTTCTATTGAAGGTGCAGGAAATTAAAAATGATCTTTTGCAAGGTGCCAGAATTGATCTACCGCGATTAATCCTGGCTTTAAGAATGATATTATCGAGGGCCAGTCGGCTTCATTAAAAATATTCACACCTTCCAGCCTTGTTATAATTCTACTGACGGTTTTACCATCTTCATCAACATTGTGCAATTCCCAATCCCAGTCATCACCGGCGATTTCATCAAACAACATCTTCAACGCCATAAACTTTTTGAAAACTTCTTCCTGCTCATCCAGGTCCGAATGCCTCATTTCGATCGCAACGCTTGCCTGCTTTTTACCCACATCCATCCGGAAATAGAGTTGCCTGATGCCGGTCTTATAGTTGAGCCAATTCACCGCCATTCCGTCCGCCCCCGGTAAGGGCCGCATGTACTGCCCAAAACTCGTCCAGAAATTTCGTCGCACCTGCGATGCTTGTTGCCTGCTATACACAATAGCAAAATAAAGACATTCTTATTGCCAAAGATGGAACGATGTTCCGTTCTTGCTGCCCCGAACCGGAGTTCCGGCATACATAGCATTCGCATTTCGGCAGTTATTGGTTCATGATGTAAGTAATCAGCATGGGGATTTTTTTACACGCATACTCTTATTACTGTCTCAAAAATCTTCCATTGGCCGAATCTAAATGAGTTTTGCAGCATTTATATCAGGTATCTCTCATGAATACACCCATGATAAATATTTAATCAACTGTTTGGCACACAATTGTATCCTGTTTTACAAAAGATAGTTATGCAAAACAAAAGACTTCGTAAATACCTGCTTCAGAAAGAAGCGAAGAAAAAAGAGGTGATGAAAAAAGACTCCGTTCAGTCAAGTTCTGATCAGCGTATCGACCAGGATTTCTCAGGCTTCCCACATGCACCCTCAAAAGAAAAAGTCATTTCCCCTGAAAGCAGCGAAGAAAAAAAAGTTGCGGCTGTCCACACAAAAGATGGTGAAAAAGAGAACAACCCTCCCGCAAAAATGAAGGCTTTGAAAAAAGAGAAAGATGAACAAGATTCCGACGGCTCGGCTAATGCCTTTGAAGGCACGGAGCGAGTCGATGACGATGAATAAGAATTGGGAGTGAATCTTATCTCCCAATCCTATTCACTAATTATTAATTACTGTATAATACTTATCACGCCTGCCCCGTGATAGGAATGATATTCTCCATTATACATCGCGTCAGCACTAACAGGTCCCATTTTATAGCGCCCGGGCGAAACGGCACGCACCGCATAATAATAGGTCTGACGGTTGTTATACGCATCGACAAAAAAATGAATCCTGTCGTCACGTACATCCAGCGATGTCGGTGTGGATGCATCTTTAATCCAGTCCATACCCGGAATATCTTTGGTCCGGGGATTTTCTATTTCAAAGCCTGCCGGCAGCAGATCGGTGATCACCACGTTTTCAATCGCTGTCGAAAATGCCCGTTCAAGTGTGATACCAACGATGATCAGCTCATTCTGTTTAAACTCGTTTCCTGAAATGGGTTGTCCAAACCTGTTGTAAAAACGTTTTCTCACTTTAAGATAATTATCTACTTCCTGGTAAGCGCCACTACTGCTGATACCTTCAGCCTGCCAGAAATAATAGAGGTTTCCATTCCCCTTTGTTTCTATGTCTATACCAGTACCTTTTAAAGCCGCTTTGTCACCTCTCCACTGTCCGCCATCCACTTTTGCAACCACTTTACCATTCACTTTTATATCCGCTGTCGCGTTAGACTGGTTGGCCGAACGTGACACTTTTCCAAGAGCAAGAAATGCAAAAGCACGTTCCTGGGTACTCAGCCATCGACGGGCTTTTAATTTATCCGCAACATGTTTTGCCATCACGGGAACCTGGCTATTCCCCGGATCAACTTCAAGCAATGCATTCAGGGCGATCGCTTCATCTCTTACATCGGAATAATAGCTCCCCCCGGTTTGCGCAACAGATTCCTCCCCGGTGAATGCCGCGGGCAGTAAAGCGGTAAATGACTTTTTATCACCGGCACTAGCATAGGCTGCCGAAAGTAAATAACGGCTGTCGAGGGCCAGTATCTCTGGTTTCGCTTTGTAATAGTTCATCGCCGGAACATTTGGCTGACCTGCCAGCGCCAACACATAAAGGCTATAAGTCACTTCTTTTGGCGCGATCTTTTTATTCTGGTTGCGGTTGTAGTAATAAGTAATCGTTTCTTTTTTCTTCAACCGGTTACTTAGGTAACTAAGCATCGTTTGTAGCAGGCTATTATCAACATCAAAGCCCGCTTTTTTTGCCTCGAGCAGGAAATGCGCTGCATAGGCTGTGGTCCACCAGTCTTCGCGGCTCTCGCCATCCCACATTACAACCGCGCCATTGTACAACTGCCGCATTTTTATTTTTCGTATGGCTTCCAGGATGTTGCTATTGGCATTTACTTTATTCTGCGTATTCAATTGCATCAGGTCGGCCATATCACCATAGTACAATTGGGGGAAAGCAGCTGAGATGGTTTGTTCCGAACAACCATAGGGATATTGCACCAGGTAACGCAGGTGATCTCCAAGCTCTACAATCGGCGACCGGCTGACGACAAGGTTATAATCCGTACTTCCTTCGATGAAATCACTCAAACCGATGTTGATCTTTCCAGTACTTCCACCGCCTATTGAACCACTTCCGGTTATTTTCTGCAAGGTTGATGGCGGTCGAACCGATATCTCTGTTTCGTCGATGAACTTTTCGCCCATACCATCCACAGATATCTTTACATTACCTATACCCAGAGAATGACTGGCAGCTACACTAAAACCGGCGCGGCCTTCGCTGTTTGCATTAACAGCTACTGACTGGCTGTTGCCACCAATAATTTTTAATGGACCCGAAGCCTCTATTTTGGCAGTGAGTGATGCGTTGTTACCAGTTGTATTACTCAGTGTAATTGGTACAAACGCAGTATCACCAGGACTAAGGAACCGGGGCAGGGCTGTACTAATCACAACAGGATCGGCAATCGTTATCGTATTTTCAGCTGCACCGAAATGCTGATCTTTATAAGACACAGCCATCAGGCGAACCTCACCACTAAACTGTGGAATATCTACTTCAAATTCCGCTACGCCATTACCGTTCGCTTTTTTTATACCGCTCCAGTAACTAACCACTTTTACCCTCTTAGCCGGCATTGGGTTTACGCGTTTCTCCATACTTAATTCGGCGTCACCACCGGTACTGCTGAGCTTAGCCCTGAGCTCAGCAAATAGCAGGGGATACAGATCATACGAACTCACCTGCAATGCCCTTTTTTGGTAAAAATATTCGTAAGGATCTGGTGTTTTATAATTGCTGATCTGCAACACACCATTGTCTACGGCAGATAGGGTAACAAAACTTCCAGGCGCCGCTTTTACCTTTATCTTTTGCCGGGTTTTTGAGCGGGCACTCTTTTGCGCCTCGATCTCCACCGGGATCTTGCGGCTCTTTTCTTCCACTTTTACATTTTGGAATCCATGCGCTACCGTAAGCGGAATATCCGATACTTCATGTGGTTTGATCAGTGTGGCGGTGATATACACATTAGGCACATGGTCGCCTGACAATTTCAAATCAAGGCTTGCATTGCGACTATTGACTTCTACGTATTGATGTGAAACAACGCGATCTGTTTCCAGGGTCACCAGCATACGGCCATCAAACGGTGCTTTGAACAAAGCTTTTACCGTCTCGCCGCTGAGGTAAGACTTTTTATCCAGCTCGATCTCGATATTTCCCTCATTACTTACCTCAAAAGAATTGTTATCCCCGCCCCAGGAACCATAACTATAAAAACTACGGCTGACATAGTTGTTGGCGCCAGGCAGATAAACTCTCAGTTCATAATCGCCCGGTGATCGTGGTATGTAGGTATATTCGGTACTACTCCCAACACTAATCTTATTCTCAGTCATCACTTTGTCCTGCTTCTGGGATTCATAGCGGAAATAGCTGCCGCTCCTGGCGAGTACGGTTTTGTATTCATGCTTTATCACTTCCACCCTGGCTGAAGCGTTGGTCGCGTTACCATCCCTGCTCACGGCAGCCAACTGGAATTTTACGGGCTGGTTGAGCGGGTAATAATAAAACCAGTCATGCCGAATACCGAAGAATACCTCCTGTGTATAGATATCGGCTGTACTCAGCTTGCTTACCGGCCGGCCTGTTTCATCAAACACTGTTGTATAAAAATTCGTCTGCAGCAAACCCATATTAGAGTAAGTGGCTGGCACCTGGTATTTCTCTGTTGCATTCCCTTCCGCATCAGTCTTTCCTTCTTTTACCTGTTTGTCAAAAAAACTATTCTGGTTGGCCAGTGAAAAATCAAAATTCTCGAATTTGGCAGGCGCAAAGTTTTTTTGCCTAACCTGTATCTCCATATCATAGTTACGGTTGGCAGCGGGCGGCCCAAAGAAGTTCATGGCATTCAGAGACAAAACCGAAGACTCACCTGGCTTTAGTGACGATTTATCCAGTTTGGTAGAAACGCGGATACGATCCGGTACAAACTCTTCAATCGAAAAACTTTTCGCAGAAAGCAGTACATCATTTGAAGTATACACTTCCAGGTTGTAGCTGCCGGTGATGGCCGCCGATCCGATATCAATACTGCCTTCGACAGAACCCTCTTCATTCAAAGTTTTGCGGAGTGATTTCAGCTCTTTACCATTCGGCATCAGGAATTTTATCTTGAGTGGTATGTCGCCCGGCGCCTTCCATTGCCTGTCGCGGATGATTACTGAGAAATTAACTTTCTCACCCGGCCTGTAGATATCTCTTTCAGCATAGATAAATGCATCCAAACCGGAAGAGTTGGCTCTTTTACCCCCAACTTCGAATCTTGATGTATTGACACGCGTATTATTGAAAGGAAGGAAATTGAAATCGTCAGCGGTTTTTGCAATCACCATCGCGGGCTTGAAACCGGCAAAATCCTTACTGGACCAGTTGATCTCCGCCACCCCATTCCCATTGGTAGCTCCAGTGCCGATCAACTGGTTGTTGGCCGCATACACCGACACGTTCACACCATTTACCGGCATGGCCGTTTTAATAGAATTGGAGAAAACAAAGATCTTATCCTGTCCTTCCCGTACGATCAGGCCAAGGTCGGATAAAGAGACGAACCTGCTATCCCTTACCCAATAACTATCCATGGAACGGATCACAATATGATATACACCTTTGAAATCCGGAAGCCGGTCTTCAAACTGCGATAAGTTGAGCAACCTGCCGGCACCACTTTTCGGAAGTGTCCGGGTGTCGAGTTCTTTTTCATAAACCACATCACCCAGCATCACATCGGTATAACCTTCGTCATAATAGCCATCATCATAGCCACCATCATAACTTGCATATCGGCTGGAGGTCTCCTTTGGATAGTAACCATAGCGTTGTGAAAGAAGGAGATTGTTTTCATAGATCTTGGAGATCACCAGTTTCACTTTTGGCACATTTGTGATCTGCACTTCTATATTCTTGCCGCCATTTTTGGAAAGATAAACTGCTTTGCTGTTTGCAAACCTGATATTGGCTTCCAACTCACCGAAAGCCACGCTACCTGAATAATCTTCTTTTAGCACGCCCCCAATTTTACCACGTAGGCCCTTATAAATCGTCAACGCATAAGTTTTATTTACATCAAACTTATCACTGCGTAAAGTGAACCCGTTTTCATTCTGCTCTACGGAAAAGCCGAGGTTTGGATCCAGTTGAAGTAAAGGTTTTATGTTTTCAGCCGATAATTGCTGGCTGGTAACCACCCGTACTGTTCCTTCCGTCCCGTCGTGTTGTGCTTCCATTTCAAGTATGCTAAGCACATAGGGTGAAGGAACGATCAACGATGCTTTTATCGGTTCCGCCAACGAATTATTCCCCGCTTCAGGCTTCAGTCCTTTATCGATGATCACCCGGGCATCAAGATCTTTGTCTTCATTTTTAAGACCGTTGATCCTCACAGCTATCCTGTTTTCCGGGGATGCTGTAATGATCGCATATTCGGCTTTTTTACCTTCCACCTCGATCGTCATTCTATCTTTCAGACTTTCGGGGTTGACACGGTAGTTAAAAAGCAGGTCGAGTTGCGGTACAGCGGAGGTACTGCTTTCACCCACCCAGGTGATCTGGGAATTATCCAGGGTGAGACCGGGTGTATGGAAACTTATCTTATCCCCGTCTTTTATATCGTCAAATTTGCTGAACCGAAGCACCGAATTCTTAACCCTCGCTTTGTAATCGGTAGCAGGATTTAAAGGCTGTGCCGGAGAAAAAATGAGTTGATCCGGGCTTTCCCACCTGAAGCGGCCGGGTATGGCTGGCTCAAAACTGATGTACTCGGTGGAATCCCATACATTCAGCATCGAGTCTTTGACCATGCTTTGTGAAAAACGGAATACCAGGTTTCCCAGTAAAGGAACTTCGTCTTTTGCGTTTGTGTAAGAAAGACTAACGGCGTTTTTGTTGCAGGACAAAGCAAATACAAGTCCTGCAAGCAAGAAGATAAAACGGAATTGCATATTAAGGTTTGGTTAAATGGTTCGCTTTGAAATGAGAAGATAAAGAAATTTGATGAACCGTAAACTCAGGATCATCATCTTTTTATCCTGAATTTATCCCATGAAAGCAGACATGTAATATTTTGTTAAGTAGGTTTGTCTGCGAGATAATGCAATCGCACGTAACGCTCAGAGAATGAAATTGAAACTCATCAGGAAAACAATGTTGCTCATTTCGAAACGCACAGGTATATTCCTGCTGGCATCGTTTATCCTGTTCCTGTTGTTCAACCTGTTGTTCCCCCTCCCCGACAAGATTGAATATTCCACAGTCATTACCAACGACAAAGGCGAGATGATCAATGCCTACCTGACCAGTGATGATAAATGGCGGATGAAAACGGAACTCCATGAGATATCTCCCCTGCTCCGCAAAACGATTATCGCCAAAGAGGACAAATACTTTTACTATCATCCAGGAGTGAACCCTTTCTCTGTTGGCCGCGCATTTGTCAAAAACCTGTTGCGGATGAAGCGAACATCCGGCGCCAGCACCATTACGATGCAGGTAGCCAGGGCGCTTGAGCCTGGTAGAAGAAATATATTTAGTAAAGCCAGGGAAACATTCCGCGCATTCCAACTGGAATGGAAATATTCCAAGAACGAGATACTCCAGATGTATCTCAACCTCGTCCCCTATGGCGGTAATATCGAAGGTGTGAAGACCGCGGCTTTTTTATATTTTAAGAAAAACCCCGACCATTTATCGCTGGCGGAGATCACCGCGCTTAGCATCATTCCCAACCGGCCGTCCTCGCTCGTAATGGGCAAAAACAACGACAGGATCGTCTCGGAGCGAAACCGCTGGCTGCACAAATTCGCTGAAGACAAAGTTTTTACAAAGAAAGAAATTGAGGATGCCCTGGCGGAACCGCTGGATGCCACCAGAAATACTGTGCCCCACTATATCCCCCACCTTTCACTAAAACTGAAAAAACAGGCCGGCCCGTCCGATCAAACTATGATCAGGACCACCATAGACCTGAATACGCAACTCAAAGCGGAGAAGATCGTCGAAGATTATATACGTGTGCAAAAACTGCGAAACATAAAAAATGCTGCTGTCGTCATTGTAGACAATAAAACAAACAAAGTCATCAGCTATATCGGTTCATCTAATTTTTATGATACAACCGATGGCGGCCAGGTGAACGGCGCCAGCGCAGTCAGGCAACCGGGCAGTACGCTCAAACCAATTTTGTACGCACTGTGTTTTGACGAGGGCCTGCTTACTCCGAAAACGATGATAACGGATGTGCCGGTAAATTATGAAGGCTATGCACCGGAGAACTATGATAAGAAGTTTAACGGCTTTGTCACTTCGCAATATGCGCTCGAACATTCGCTCAATATCCCCGCTGTTAAACAACTCAGGCAACTGGGTCATGAGAAATTGATTCAAACCCTTGTCCAATCCAATTTTAAACAGGTTCAGAAAGACAGGCGCAAACTGGGTTTGTCGATGATCCTCGGTGGGTGTGGTACGACATTGGAGGAACTGACCGGTTTATTTGCTGCTTTTGCAAATGACGGGAAGTTCCGGCCGCTTTCATTCCTTCAGGAAGAAAGCAACACGACTTCGACGACACTGGTAAGCCCGGCAGCTGCGTATATGATCAATGAAATCCTATCAAAAGTAAACCGGCCCGATTTCCCACTCAACTGGTCGGCAACCGAACATATGCCAAAAATTGCCTGGAAAACTGGTACCAGTTACGGCCGTCGTGATGCCTGGAGTATTGGCTATAATAAAAATTATACAGTAGGTGTATGGGTCGGTAATTTTTCCGGTGTTGGTGTAGCCGATCTCAGCGGGGCCAATATCGCCACCCCTCTTTTGTTCCGGATCTTTAATACGATCGACTACGATAATGACAGGGAATGGTTTGCACAACCTGATGATTGCGATATCAGGCAGGTATGCAGTGAATCAGGACTGCCGCCTTCAGATCATTGCAATAGCCTGGTAACTGATTATTTTATCCCACTCGTTTCATCAACAAAAACATGTAGCGACCGCCAGGAGATCATGGTGAGCCCGGATGAAAAACTGTCTTATTGCAAATCCTGTATGCCTTCGAGTGACTACAAGAAAAAATGGTATAAGATCATTGACCCCGGTATGCAGGCCTGGTTTGAAGAAAATAACGTGGTGTATCAAAAGATCCCGACGCATAACCCCGATTGTGACATGATCTTTAAAGGCAACGCGCCGATGATCACTTCTCCCACCAACGGAACTGAATACCTGGTAAGCAGGAAAAACCCGGAACCATTACAATTGTCGTGCAAAACAGCCAACGATGTAAGCCGTGTATTCTGGTATATCGACAATAAATTTTATAAAAGCGCCGCTGCCGGCGAAAAACTTTTCTTTCTCCCGACCGAAGGGCCGGTTAAAATATCCTGTACGGATGATAAGGGAAGGAATAAGGATGTGAGGATTGTGGTGAGGTATGTGAGTATGTGACCAGGTGCTGGGCCTGCCCGCCGAAGTTTTGCGAAGGTGGGATACTGGAGGCTTGATACTGGATGCTTGATACTGGATGCTCGATACTGGATGCTTGATACTTGATGCTCGATACTGGATGCTTGATACTGGATATAGGATTTCTAATCCCCAGTTCCTAATTACTAACTACAAATTCCTCAGATCCGCGAAGCCACCTCCTCCCCGGTATTTATCGCACCTTCCATGAAGCCCTGCCATTCGGCGAGGTGCTCGCCGGCAAAATGGGTATGGATATGCGAACGGCGAAGTATGGGTTGGAGGGTGAACCATTGTCCCTTGCCATAAATGGCATAGGCACCGCGTGAAAACTCATCGTTGCCCCAGTAGTAATTGGCCTGCTTGTCCATTAAAGATTTCACATCACCAAAATAAGGCTGAAGTGTTTGCTGGATCATATCAGCCTTCCACTCGTCGGTCTGGTTGGCCACCACGGCGGCTTTCTCACCAATGGTATAGGAAATCAAAACCCCTTTTCCTGAAACCTGGTTTTTGGTAGCGTGATAAAAATAATGGGGCGACTGATCCGTGACCATATCGAAACTTTCATCTTTCCAGAATCTCTCGCGAAACAATAAGGGGTTTTTATTGATGCGTGCATACTGCAGCTGGTTCATGGCATTTACCTGTTCGGCGGGAAGACCTGGCTCCCATATTATGCGTTGCGCCGCAAAAGTGGGTACGGTACAAATTATCTTGTCGGCCGCAAACGATTCGCCGCTGTCGCAAAAAACTTTCACACCACCTTTTGATTGCTGAACAACACGCTGCACCCGGTGCTGCAGTTTGATTTTATCCGGACCGATCGTTTCGGCGATCTTTTGTGCCAGCATGCTATTGCCGCCTTTGATCTTCAGATCCATCTCGTTCTTTTCACTGCTTTCGGCATACTCGGCCAGCGCTGCAAAGGCGGATACATTTCTGATCGTTTCACCAAAATCAGTGCTATCCAGCAATTCCCGCAGGTCAAGATCGCGGCCCTCACAACCATTATTGACCAGGTATCGCCACCAGTCTGTCTTATCCAGTTTGACCTTATCTGCCTGTGTCATTTTATCATAGCCATCAAGCAGGGATTGAAATTTTGTTTTCCAGGCCTCACTGTAATCCCACTCGTTCTTCTTATAATACTTACCCTGGTATATCAAATGAGTATCAAACTGGTTGTTCTGTAACTCCAGTGAAAACTCGTCACAAAGTTCACGTACCCGGGCATGAGAGTTACCCACCCATTCGGCGCCCAGCTCGATCACCAGGTTTTCAGCCCGGTCGATCGTATGGGAAAACACACGTCCGCCGATTCGGTTGCGCGCCTCCAGGATGACAAATTCAATATTTTTCTTGTGCAATTGCAGGGCGGCAGCAAGGCCTGCGAAACCCGCGCCGATGATAATGACTTTTGGTTTTTTCCCAATGAAGAACCGCCCAAAAGAAGACGAAGAAAGAAGAACCCCACCCGTTGCCAGCGTGGATTGCCTGATAAAATCCCGGCGTGATGTCATAAGCTTTAGTTATGGTAAAAATCTGAGTTTAACCATATTCAACCACCTTCCACAATCAACCATATTCAACAACATTCAACTTACCTCAATCCACTTTCTTAACGCTGCTCGCCCCACTCATATCCTGTGTCACCGCCGCATTACCCCTGTACTTTACACTACTCGCCCCACTGGCCCTGATATCGGCTTTCACGCTGGCAAAAACCTCTGCTGAACAGGCCCCTGAAATATCGATCGATGTATTTTCAGTTTTCAGATCAAAACCTTTAATACCGCTTGCCCCTGAACCTTCCACATTAAAGTCCCTGGTTTCCCCGGCGATGTGTAACTCCGACGCACCGGAAAGGTCGACATCAACCCGTGGAGCATTCAAATCTATCTTTACTTCCGAGGCTCCGCTAATATCGATTTCAAAGCTTTCACTGGATGAGATCCTGTTTTCCCCAAAAACATTACTCGCGCCGGAGACTTCAAGGCTGTGGATCTGGGGAGAAGAAACAAACACTTTCACGCTTTTACTGGGATTCAGGTTAAAATTATCCCTTGGTGATATATATAGGCGGCCATTTTGCTCATACACATCCACCAGTTCCTGGAGGTTTTCATCGGTTTCTACCCGTATCGATTGCGAAGAATCCTGTTTGATATACACATCGATGGCACCGCTGACATCCACGGAACTAAAGCTCCCCGTTGTACGGTTTTGTGAGACAATATTACCATTTCCACTAACGCGTCTACCACCAAAATATCTACAAGAAGTTAAAACAAGGGTTGCGAGGACAGCTAATACTAAAATCCTTTTCATATAGTTAATGGTTTGTGTTAACAAATTTGCAGTTTTATCATCGTTTTGGAAAAATAATATGACGCCATCTTTTTTGAAGTGGTTACAGGCCAGCGCTTTGTTTTGATCCAAACCAGTCGCTAAAACCCGGCCCGGCAGGGGCGCCAGCCTAAATTAATCGTATATTTGCCGGCTAATTTTTTAAATGATGAGCAGGAAAGGAAAGGTGCTTATGGCTATGAGCGGCGGTATCGACAGTACCGTTGCGGCGCTCATGCTCAACGACCAGGGCTATGAGGTGGTGGGCATCACCATGAAAACCTGGGATTATGCAGCCAGTGGTGGAAGCAAGAAAGAAACCGGCTGCTGCAATGTGGACAGTTTTAATGATGCCCGCCAGGCAGCGGTGGAACATGGTTTTGCGCACTATATCCTTGATATCAGGGA
This sequence comes from Bacteroidota bacterium, assembly GCA_023411775.1. Classification (GTDB taxonomy): domain Bacteria; phylum Bacteroidota; class Bacteroidia; order Chitinophagales; family Chitinophagaceae; genus Terrimonas_B. The sequence goes on along the minus strand of JAEYOL010000199.1, from coordinate 989 downwards.
AGAGTTTGGCGGCTTTGTGATCGATAATTTCGTGGAAGAATATCTCGCGGGGCGCACTCCCAACCCCTGTGTACTCTGCAATACACATATTAAATGGCGTGCTTTATTAAAACGTGCCGATGCCCTTGGATGTGATTTCATCGCAACGGGACACTATGCAAAGATCCGCCAGCACGATAACGGCCGTTTCGTAGTCAGCAAAGCTATTGACGAAACAAAGGATCAAAGCTATGTGCTCTGGGGCCTGCAACAGGACCTGTTGAGCCGTACCCTGCTACCTCTTGCCCCGTACAAAAAGACAGAGATCAGGCAGATGGCACTGGATTACGGCTACCCTGAACTGGCCAAAAAGAGCGAAAGCTATGAGATCTGTTTTGTACCGGACAATGATTACCGCGGTTTTCTGAAACGTCGGGTGGACGGGCTTGAAGAAAGGGTAAATGGCGGCAATTTTATCGATAAAACCGGCAGGATCCTGGGCCAACACAAAGGCTATCCTTTTTATACCGTGGGACAAAGAAAAGGACTTGACATCGCCCTGGGGAAACCTGTTTTTGTCACCAAAATCGACCCCGATACCAATACCGTCACGTTGGGCGATGAAAACGACCTCGAGCAAAATGAAATGACGGTAGGTAAGCTAAACCTGATCAAATACGACAACATAACCCCGGGTATGGAATCCGTTACCAAGATCCGGTACAAGGACAAGGGCGCACTTTCCAACCTCTATCCCGATAACGGCAGCGTAAAAGTGAGGTTTTATGAAAATGTGAAAGGGATCGCACCCGGTCATAGCGCAGTTTTTTACGAAGGTGATGACGTGATTGGAGGCGGGATCATCCAGATGGGCAGCCTGAAGAGGTAATCTACCTGCCGTGTCACACCTATTGGACTAAAAATCAGCGAAAACTTCGGATCGCCAACGCCAGCTAAAAGCAATAAAAAAAGCCCGATTTCGTTAAAGGACGGTATACAACCATTTCGTT
>JAEYOL010000166.1 GCA_023411775.1 Bacteroidota bacterium | reverse complement strand
GGCCATTTTGGTAATCTGGTTTGCTCAGGCTCCTGATCTGTATGCCCGAGTTGAGCGAGGTATCGACAAATAATTCCAGTTCCAGAATAAAGTTCCCATATTCCTGTTCGGTCGCAAGAAATGAATTTGGTTCATTGGGTACAGTCGTCCCTACTATCTCACCGTTCTTTACTTCATATTTCGCCCTACCATTCAGTTGTTTCCATCCCTGCAGGTCTTTGCCATTAAATAGATTTTGCCATCCATCACCAGTTTGCGCATTCGTAGCAATAAATATCAAAAGAAAAAACCCAGGGAGCAGCAATCTTTGTGTCATGTGTGTATCCGCCTATTTCTTTTAAAAATACTATACTATCACAAATTAACCGCAGATTTTAAGGGTTTAAAATATTCAGCGGCCTAGATAAAGTAAAATATTAATGAATTTGTGTACTGGTGTTTGGCGATATAAAATTATTGCCTTGGCTAGGAAACCACAGCGCACACTGCAGACACAGTGAAGTGTGCGAGCCTCCAGTCTAATCATTGAACAGTTTGACGTCTATCGCCGCCCTCTCCATGTCCGTCGTGGTTTATTGTAGTTATGAGTTTAGAAACCAACTCGAAGACCTATAATTATAATACAGGTTAGTCCAAAGAAGGCAGGGATCTTTCAATCTGCGCACGGGCAGGTTCGTAACGTGCCGGCAATTTCAATTGCGTGCCCAGTTTGTCAAGTGGCTCATCCCTGGTGAACCCGGGGTTATCGGTAGCCAGTTCAAATAGCACACCACCCGGTTCGCGGAAATAAAGCGAAAAGAAATAATCACGGTCGATCCTGGGCGTGATGTTTAGACCCTTGCTTAATACTTTTTCGCGATACTCCATCAGCACCTCATCATTCTTTACACGGAATGCAATATGATGATTAGTTCCGGCAGCATTGTAACCCCTTCCGGCAGCGGGGTTCTCCAGGATATCTACAATCGCAGCGCTGGAGATGGCATCTGTTTTATACCGAAATATATTCCCCTCCTGTTTTTCAAATTTATAACCCAATACATCCGTGAGTATTTCCTCGGTCGCAGCGCGGTCTTTCAGGGTAAGCGTGACACTATGAAATCCCCGTGTTGCCGTAGCGTCATTCACCTCATCGGTCACCCAGGGTTTGCGACTGTCTTCACTGGCGGCAACAATCATCCGCAGGTTTAGTCCATCAGGATCCGTAAAAGAAAGGTATTGCTCACCAAATTGTTCCGTCACTTCCTGGTGAGGGACATTATATTTTTTAAAACGATCGGACCAGAATGCAAGACTGCCGGCAGGTACGGAATACCCAATATCCGTAGCCATACCATAACCGGTACTCCCCTTACCTATTCCTTCCCAGGGGAAAAAAGTGAGTATGGTCCCAGGAGTACCCATCTCATCACCAAAATAAAAATGGTATGTGCCCGGATCGTCGAAGTTTACGGTCTTCTTTACCATTCTCAGGCCCAGCACTTTTGTATAAAATTCAAAATTGCGTTTGGCATTGTTTGCGATCGCAGTGATATGGTTTAATCCCAGGACTCTGTTTTCCATGATAATAAATTTCGATTCAGACAATACTAAGTTCACGCTTAATATTGAAATCGCAACTGAAAAAAGTTAGTCACACATAGGAGCAGGGTTACCCTCCCGTGCAGGATTAAAGGTCCATTGTAGTGATACTCCAACTTATCCGTTATGCATCATTTCATGGAGATCTTTGCGACAGTTATTTTCGACCGTCCAGGTAAGCGGTCTTCCTTACCCATGCTATGATCGATACACGCCAGGCAGACGTAAATTATATCTCACCGCGATCAAACGAACAAGTACTACCACTGCAATGCAGATGCCGTCGATCACAGGATCGGCCAGCGAAGTTTTTCGCAATAGAAAGTAAAGTATCCCACCCAGGATACAGGCGGTGGCATAGATCTCTTTATGAAAAATATGCGGGATCTGGTTGAGCGCGATATCACGTATCATTCCACCAAAACAGGCAGTGATAGTACCCAGGGCAATGCACAGGCCTATGGAAAAGTCAAAGGCAATTCCTTTCTGGATACCCAGGATCGTGAAAAAACCAATGCCTATCGAATCAAACAGCTGTAATATCTTCCCATAATTATGGATTAGTTTGTAAAACATAATGGCGACGGCGGCACTAAGGAAAATAACGATGCTATAATTACCCGTGCGCATCCAGGTCACGGGTGAATCACCGATCATGATATCGCGGATGGTGCCTCCTCCAATGGCCGTCATAAAAGCAATGATGAAGATCCCGAAAATATCAAGCTTTTTTTCCATGGCGGCAAATACACCGGATATGCTGAATGCAGCGGTACCCAGGATATCAATCAGGCTAAATACTTCGTAATCCATAAGCTCTTATTTAGTAGAATGCGGACAATGCGGATTTCCCATCATTATCCACCAAGCCCTGGTTGAATATAGTAAGCTTTTTTTATACCACATCATATCCACCACAGATAGAAACATTTCCTAAAACGTATAAAAAACCTCCCGACGCTGCGGGAGGCTTATTATCGGTCTTTCAAGTATCTCTTACCCGTTGCTAGGACGTGGTGCCCACCTGTCATAAGGTGTCATATCAAAACTGTTGACCTCGTCCATCGTCAGGCCTAAAGCTTTTGCTACACCTTCACCATATTCGGGATCTGCTTTAAAGCAATTCCGGATATGACGTACCTGGATGAACTTATCTGCGCCGCCAACCTGTGCTGCGGTATTTTTAAACAAGAGGTCCGCTTTGCCGCGAGACTTGATGATACGGAACAGGTCACCGGGTTGTGTGAAATAATCTTCATCATCATCCCTGAAATTGTGCGCGTATAAAGGCCCCTGCAATTCCAATGGTGGCTCCTTGGCCGAAGGCTGCTCCTGCCAAACACCATAACTGTTAGGGTTGTAATGTTTCGCGTCGCCATAGTTACCGTCCACACGCATGGCACCATCGCGGTGAAACGCGTGATAAGGACATTTAGGCTTATTTACGGGGATCTGGTAATGATTTACACCCAGCCGGTAACGTTGCGCATCACCGTAAGAAAACAATCTACCCTGCAGCATTTTGTCGGGAGAAAAACCAATGCCCGGTACAATATTAGTCGGGTTAAAAGCAGCCTGCTCTACATCCTGGAAATAGTTATCGGGGTTACGGTTCAATTCAAACTCACCAACCGGTATTAGTGGAAAATCTTTCTTCGACCACACTTTGGTAAGGTCAAAGGGATGGAAACGGTATGTTTTAGCCTGCTCCTCCGTCATAACCTGGATAAACATTTTCCATTTTGGAAAATCTTTGCGTTCGATCGCATCGAACAGATCACGCTGGGATGATTCCCTGTCTTTACCGATAAGTTCCGCTGCTTCTTCGTCGGTCAGGTTTTCGATGCCCTGTTGGGTGATAAAATGGAATTTTACCCAATGACGTACATTTTCTTTGTTGATAAAACTATAGGTGTGACTTCCAAAGCCATGCATATGGCGATAGCCCTTTGGAATACCGCGGTCGCTCATCACGATGGTCACCTGGTGCAGTGCTTCAGGAAGCAGGGTCCAGAAATCCCAGTTGTTGTTGGCGCTTCTGAGGTTTGTTTTGGGATCACGTTTTACAGCGTGGTTCAGGTCGGGGAACTTCATCGGGTCGCGAAAGAAAAATACCGGCGTGTTATTACCCACCAGGTCCCAGATACCTTCGTCGGTATAAAACTTCATGGCAAATCCACGGATATCTCTCTCCGCGTCTGCTGCACCTCTTTCACCGGCAACGGTAGAAAACCTTACAAACATTTCAGTTTTCTTTCCAATCTCGCTGAAGATATTTGCCTTTGTGTACTGTGTAATGTCATTGGTAACAGTATAAACACCAAAGGCGCCTGAGCCTTTTGCGTGCATCCTTCTCTCAGGGATCACTTCCCTGTCGAAGTTGGCCATTTTTTCAAGGAACCAAACATCCTGCATCAGCATTGGCCCGCGTGGACCTGCTGTCTGCACGTTTTGATTGTCGGGTACCGGTGCTCCGGTCTGTCGTGTCAATTTAGAATATTTTTCGTCCATGGTAATCGGTTCTTTTAAAAGGTATTTATTAAGTGTGGTTTTTTAAAGAGTTTCCATAAAATCCCGGTACAAAGGTAGGTGTAAACCGAAATGATTTGCATGACTTATGAACAGTAAAATGATATTTTTGTTTAACTATTTTATCCCGCCAGGCTATGCAAACGATGTTGACTTTTAAGCCGCCGCCGATTGTTACGTATATAAATTTGTTCAGTGCTGTTTATCCAACCGATCTGTTATGCACCAGTTCCCTTCCAGGTAATCTTCAACCCCGTTCCCGGGTCGGGTCTATTATAACCTTGCATTATTTATATGGTTCCAGATCCTGCAACTGATGTTAATTCTCAAACGAGTTAGGTGGATTATTCAGTCTGAACATTCGCGGCGGTGATATCGATTGATTAATTCAAAATGCCCGCTCACTAGGCCCCCAGTGAAAAGTTGAAAGCGATCCTGGATCCATCGGGAGCGATGCCCAGCATTTGCACTCTCGAATTTCTCGCATCCATTAAAGCCTGGTCGATATCTTTCGGACTGGATACCGGCCTGCCATTGATATAGGATATGATCGTTCCTGGTGGTACACCCAGGCGATCAAAGAAGCCACCGATTAAGACTTCGGTAACCACAACTCCTTCCTCAAGGTTGTAACGCTGTTTGTATTCCGGTGTGAGTTGCGAAAATCTTGCACCCAGTTTGTTATAGATCTTTTCAAGCGACTCAGCGCTCCCCGCTATAGATTTTTGTAATGTTTCATCTTTTAAGGTAGCTGCAGTACGACGCAGCTCACCGCCCCGCCTGTATTCGATCTCTACTTTTTCACCGGGACGAAGCCTGGCAATACGTTCTGAAAATTCGGCTGATGAAAATAATTCAACACCATTTATACGACTGATGATATCTCCTTCTTTCAATCCCGCTTCATCGGCTGCGCTTCCTTCCTGGATGCCGGTGATAAATACACCCTTTACCGACCCGGGATCGATGCCCTGTTGCTTCAGGTACTGGTCCTCTACTGAAGGTGAAGGAAAAGTGACGCCCAACAAACCACGCTTTACCATACCAAATGCTTTGAGGTCATCAAGGATCTTCTTGGCAAGATTCACCGGTACTGCAAATGCATAACCAGCATAGCTGCCCGTTAAGGAAGCAATAGCTGTGTTGATGCCGATAAGCTGACCATTGAGATTGACCAGGGCACCACCACTATTGCCGGGATTGATGGCTGCATCGGTTTGTATAAACGATTCAATTGCCGGGTTGGCCTGTTGATTACGTGCGGCTCCCGAACGATTGATGATACCAATACTGCGACCTTTCGCGCTAACGATGCCGGCTGTAACAGTTGTATTGAGTGAATAAGGATAACCCACCGCGAGTACCCATTCTCCCACCTGTACATTGTCTGAATTGCCCAGCGCCACAAAGGGCAGGTCCTTTGCATCCACTTTCAACAAAGCCAGGTCGGTGTTGGGATCACGACCGATAAGTTTTGCCGGATAGGACTGCCTGCTGGGAAACACAACCTCTATCGAATTTGCATTTTCAATGACATGATTATTGGTAGCAATATAACCATCAGCGCTAATGACAACCCCCGATCCTGAACCCATCGAAGGCGTACTACTTCCATAGCCACCTCCAAAATAACGACTGGCTGCGGGCTGAGCCTGATGGATTGTTTTGATATGCACTACACCGGGAGTAACCGATCTGGCTGCTGTCACAAAATTTGCGTTGGACCCCATTAGAGGCTCAGGCACTGCGGAAGCCTGGGGAAAAGGTTCAGATACGGTAAGGGTTTGTGACTCCCCCGTCTTTTTCTCTTTACAGGAATAAAACGTTCCTGCTATGAAAATAATCGCAGGAAGAAGTATGCACAGGGTTTTCAGGTTTGCTTTCATAAACATTCTATTATTTATGCCGAATTTTTTAATCAACCGAATATGATACGGTTTACGGTGTCGATCTCGTCCTGATTGATCGTGTGTCCCATTCCCTCGTAGATCTTTTCTGTGACCTCAGCATTCATCGATCTTAAAATTTTCGTACTCTCATTTACTCTTTCCACCGGCACATGCGGATCTGGATTGCTGCTACCGATGAAGATGGGAGTACCGTTGAAATCGCCCTGGTAATTTTCATTGTTTATTTTATCGCCGATCAACCCGCCGGTAAAAGCAATGACACCGCCAAATCTTTTTGCATGTCGCGCGACAAATTCAAGGGTGAGGCAGGCCCCCTGTGAAAAACCAAGTAAATAAATGTTCTCGGTCTTCACCCCTTGCGCTATCAAATCATCCAATAGTTCTTTCAAAATAGATAGCGCTGAAGATAGCCATGGCTCATTTTGTGCTGTTGGCGCCATAAATGAAAACGGGTACCATGTCTGGTTGGTAGCCTGTGGCGCCAACAATGCAAAATCCTTCAGTCGCAGGTGCCCGGCCAGCGAAAGAATATCTTCAGCTGAACCACCACGCCCGTGTATCATCAGCAAGACTTTTTCCGCATCCGTTACAGGCTTCCTGGCCGTGATGATATTTTTTTCATGCGTATTTTTCTTTTGCGTCATGGCTAATTCTTTGCTTTCCATAAAACCCCGTTCTTTGTTCCCTCTCCCAATATCTTTTCCTCCCTGGCCAGTCTTTCCAGCAGTCCGGTCGCTTGCTCCATACTCCTGTTGGTAAGTACTGCAAACTCCCTGGTAGTTAAAGTGGGGTATTGTTTGAATAGATTTTCCCAGGATTGATCATACTGTTGTTTTACTGCATCGGGATAAATTTTCAATAATGCAGATTCATAGTGTTCATATGACCGGGAACCATACACCAAAAATCGGTTATTATCTTCATCCGTAAAAAATATACTGGGGAAACCTCTTACGCCGAGCTGTCTTGCCAGGTCCAGGTCCTGTTCAAAAAACTGTACTGCGTCTCCGTCAAAATCAGTTCTAAACTTTTCTACGTCCAGGCCGGCATACACTGCGGCATCGGCGAGGTGATCCCACCTGGTGATGTTTTTTTTCTCCAGAAAGACCATCTCTTTAATTCTTCTCAAAAATTTCTCCGACTTTTCAGCTCCCTGTAATTGCGCGGCTTTGAAAGCGATCGCAGGTGGATAGGAAGAATGTAAGGGATCTTCCAGCCACAGATCACCGTCTATTGGCATTTCATAATAAGCGCCTGCTTCGTCCCAATGCTTCGCAACGGATTCGGGGCCACTTACATCACGACCTCCGTAGCTATCCCAGCTTTTTAACAAACCACCCATACGATATTCCATGTCGAGGTGATGACCATATTCCAATTTGAGTTTTTTCAACTGCGGTTCAATTCCCCATCAGCAAGAACAAATGGGAGCGGTGAAGTAAATCATACGGACTCTTTTCGACGATGCCGGGATATCTGCGCCCCGATTTAGGTTCGCGGCTCCAGGCACTTCACAAACCCCCGTTACGGGATCACAAAAAAGCGGATGTACTGTTTCTCTGTTCTTCATTAGATTACTTTTTTATTTCAACAAATGGGTTTCGCCTTCATTAACTTTGAATTACAATATCCGTTTGCAAGGTACCAGTCACTACCTCCCCCAGCAATGAGAATAAACAAGAAAAGGCATTGACAAAAATCAATACACCGAATAATATCAATCTTAAACCTATTGTTATGATGCTTGACTGGAATGAATATCAAAAACAGCTGTCAGCCACGCAGGCTCAGATCGGCCGTTCAAATCGAGATATCCTAAAAGGATACCGTGAACTAAGTGCAGCGGGAAATTCTACCAACCTGCTGGGTGCCAAAACAAGAGAACTGATTGCCCTCGCAGTAGCTGTCACCCGTCAGTGCGACGGATGTATTGCCGTGCATACTGAAGCCGCTATCAGGGAAGGCGCTACCCGTGATGAAATCGTGGAGGCATTGGGTGTAGCGGTGGCTGTGAATGCAGGTGCGGCGCTGATATTTTCATCAAGAGTAATGGATGCATTCAATACAAAAACCGCAGGGTAAATAACCCTGCGGCCCGGCCTATGGTTGTAAGGCAACAATACAATTAACCCGCTATTTCCTGTGTTTTCAACGCCTTTCTAACCTCAGGCGCTACTTTTGTGGCAAACAATTCCATCGATCGCATGACTTTTTGGTGAGGGATGTATCCTACACTCATTTGTGCGAGGAATCGTGTATTACCAAACAATTCATGTTCATACAATATCTTATCTACCACTTCTGCGGGACTTCCTACTACTAGTGCTCCCTTGGCCGACCTGGAAAGATCAAATTGTTTTTTTGTGAGGGGTGACCATCCACGGTCCTGCCCGATCTTGTTCATCATGGCTGCATAAGTGGGGTAAAATTCATCACCCGCTTGCTGCGAATCGTCTGCGACGTACACATGCGAGTTAATACCCAGTTGCAATTTATCCATATCACGTCCTGCTTTCCTGGCTGTATCGCGATAAAGGTTGACAAAAGGTACAAACTGCTCAGGCGTGCCACCAATGATGGCCAGGGCCAGTGGCAGTCCGAGTGTAGCAGCCCTTACAGCAGATGCCGGTGTACCCCCGGCAGCAAGCCAAAGAGGTATGGAAGTTTGTAATGGCCGCGGATAAACTCCAAGGCCGTTGATGGACGGGCGATGTTTCCCCTGCCAGGACACGCGTTCTTCTTTATTGATCTTTAGTAAAAGCTCCAGTTTTTCCGTAAACAATTCATCGTAGTCGCGCAGGTCGTATCCAAACAAAGGAAAGGATTCGATAAATGAGCCGCGGCCCGCCATGATCTCTGCCCGCCCGCCTGAAAGCTGATCAACGGTGGCAAAATCCTGGAACACGCGAACGGGGTCATCCGAACTAAGCACGGTGACAGCGCTGGAAAGTTTTATACTTTTCGTGACGGCAGCCGCCGCGCCGAGGATTACCGCAGGTGAAGACACTGCATAGTCAGGGCGATGATGCTCTCCCACGCCAAAAACATCAAACTCCAGTTCATCGGCCAGCTTTATCTCTTCCAGCAATTCTTTGATACGCTGCTGCGTATTCATCGCTTTACCAGCTACCCAGTCTGGTTGTACATCCGCGAAAGTATATAGACCCAGTTCCATCATCTGTCTTTTTAATTTATTACAGGCACATTTAAAATTATCAGGCATTCATACCACCATCGATCACCTGGGTGGTACCGGTGATGAATTTACTTTCATCACTTGCCAGGAAACGCACCAGTCCTGCAATTTCAGACGGCTCAGCATAACGACCCAGGGGAATAGCATTTTCAAACGCAGTCTTCATATTTTCTGCATCACCGGGAGCATATCCTGCTTCCAGGGAACGCATCATCCTGTTATCAACCGGCGAAGGGTTGATGGTATTTACCCTGATCTTCCTGGGAGCTACTTCCAATGCCAGGTTTCTCATCATTCCGACCACCGCGTGCTTGCTGGCGATATAGGCCGTAACGTTATGGCTTCCTGCGATCCCCGCCACGGATGAGGTGAGAATGATACTGCCGCCATCATTCATATGTGGCAATACATATTTATTCCCCAGGAAAACGCCCTTCACGTTTACATCGATCACTTTGTCAAAAACATCTTCGGGATACTCCACGGTAGGTTTAACCACGCCTTCAATACCTGCATTGTTGAAAAATACGTCGATTTTCCCAAATGCTTTAACGGCATCATCCACATATCGTTTTACTTCGGCCGACTTTGTTACGTCAGCTACGCTGTACTTGACATCCTCACTGCCCAGTTCCTTCACTACCTTCCTGAGCTGATCCTCGTTCATATCCACGAGCAGCACTTTTGCACCTTCGTTTAAAAATAATTTAGCTGTCTCCTTACCTATGCTGCCAGCACCACCTGTGATAATGGCAACTTTGTTTTTTAATGATTTCATAATACTTTGATTTTTGGTCAATAAATATTGTTTCTGATAGATTGACTACTGGTCAAACGATCATGGTCATTCAGGTAAATTGATATAGCAAAGCTACCCTCCTTAACAGGCTGTACAAATGCGAATTCGCAAGAAAAAGCATTGATTTTTGTCAATTGAACTTTACAGGACCTGAGAGCAAACACTATCCGGATAAAAGACGGGAAGTATCTTATATGTGCAGGCACGACAGATTAAAACCATGATGGTGTTTTGTGCTAGTGAATAAACCGTTTGTCGTTGCTTATCTTAAAACCTAAACTCTACGGGGCAAAGGAATGAGCATTTCCCGGATTCTTACGAAACGCGGTAATCGAATTGTGCTTTCTCTTCTCCAAATATTTCCGGGATGCCTGTGCCATGGTAGCAATGCTGGCACCCAGCATGATCACATCCTTTATGACCAGCCTCCCGGCTCCGCTTAGA
>JAEYOL010000136.1 GCA_023411775.1 Bacteroidota bacterium | reverse complement strand
CCTATATACCCATCAGCGCCCTGAACGGCGACAATATTGTCGATCGCTCAACGAATATCGACTGGTACGATGGTAAGCCATTACTGCAGGTGTTGGAGGAAGTTGAGATCGCCAGCGATACAAACCTGGCGGATGCACGCTTCCAGGCGCAGTTTGTAATAAGGCCTCAAACCGGTGACCTGCACGATTACCGCGGTTATGCCGGAAAAGTGCTCAGCGGTGTTTATAAAAAAGGCGACCGGGTAAAAGTATTACCAGCAGGCCTTGAAGCTACCATCAGTAAACTCGAGACCGGTGGTAAGGAAGTGGATGAGGTATTTGCACCGCAAAGCGTGGTGATACATCTCGATAATGATATCGATATCAGTCGCGGAGACGCCATTGTGATCGCAGACAATTTGCCCAAAGTTGGCAATGAACTGGAAGTATTGCTTTGCTGGCTTGATGAGAAACCCTTGCAGGCAGGCAATAAATATTTCCTGCAACATAACAGCCGTTTAGTGAAGGCTGTTGTAAAGAATATCGAATATAAACTCGATGTCAATACACTTCAGCATCAGCCTGTCGAAGGACAGGTGAAGTTGAACGAAGTGGTGAAAGCAACGATCAAAACAGCTTCGCCCCTGGCTTATGATGCCTTTGATCAGCTCAAAGTGAATGGCAGCGCAGTCCTCATTGACGAAACAGGCAACAGTACAGTCGCCGCTGTATTATTAAAATAAGCGCAATTGTAGTAAACCAAACCATTAAACAAATGAACTCAGCGGCAACTGGAAGAGTAGTCATAGCGGGCGCAGGACCCGGTGATCCTGACCTGATCACTATCAGGCTACAGAAAGCCCTTGCAGAAGCGGACGTGATCCTGGTTGACCGCCTGGTGAATCCCCTTATCATTGACACACATGCGCGGAAAGATGTTCTTACGCTCATGACGGGCAAACAGGGTTACCATGATGGCTCGGTAGCGCAGGATGATATCAACAAACTGCTGGTAGGCCATGCGCGAAATGGTAAAACCGTGCTTCGCCTGAAAGGTGGCGACGTTGCTTTTTTCAGCAATGTACTCGACGAACTGGAATCCTTGCAGCAGCATGAAATCCCTTTCGAGATCATACCGGGGATTACTGCTGCTTCTGGCGTGTCGGCTTATGCAGGTATACCTCTTACAGCAAGAGGTTATGCGAAAGGTGTGCAGTTTATCAGCTTTAATCCATGTAGTCACTATTCAACCGAAAAATGGAAGTCCTGGTCAAGATCCGGCGATACGCTGGTATTTTATATGGCCGCCAGGAATTTGTTTAGCCTGACAGAATTATTGTTGCGTTATACCCGGAACCCGTTCACTCCTTTGGCAGTGATCGAGCAGGCAACTACTTCGCACCAGGAAGTTCATCTCACTACGATAAAGAATTGTTCGACTGATTTTGCCGGCATGAAATTCAGTTCACCCTCCATGGTGATCATTGGAGAGGTGGTGAAATTGCATGAAAAGTTCAAATGGTATCAGGCGGGTGAGAGAGGTTCTGTTTTTAATCAATTGGTTACCCTAAAATGAGGCCTGGTATGCTGGAGGAAGTAAAACTTAAAAAACTACACGAGCTGATCGACAGCTACTCCAAAGAGGAGCTGATTTGGATCAATGGTTATTTGTCGGGCCTGGTGGCTACCGGAAACCCCGCGGGTACAAATGGAACCGCGGTGGCTGCACCGCCCACGGCGATAAAAAAGATCACGCTTGCTTTTGGTACGGAAACAGGCAATGCCAAAAGGCTTGCAACGCAACTGGCAGCCGTTGCCAAAAAGAAAGGCGTCAATGCAAAGCTGGTCGGACTCGATCAGTATCGTATTACCGATCTGGCTAAAGAAGATTATTTTTTTGTAGTGATCAGTACGCAGGGGGAGGGAGAGCCTCCAATGCCTGCCAAAAAGTTCTACGATTTTATTCATCAATCGACAATTGATCTTTCCAAATTAAAATACAGTGTGCTGGCGCTGGGCGATAGTTCCTATCCTATGTTTTGCAAAACAGGGGAGGACGTGGACAGCCAGTTTAATAAGTTTGGCGCCAAACGGGTAGTGCCTTTGCAAATATGCGATGTTGACTATGAAGAAGACGCGAAGCAATGGTTTGAGAAAGTATTGAGCGTATTGGAAAGCCCGGCTCAATCTGCAGTGACTCCTGCGGCCGCACCTGCGGCAAAAAAGCCTGCCGGGAAAAAATATTATAACGGGAACATAATTGCTAATATCAATCTTAATGACCGGGGTTCGAATAAACGAACCTATCATATCGAGATCGGGACAGATGAACCGATAGAATACGAACCGGGAGATACCATTGGCATCATCCCGCGCAACCGTGAAGATGTGGTAAGCAGGATCATAACCCTTACAGGTATAGACTCTGCACTTGAAATAGAAACACCCAAATTCAAAGCAACTGTAAAACAGCTGCTCGAGCAGCATCTCGGTATTTGTTACCTGCTGACTTCTACCATAAAAAAATACGCCGGCATCATTGGACAGGAGATACCAGATACAAGAATGGACCTTGTTGACCTGCTGCGTATTTATCCTGTAAAGAACGCCGAACAATTTATAGAAGTAATAAAGATATTGATGCCGATCGCACCGAGATTGTATTCGGTGGCATCTTCTCCCCAGGCGCACGGTAACCACGAAGTGCATATCACCGTGGCCCGGGACAGGTTCCTGGCTTTGGATGAGCAGCGCTATGGATTATGCAGTGAGTTTTTGGGCGACCAGCCGGTGAATACACCCATCACGTTTTATGTACACAAGGATCGCAATTTTAAACTACCCGCTCCTGAACGTGACGTGATCATGATCGGTCCCGGTACAGGTGTCGCGCCATTCAGGTCTTTTCTTTCTGAAAGAGATGCCACAGGTGCCAACGGAAGAAACTGGTTCTTTTTTGGAGAGCAGCATTTCGTCACCGATTTCCTATACCAGACCGAGATGCAGAATTTCGTCGATACCGGTGTTTTGAACAGGCTGGACCTGGCGTTTTCGAGAGACCAGCAGGAAAAGATCTACGTCCAGCACCGGATGCTGGAGAATGCAAGCGAACTATACCAGTGGATGGAAGGAGGCGCTTATGTGTTTATCAGCGGTACTAAGGATCCGATGAGTAAGGACGTTGAGAATACCCTTGCGCAGATCATCAGCGAACAGGGAAACAAATCGGCCGACGATGCAAAGAAATACCTGGAGCAATTGAAAAAGGAAGGTAGGCTGGAGAAAGATGTTTATTGATCAGAACAAAATCAATTCACCCTAAAAGGTGATTACATACTTGAACAACGAAGTACATGTCAGAAAAAACGAATCTATCATCTGTTGAAAGGATCAAAACAGCAAGTAATGGTCTTCGGGGAACCCTAAAGGAGAGCCTGCAGGATAATATTACAGGGGCTATACGCGAGGATGATCAGTCGCTGGTAAAATTTCATGGCATGTACCAGCAGGACGACCGCGACAGGAGAGAGGAGAGAAGTGCCAAGAAACTGGAGTGGCTGTATTCTTTTATGATCAGGCTGCGCCTGCCTGGGGGGCTCATGACTCCGGAGCAGTGGATCGGTCTGCATCATATAGCAGGTGAACATTCCACCGGTACTATAAAGATCACTACACGGCAGACGATACAGTTGCATGGAATTTTGAAATCACATATCAAGCCAACGATCCAGTCTTTTAATACACTGCAGTTGGATTCGATTGCGGCCTGCGGTGATGTGAATCGAAATGTGACCTGCAGCGCACACCCAAAAGAATCAGCGCTGCATGAAGACGTGTTTCGTTACGCCGATATCATCAGCAGGATGGTACTGCCAAAAACGCGGGCCTATTATGAGATCTGGCTTGACCAGGAAAAGATCGCTGAGAAAACAGAGGAGGATCCACTTTACCAGGATCGCTACCTGCCCAGGAAGTTTAAGATCGGGATTGCGATTCCACCAAATAATGATGTGGATGTATTGACCAATGATCTTGGCCTGATCGCAATTATTGAAAATAATGAGCTAAAAGGTTTCAATATCGCGGTCGGCGGAGGATTGGGAACCACGCATGGTAATCCCAGCACTTACCCCAGGCTGGCAACAGTAATTGGATTTGTGGATACAGAGGAAAAGCTATTGAAAGTAATTTATGAATGTATAACCGTGCAGCGGGATTTTGGCAACCGTAGTGACCGCAAGCTGGCACGTTTGAAGTACACTGTCGATAAAATGGGTGTCGATTCTTATCGTGCCGAGGTAGAAAAGCGTTGCGGTTTCCAGCTTGAAACACCGAGACCTTATAGTTTTACGTCGAGGAAAGATCATTATGGATGGAGATTGAATCATGAGGGTAAGTGGTATTATACTTTATTTATTGAGAACGGCAGGGTATTCGACAATGAAAAGCTCGCACTGAAAACGGGTTTGCTCGAAATAGCAAAAACGGGGAAAGCCAATTTCAGGTTTACCAGTTCTCAAAACCTGATACTGGCTGATATTGCCGAGCAGGACAAAGCAGAGATTGAAA
The DNA here is from genome assembly GCA_023411775.1 of Bacteroidota bacterium. Taxonomy (GTDB): domain Bacteria; phylum Bacteroidota; class Bacteroidia; order Chitinophagales; family Chitinophagaceae; genus Terrimonas_B. Next base: position 2,355 of record JAEYOL010000136.1, on the reverse strand, counting down.
GTCTCCTCAACCAGTTTGGTATGATCGATCATACCAACAAGGCCGGTATGATGCGAAAGAATGCGATTGCCTGTGTAGCGTTCAACACCTGTCCCCTTGCGCTGGCAGAAGCGCAGCGCTATTTACCTTCACTCATATCTAAAATAGAACCCATCCTGTTTAAATATCAATTGCAGGATGATGAGATTATTTTAAGAATGACGGGTTGCCCCAATGGATGCGGACGATCTCCCGCGGCTGAGATAGGCCTGGTAGGTACAGCCTATGGGTTGTACAATTTATATATCGGTGGCGACAGGCTGGGAGAAAGATTAAACACAAAGTATAAGGATAGCCTTGACGAAGCACAGATACTGGAAACGCTCGATCAATTGCTCGGCGTGTATGCGGCGGAAAAGAAATATGGAGAAACGTTTGGAGACTTTTCTTATCGTAAATGGATTGCTAAATGAACAAAGGTTTAAAGGAAATCGTCCGCACGCAGGAAAAGCAGGGAAATGACCTGTTCCCGGTTTTTTTAAAAATGGAGCATTTGCGTTTATTGATCGTTGGTGGAGGAAAGGTTGGCCTTGAAAAACTGAATGCCGTTATTCAAAACTCACCCTTAACGCAGATAAAACTCGTATCCCCGGAAATAAGTCCGGAAATCATACTGCTGGCTGAAAAGCATCCTAATCTAACTCTCCAGCAGCGCCCTTACGAAACTACCGACCTGGATGATTGTGATATAGCCATTATTGCGGTAAACAATAAAGCACTGAGTGAAAGCATTCACGCAGATTCCCGGCAGAAGCACAAACTGGTGAATGTTGCCGATACACCGGAGCTCTGCGATTTCTATCTCAGTTCCATCGTAAAAAAGGGAAACCTGAAGATCGCGATCTCGACCAATGGGAAATCACCAACGATCGCCAAAAGATTAAAGGAAACATTTTCCGAAGCGCTGCCCGGGGAACTGGACGAGATTTTGGAAAATATGTATAAAATCAGAAACAGGTTAAACGGGAATTTTGAACACAAGGTCAAAAAGCTCAATGAGCTTACCCGCGTGCTGGTTCAGAAGGAACAGGTCAGGGAGAAGGAGATCCGCTGGAGAAAGATCGCGACGTATTCACTGGCCGTATTTGCCCTAATGCTGATCGGTCATTTTATTTTTTCTTACCTGCCGCTGGCAAGCCTGGCCGATGAAACAGTAAAATGGTACCAGACGCTCGACAAAAATTTTCACTGGATGGTGCTGGCCGGTTTTTGCGCACAGATGGTGGATGGCGCCACCAGTATGGGATATGGTGTTACCAGTTCTATCATTTTGCAATCTGCACATGTAAGTCCGGCGGCAATTAGTGGTGGTATACATACTGCCGAAATGTTTACCAGCGGGGCTTCGGGTTATAGTCATTATAAATTCGGAAATGTAAACAAGAAACTTTTTAAAGCCCTGGTCATACCGGGTATACTTGGCGCCGTGCTGGGTGCATGGCTGTTGGTCGAGTTTGATGATAGTCACCTGAGATATCTCCGGCCTGCCATGGCGATCTACACGCTTTTACTTGGTGTGAAGATTTTCAGCAATGCTTTTCGACCCATCAATCTTAAGAAAAAATTCAAACGATATGGATGGCTGGCAGGTATAGGCGGTTTTTTGGATTCTTTCGGCGGAGGCGGCTGGGGACCTATTGTTACTTCCACGCTCATCACAAAGGGACGTACTCCAAGATATGTGGTCGGCTCAGTTAGCCTTACTGAATTTTTTGTGACCCTGGCGAGTGCCTTTACCTTTTTTACACTGATAGGTGTTCAGAACTGGCAGGTGATACTGGCACTGGTGATTGGTGGTGTTCTGGCGGCCCCCCTTGCGGCCAGGCTTGCTGGTAAGTTGCCACGCAAAGCTTCATTTCTTTTACTGGGAGCGGTAGTCGTGATCTGGAGTATAAGGATCCTCTTCAATGTACTTTAAACTTTTAAAATGTCCGATAAAGAACGATTTTAAAATAATAGTCTACAATTTTGGTAGGATAATAAGACACCTCTATTTTTGTTACCTCTAAAAAAAATAACCATGTACAACGAGTGTATGCTTTCCCTCCGATGTTGCCTGTAAACTAATAAAACCTTTGGGTAAAATTTTTTTGAAATAATAGTCTATAAAAATAGTAGACTAATAAACCCTGATCAATGAAAACCAATTTATGAAACGCATCATCTTTTTCTTAGGATTTTTGTCGCCGGCCATTGTCTTCGCGCAATTAAGCGGCCGAGTGGTCAATAGCAATAATGATGGTGTCCCGTATGCAAGCGTATTGATAAAGAATACCGGCATTGGCACCACCACGGACTCCACAGGCCGTTTTATAC
>JAEYOL010000112.1 GCA_023411775.1 Bacteroidota bacterium | reverse complement strand
AATATAAACAACGCTTCAAATCATAATAAATCATGACCAATCTACCAATCCAATATTAAACCATATTCAACCACATTCAACTATATTCAACTACTTTCAACAAGTATAAACCTACCCATCCAATATTAAACCACATTCAACTATATTCAACTACTTTCAACCAGTATAGAGGGGTATCAGATAACAAAAAAAAGCTGCCCCACTTTCGGGACAGCCTTCGTTTTCAAATAGGGCAAATCCTTATTTTACTTCAACACCTGTAAAGATGGTATAACTGCCATCACTGTTTTTACCATTCACCGCCAGTTGGATATTCGGGCGGTAATTGTTAGGATCTTTTATGCGTACCACGAGTTTGTAGGTACCAGGCAACACCGAAGTTGGGATCGTGAAATTGTCGGTGGTCTTAGTAGCACTGGTAGCAGGAAGAAATAGTTTCAACACTTTCTTCGACTTACCCGACCATACTACATTACCACTGCTGTTTTGCAATTCAAATACAACATCCCAGCTCTCGTAAGTAGGCGCGAGTCCCACGTTCTGCCACATTGTATTGATGGTAAAGGAGCTGTTGCGCGTGATCTTCTTAGGCGCTTCACCACTGGTGATCTTGAACCGGTAACCCGACGCTTTGGATGCCGCCCTTACTCTTTCTCTTACCGTGCCATTGGGTGTATTACCGTAATTGCCATTTCCAAAGGAAGTAGCGTGATACAATTTGATCTGGCGCTCGAGGTCGGCCATATCATTACTGAACGGAGCAGGCTCACCGGTGATGGGTGCTGTCTTCCATCTGTCCATGATCAGGTTTTTAAACACAACACCATTATAAGAGCGGTTATTAAATTCGAGATAATCCTTGAGGTAACTGTCGGTCGCGCCCCACTGGTCCCGTCTCCAGCCGATAGGCCCCCAATTGTTGCGGGTGGTGAGAATATAGTGCGCGATCTCAGGTGGGTTATTGACAATACCCAGCCAGTTGGCATCAAATGCGGCGATCATTGCTACCAGCGGGAAATTGGGAAATCCTTTGGTATGCGCGTCTACAATTTTTTTGAATGTTGCCACTGTTGGAAAAGTTCCTGATGGGTATTCATTGGTATGGTTCACCAGGCTTGAACTATTCCATTCACCCCAGGAACCATAACCACGGATATCGATATATTGGATCACATCCCGGTAACGGACACCATTATAAGATGCAGATTCAATATGGCTGTTCAGTGCCTGGTGCAGGGCCAGTAACCTTGCCAGGTAATTCGGTGAATTATAATTAGGCGTCCAGGTACTTCCTGTTCTCCAGTCCTTCACCGATTCCTGTTGCATCATATTATGCAGGTATTGCGGGTAGGCCGCATATCCGCCATCAAAAGATGCAAGCCCTTCGTTGCTCGTACCCTCGGGATAGGAGGTCATGATACCAAAAGACATTTTTTGTTTTTTCTGGATAGCCGCATTGACAAGACCGTCAAAATAGCTCCAGTTGTAAGATCCCTGTGAAGCGCCTTCAAGCCTGGTCCATACGAAGCGGTGATATACATCATAAGGCGTAGTGTTCACACCCTCTGTGGGCACGTTCACTTCCACCGCATTGTGCCATTGCTCGGCGCCGCGACCGGGATTTACCAGGTCAGGATTACTATAAGGTATTTCAGTAAAGCTGAATGGCGACAGGGTAACCGGTGTTTCCGTTGGCGGTACAGCCGGGGGTGGTGTCGTCGACGGCGGAGGCGTTGTGGTCGGTGGTGGTGTAGTAGTTGGTGGCGGTGTTGTCGTCGGCGGTGTGGTTGTATCAGGCGGATTGGTAGACGGTGGCGGGGTCGTTGTGGGTGGTGGTGTTGTGGCCGGAGGTGTCGTTGTGTCCGGCGGATTAGTAACCGGCGCTGTTGTATCGGGTTGATTTGTTACCGGTGGCGTACTGTCGGGAGGATTGATCCCGATCGTATCAGTTGGCAAATTACCAGGAGGGTGAGCATCTTCATAAGACAGTTCCTCTTCCTTGGTACAACTACTAATTAGCAGGAGGGCATAGGTCGCCAATGCAATAACGGATTTGTTGCATAGCAACAGACGTTTGATTGTCATAGGGTATTGAATTTTCTCCCCACATTCAATAACTGTGCAGGAATCTGTTAATACGAATCAATTGAATAATCCTGAATATTTAAAAGTATTGGAGACAATACTTCATAATTGAAAAAAGTGAATAACTCTTATTATGCACACTAATTCACATAAAGAATTGTAATCTCGATCTTAATCAAAAAAGGCCACCATAGCGTGTTGCTATGGTGGCCGCGGACTTTATTAGGATATGTTGGATAAAAACCGGGAGAGTTATTTCACTGCTATGCTTGATGCAATGGTATAACTTCCATCAGCATTCTTTCCATTAATAGCCAGTTGAATATTGGGCCTGTAATTGGTTGGATCTTTCACACGGACCACCAGCTTGTAAGTTCCGGCGGGAACCGTAGAAGGAACAACAAACTTATCTGTTGTTACGCTACCGGATGTAGCAGGCAGAAACAGTTTCATCACCTTTGTTGATTTACCTGTCCATTTTACTGCACCGGTACTGGTTTGCAATTCATAAACGACATCCCAGTTTTCATACGTTGGTGCAAGACCTATGTTCTGCCAGTTTGTTTTAATATTGAATGCAACATTTCTATTGATGCTTGAAGGGTATTCACCGTTGATAATCTTAAAGCGGTATCCAGTCGCTTTTGATGCAGCCCTTACCCTGGATTTTACGGTACTGTTGGGAGTGTTACCATAATTACCATTTCCGAATGAAGTGGCATGGTACAGCCTTACCTGTCTTTCAAGATCAGCCATATCATTGCTGAAAGGAGCAGGTTCACCGGTGATCGGCGCAGTCTTCCACCTTTCCATGATCAGGTTCTTCAGCACGACACCATTGTATGAACGGTTGTTGTTTTCCAGGTAATCTTTCAGATACTGATCGGTAGCACCCCACTGATCACGTCTCCAGCCAATCGGACCCCAGTTGTTGCGGGTGGTCAGGATATAATGAGCGATCTCGGGTGGGTTGTTGACAATACCCAGCAGGTTGGCATCAAATGCCGCGATCATCGCTACCAGCGGGAAATTGGGGAAACCCTTTGTATGCGCGTCAACGATTTTTTTCAATGAAGCGGCTGTCGGGAATGTACCGGAAGGATATTCCCTGGTATGATTTACCAGGCTTGAGCTGTTCCACTCACCCCAGGAACCATATCCACGGATATCGATAAACTGTATCACTTTTTCCCAGCCTTTAGAAATGATATGCTGGTTGATGGCCTGGTGAAGGGCAAGCAATCGCGCATGATAATGAGATGAGTTATAGTTAGGCGTCCAGGTGCTTCCTTTCTTCCAGTCTTTAACAGATTCAGACTGCATCAGTTTGTGAAGGTAGAGAGGGTAAGCCGCATAGCCACCATCAAATTGAGCCAGTCCTTCGTTAGTAGTACCTTCCGGGTAAGAAGTCATAATACCAAACGAAAGTTTTTGTTTTTTCGCGATAGCATTGTTTACCAGGTTGTCGAAATAGGTCCAGTTATAAGAACCCTGTGTAGCACCCTCGATCCTTGTCCACACAAATCGGTAGTAAACATCATAGGGAGTGGTTTTCACGCCTTCATCAGGTACGTTAACCTCAACCGCGTTGTGCCATTGTTCGGCACCGCGACCAGGATTTACCAGGTCACTATTTCCAAAAGGAATTTCGGTAAAACTAAAGGTTTTGTAACCTGCAGTGGCGGTAGCAGAGATTGAAGATTCCCCGGCATCGGTTGTTGCAAGATTATCCCGGTTACTGCGCCGGAAATCATTTTTACTGCAACTTGTAATTAGCAGCGCACCTATTGCCAGTGCGCACGCGGTCTTGCCGCTAAGCAACATGTTGTTCAGATTCATAAGTATTGAATTTTGCCTCTGCTTTTCAACAACCATGCCGCTGATCCTTAACTGAAATCAATATAATTTTGTTACAACATTTAAACTTCTTATCAACAGGACTAATACTATCTGCAGAATTTTGTTAATACAAAACTGTTAATTAAATGGGGATTTTTTTTCCGGGCCGGAATTCGACACGGCGCCACCGTGAGATTTTGGTCTTTTCTGCTAAATAGATCAACTTTAGGAAAGGAATAGTATAAGAGCATGATTTGAAGAAGCTCTTATAAGATTAAAATTGGTAATATGAATTACAGCCAGATGCTCGACCAGGTGAAGCAATTCACCTTTGAATATTTTAGAAATAATGGCGACCGGGATCTTGTCTATCACAACCTCACACATACCGAAGCGGTAGCTTCGAATGCGATGACTATCGCCTCGCATTACCAGCTCAGCGACCGCGACTTCTTTATCGTCGTGGCTGCGGCCTGGTTTCATGACGCGGGCTACCTCGATGGCGAGCCCAGCACACATGAAGAAAGAAGCGCTGGGATAGCTGCCGGGTTTTTAGAACGTATGAATGTGGATCCTGATACGATCCACCAGGTCCGGAATTGCATCCTGGCGACCCGCATGCCGCAGGATCCCAAAAACCTGAATGAACAAATTGTATGCGATGCCGACCTGTATCATTTCGGAACCGATCACTTCCGGGAGAGAAATAAACTGATGCGAAGGGAGGCGGAAAAAAAGCTGGGACGAAAAATCCCGGGTGACGAATGGCGGAGCAGTACGATAAGATTTATGGAAGCTCATCATTACCACACGAGCTATGGCCGCAACCTGTTGCAGCAAAAAAAAGAAGCAAACCTGGCTTTATTAAGGGCAAAAGCGGGCGGGCACGAAAAAAGCGACCGGCGGGCAAAAACGAGAGTCACTGTCGGTACCAGTTTACCGGCAACATCCACCGTTGCAAAAAAGCCGAAACCCGACCGACCTGAGCGGGGCATCGAAACCATGTTCCGCGTTAGTTCCAGCAATCACCAGCGGTTGAGCGATATGGCCGACAATAAAGCGCATATCATGATCACGACCACTTCCATCATTATTTCTGTATTGTTAAGTGTACTTTTGCGGAAGCTGGAAGATAATCCCCACCTGATCATACCAACCCTGATTTTGCTGACGGTATGCGTTGTGACGATGGTATTTTGCATACTTGCCACCAGGCCCTCGCTACCCGAGGGCACATTCACGAAAGCCGATGTTGACACCAGGAAGGTCAACCTGTTGTTTTTTGGTAATTATTTTAAAATGAGTTTCGACGACTACGACGCAGGTATGCGGCAAATGATGAGCGACCGCGATTTCCTGTATGGCAGTCTTACCCGTGATCTGTATTCACAGGGTATAGTGCTGGGCAGAAAATACAGGCTGCTGCGTAAAGGGTATACCGTATTTATGTATGGCATCGTTACCGCGGTCATCGCGTTTTTTGTCGCGTCCGTTTTTTTTGGTGATTAATTTATCGTATGAACCGATTTCTATCAGCAGGATTTTTGCTGCTCCTGTTGAGCGGCTGTTCCAGCCTGTCAGACCAGGAGGAAACCATTCCTCATTATCAACTTGACAAACCTGAAAAATTTAATTTACCGGAAAGCCTGCTGGAAATTTCAGGCATTGCTTTTCACGAAGGAAACAGTGATACCATATATGCTGTGCAGGATGAACAGGGCAGGGTGTTCAAACTCGCCTGGGATGTAAAAAGACAACACAATACAAAATTCGACAAACAGGGTGACTATGAAGACCTGGCCATTACAAACGGGCAGGTGATCGTTTTGAAAAGCAATGGCAGCTTTTTCCGTTTTCCCTTTTCAGAAATGCAAAACGAGGAAGCAGACCAGGTGGAGGAATGGAAGAAGATTTTACCAAAAGGAGAATACGAAGGAATGTATGCCGATCCGGCTACGAGCCACTTGTATGTATTATGTAAAAAATGTCGCGACGATAATCCAAAAAAGAATGTCAGCGGTTATATTCTTGACCTGAGTGATTCTGTCATTCTGAAGGGTCAATTCTCACTTGACACAGACCAGATCGAAAAGATTGCAGGTAAAGTAAAACGTGGCTTCCGGCCCTCGGGTCTTGCCAGGAACCCCATCACCCAGGAATGGTATGTGATCTCGTCGGTAAACAAACTACTGGTGGTGGCAGATAGTAACTGGAACATTAAACAAGCCTGCAAACTCAACGGCAATGTATTTAACCAGCCGGAAGGAATTGCCTTTGATAAAGCGGGGAACCTGTATATCTCGAATGAAGGCGACGATCTTTCGGAGGGGAATGTTTTAAAATTCATTCGATCCTGACAGGTATCAAAATATTGTATGAAGTATCTAAACTGTCTTATTGTTTTCGCTTTTTCTACAATGCTCGCGCCTGCGCAGGACAGCCTGCGTTACCGCCTGATATTTATTGGCGAAAACAATGATGGCAGGGTCGATGAGATGTGGAATAGTACCACGAATCATATTCTGAAGGATCGCACAACCCTGGTTTTCCTGGATGATAATAAGTTTCTTTCTGGTGAATTGAAACCAGGCAGCAAAGACCAGGAACAGGCTCTTGACCGATTAGTCACACAATTCAGATCGATCCGCGCTAAAGGCGCTGGTATTTATTATATTAATGCCAGCGAGGAATGGAATAGGTTGACTCTTGGTAAGAACTCCGTTACCGCTTTAGCAACGATAGCCGATTCCCTGTCCTTTGTTAAGCCTGGAAACATATGTCCCGACCCGGTGGAATTAGATCTGCATCCGCAGATGAGCATCATCGTCTTCAACAGCGACTGGTGGCTTTTTCCCTCAGAAGTGACGGGAGAAGATTGTGAATGTAAAACACGTGCTGATGTACTGGCCCGCCTGGATGAATTGAGATACCACAACAGGGATAAGCAGATAATGATCATATCTCGACATCCTTTCCAAAGCTATGGTGTATATGGAAGTAAAGGAACCCTGAAAGATCATCTATTTCCGCTTACGTCCCTCAATCGACATCTTTACCTTCCTTTGCCGGGGATCGGATCCATATTCCGGTTTTTTCGTTCAGGCTTTGTTGGACCGAACAATAGCAAGCATCCGGTTTACAAAGAAATGGTAGCCGGTGTGAACGAAACAATGAAAGATCAGCCAAACCTGGTGCATGTATCGGGTCATGAACGCGGGCTGCAACTGACCAGCGATAAATATGTACAGGTGGTGAGCGGCGCTGGCGCAAAGCACAGATCGACGGTAAAAGGAAAATATACCAAGTATGCTGATAACAGGCCGGGCTATGTGATCGCGGATCTATACGAGGATAGCAGTATCCGTTTTAGTTTTCTAACCTTTGATGATGCCGCAAGTGAATCCTTCACATATACCCAATCTTTTGAAAATATAATACCGGTTGATACAATTGCCGGTTACGCCATCGCCGGAGATAGTGTGGATGTTCGTATACATCCCTCATACGATGAGGTCGGGAAATTTCACCGGTTCATGTTTGGTGAAAACTATCGCAAGGAATGGGCGGCAACGGTAAAGCTGCCTGTTCTTAGAGTTTCCAAACTGGAGGGCGGACTCATACCGCTGAAACGGGGTGGGGGCATGCAGTCGAAATCGCTTCGACTCGCAGATAAAGATGGAAAGGAATGGGTATTACGAAGTGTGGAGAAAAGCCCGGATGCACTTTTGCCCGATAACCTGCGTCAAACTTTCGCCCGCGACTGGGTGGATGATGCCACCAGTGCGCAACATCCCTTCGGAGCCCTGATCGTACCACCGATCGCCAATGTCCTTGGTGTACCACATTCGAAACCTGTGATCGGGGTAATAGCACCAGATACCAGTCTTGGAATTCATGGTCGTGTTTTTGCCAATATGGTTGCACTGTTTGAAGAAAGGGAACCGCTCGGTGATTCGGACAACTCCGAAAAGATGAAAAAGAATTTGCGAGAAGACAATGATAACACGATACTCGCAAAAGAATTCCTGCAGGCCCGTATGCTCGACATGCTGCTTGGCGACTGGGACAGGCATGAAGACCAGTGGAGATGGAAAGACCAGGTAAAAGGCAAAACTAAACATTACCTTGGCATACCCCGTGACCGCGACCAGGTCTTTCATGTCACGCAGGGACTGGTGCCCCGGATGGCATCGAAAGAATATGTGCTGCCAACCCTGAGGGATTTTGATACTGGTATTAAGAAAGTGAAATGGGTGCTTTTCAAAACCAGGTTTGTGAATGCATACCCGGCTTTTCAGTTTACACATGACGAATGGATGAAGGCAGCCGGGGATTTCAAGGAAACAGTAACAGACTCCGTAATTGAAGCAGGCTTAAAAAGGCTGCCAAAACCTGCGTATGATCTGCGACATGAAAAATTGTTTAAGATCCTTGCATCTCGGCGCGACAGGATACCGGATGCGATGGATCAGTATTACCGGTTCATACAAAAGATCGCCGATATCCAGACCACCGACAAACACGAATGGATACAGGTGGACGATGCAGCAAGCGGTGGTTTGAAAATTCGTATTTCCAAGATCAGCAAGAACGGTGAAATTGAAGAGCAACTCATGAGTAAGGATTTCGATCCGGCCCTTACAAAGGAGATAAGGATCTATACGCATAGCGGTAATGACAGTATAGTATTAAACCATACCGCGTCTGCCATAAAATTGCGAATCATTGGTGGTGATGATCGAAAATCATTTCATGTTGCCGGCCCAAAGAGCAAAGCGCATATCTACAATAAGCCAAATGAATCGGTTTATTCCGGAAATTTGTCAGGAATAAAACGACATATCTCATCCGACAGCCTCAACACAGCCTTTGTCCCGGTCAATCTCTACAATGTATGGATGCCACTGGTGGTGGCAGGTCTGAATATTGACGATGGATTTATCATTGGCGCGGGTTTTAAGTTTACTAAACAGGAAGGATTCCGGAAGCTACCTTACGCCAGTTCACACCAGTTGCTGGCGAGATATGCATTTGCTACCGGCGCCTACCGCATCAAATACGGTGGGGAATGGATTCACGCGATTGGAAAAACCGATTTTGTATTGCAGGCCCTGGCCCGGGCGCCGAACAATACCGTCAATTTCTTTGGACGCGGTAACGAAACTGTTTTTAATAAAACCGGTGACTACAAAAAATATTACCGAACCCGTTACAGCACTTACCAGTTGGATCCTGCTTTTCGATGGAGAACAAAAAGTTCAGCCTTTAGTATCGGCCCATCTCTTTATTATTATCGCTTTGACGAGGATGATAACAAAGGCAGGTTTATCGAGAACGTTTCCCTGATCGGTTCATATGACAGCCTTACCCTTGAGAAATCAAAATGGCACCTGGGATTTGCCGCCCGGTTTAACCGGGATACACGCAACAATCGAACTTTTCCGCAATGGGGTAGTTATATAAATATCCGTTTCCAGGCATACAAAGGGATAAATAGTTTTGCCAGGTCATACGCGCAATTGATTCCTGAGTTTGCTTTTTACAAAAGTTTGACACGACAGTCGGGTATTGTGCTGGCGGAAAGGATGGGCGGCGTAATTGGTTTAGGAAAGGCGGCATTCTACCAGTCGGCGTTTATCGGTGGACATGAAAACCTGTATGGTTACCGGCAATATCGTTTTGCCGGGCAACATAGTTTCTACAATAACCTGGAGCTAAGGATCAAACTTGCAGATGTGGCGAGTTATATTGTTCCCGGCCAGTTTGGCATCACGGGGTTTTGGGATATTGGACGCGTCTGGGAAAACCATGACAATTCAGGCAAATGGCATAATGGCACCGGCGCTGGTATTTATTTTGCTCCCGCTTCGGTCGTTGTCGTAAGCCTGGTGGCGGGCTATTCCCGCGAAGGCTGGTATCCGTATTTTACGATGGGAATGAGATTTTAATTTTATGCAGACAGAAGTTTTACATATGGCCCGGCAGGTAACGTTGGAACGAGCACCCGAAACAGTGCTGAGTTTCCGGCCATTTGTCGAATACCTGAAGAAAAGGAGGGGCGAAGCTGTTTGTCATAAGAGCAGGTACTTTTCCTGGGTGGTGGAACAATTTGAAAAAGTACCCGAATTACTTGAGTCGATCGATGTAGAACAGGTGAAAAATTATTCGGAACAGTTGCAACTGGTATATGGTACGGTTTCACCTATTATCGAGGACGAGGAATCACATTTCTGGGCACTCGCACTGCCGCTGTCACCAGTTATTTTTTACAGCACCAACGCTTATTTCAACCTTGTTACAAATATTACTACCGGCAATATTCACAAAAGCATTACAACAAAAAGCCCACAGGAGTTGAAAAGCAACCAGCTCGAATTTATTTATTCGCTGGTGCTTGATAAGCTATACAATTTCTCTTCTTTCTTTACCCGCGACATTATTCATCCGCTGGAAGACGAAAAAACAGGGCTTACAAAATATTATAAACTGGGGCTGGATGCGCGTTTTGTTGAAATACACGCTACGCAACCTTTACCCGAGCTCAAACTGGAAGACCTGAACTTTGGTGTAAGTACACCGGAAGAATCCCTGCAGTTGCTGGAGCAAAAATTACCGCTCGATATGTTCCGGTTCGAAGGGTTTTGCATAACCAATATCACTGACGTGACCGCAGAGCATGCGATTGAAAATATTAAGAACATCATTCTCACAGAATCCCTGTATGAAGATGAAAATCATTACGACAAGGTCATCGAGTCACTCAAAGCGCTGGTGGAACGAAATGATGTGGAGTTTGGTGTGATACCCGTGTTGCAGGTAAACAATAAACTCATCTTCAATGACACTGAATGCTCCAATAGTAAATTGTTGAGTACGGCACGTGAAAGCGGGACAGGGGAGACCACTTATCTCGATCTTGCCCACACCTATTTTAAAAACCCGAAACAACTTTTTTTCCGCAATGTTCTACAGGAAGATCATAGCAAGCATCCGCATCTGAAAATGTTGGCAGAAAAAGGTATTGTATCCTACGCCCTGCTTCCGGTGTACTTTAATAATTCCCTGGCCGGCGCACTTGAAGTATTTACCGGGAAGCCTGGAATACTTGATGAAGCATTGTTGTCAAAGCTGGAACCCGCGATACCCCTGATGGCCCAGCTTCTTAAGAATAATATCGATCAGTTTAACAACAATATCGACCAGGTGGTCAAGGATAAGTTTACGGCCGTGCAATCCTCAGTTCAGTGGAAATTCAACGAAGCAGCCTGGCATTATATCCGTGATGGCCATGTTCAGGACAGGCAAAGGGAAATAGAGGATATTATCTTTGAAAAAGTTTACCCGCTGTATGGATCGATTGATATCCGGAATTCAACGGTTGAAAGAAATGCTTCGACCCGCGCTGACCTGGCGGTACAGTTCAATATCCTGCTGGATGTATTGAACCGGCTTAAAGAGGCTTCCGGGTTTGGACTGCTTGATGAAAAAATATTCCTCGCGCGCAAATGGCGCGACCGCATCAACGATCCATCGGGCATCAAACAGGAAGTAAGGCTGAATGATTTTCTCGATAATAATATTTATCCCTTCCTGCAAAAATTTAAAGAAGGCAATCGCCAGCTTGCACCTGTTATTGATGAGTACCTGAAAGCAATCGATCCCGAAAAAGGCAGTGCCACTGCCAATCGCCGGTTGCTCGAGAAATCGATGAACACCGTTATCTCATCTGTCAATAAATATATGGACATGATGAAAGACGAGATTCAGCAGGCGTATCCCAGTTATTTTGAAAAATTCAGGACGGATGGGGTGGAATATGATATCTATATTGGCCAATCGATCGCGCCCGACAAGCCGTTCAGCGATATTTATTTAAAAAATTTAAGACTCTTGCAGCTTACTTCCATGGCTGCAATAGCCAGGTATTCCAATGCATTGTTACCACAACTTGCCAAGCCCGTGGAAACAACCCAGCTCATCTTTATCCATTCACAACCCATAGACATCAAATTCCGCAAGGATGAAAAAAGATTTGATGTGGAAGGAGCATATAACATCCGGTACCATATCGTGAAAAAGCGGATCGATAAGGTATTACTCAAAAATAAAAAGGAACGGTTGACACAACCCTGCAAGATCGCACTGGTGTATTTTAGCCAGAAAGAAGCCGACGAATATATCGGCTACATCCGTTACCTGCAGGATCAAAATATATTAACCGATGACCTGGAAGAACTGGATCTCGAAGAACTACAGGGCGTTTCAGGCCTTAAGGCACTAAGAGTAGGCATCGCGATCGATTAGTCCTTATTTTTTTATGCCTACGGTTTCCCTGACTCCTTTAAATATCGTTTTCCAAACAAGGTGAAAGATCGATCGATTGGTATCCCGGTCAAACCTAACCGTTTGGACGCGCGGCGGATCACCATCCCTGGCGGGATTATCATTTTTTACAACAAGATTAGCAACAAAACTGGCCAGCGTTTTTTTATCCAGTTCCTTTTCACCTTCTTTCTTTTCCAGGAGTGCTATCTTCAAATCCTCATAAAGCATTTTTACAGTACCGTCAGCACCGTAGTCATTCCCTTCCAGGTTAAAAGAAAGACTTTTGATTTTCCCCTTCTCCATTTTGGCCGGGCCCATGGGCTCAGTTAGGCGGCTTAGATCCTCAACTGCCACGCTTCCCATATTTCCTTTGATATCAAACCGGCCTTTGGGATGCTGCAGGTAAAATTTCCAGTCAACTTCAAACGGTGTCGTGTTGAGGAATTTTGTTTTGATCGCTGCCCTCATCACATTATTAGATTTGATGGCTTCTTTATCATTGGTGATATTGGAGATAGTGGCGTAGATCTGGTGAAACTGTACTTTACCAGCCTGACCGGTGATAGCGCTTCTTTCTTTATATTCTAAGAAGGCGTTGGAAAGAATAAGTGTTTTGGCATTTAGCGTCAGTGGTAATTTATCGAGCAACTGCTGTGGATACCGGCCTACACGGTTTTGCTTGTCGCGGGTAATGGAGAGATCGCGGTATATCTTAAAATTGGCTGCGCCAATCAGTATACTATCGGCGAAGATATTCTCTTTAAAAAGCTGTGGTATATCCAGGTTCTTTAGACGCATATTATTAATGGTAAAGTCGAAGCGGTCGTCCTGGAAAGGAAGACTTTTTACAAATGCATTTTCTTCAAGCAGCGGGATGATCCGGATCCGTTTGGCGGAACCGGTCTGTGTGATGGAACTTAACGTAACACTGTCGAAAACATAATTATAAGGCCGATCCTCCGAAGGAAAACTGATCTTATCGCAGGCCAGTGATACATGGTTCGCAAATAAAATTCTTCCAGGCTCAGCGCCCTTTTCTTCATCGAGGGCCAGGTCGAACAGGTGCACCGATGTGTTTTTGAATTCAACATTCCTTTTGCCAGTTCTCAAATTGCTGGTTGTGATCTCCGCGCCATTGATTTCAAGCGTATCGATTTTTATCATGTTGAGATTTCCCAGTACCTGCCGGTATACTTCATTCGGGGGCAGGTATCGTGCGGAATCTTTTCCGGCGTTGGTATAAATGATTTGTATTTGGGGATCGGTGATGACAAGTTTTTTACCAACAATCTCCTTGCTTAGCAGGGCACGGGGTGTCTGCACACCCCAAACAGTGATGCGGGGAATATTCAGTTTGACAAGGGTAGGGGGCGCCTCATTTTTATCGCTCAGTGAAGCATACCTCAGACTATCATATACAAGGAGGATATTGGTCAATGAAAGATTGCCGGCAACTTCATCCAGTTTGAGACTGTCATAGCTCAGGTTGTAAAGCCCGTTGCTTTTATTCCTCACCATGCTTTCGATCTCACCGCGTATGATCTTCTTCCTGAACAGGCTCCAGTAAATGATTCCCGCGCCGATCGCCAGCACGATACCCAGCAGAATGCTGAAGACAATGACCCGTCCCTTAGGCGTGGAGGTAGCGTGTTTAAACTTCTTTTTGATGGTTCGCATGCTGTGTGGTAAAACAATTACTGTTCCACAAATTCTCTATCTTAGCATCCTCTATGCCAACCTTCAACATCCGGATAAAACAGGTACTACTTCTATCCCTGATCCTTTTATTGGTTTTCCTTGTCATCAGAGAATTGAATATTTTCCTACCCGGTTTGCTTGGCGCACTTACTTTATATATACTGAGCAGGTCCAATTATTTTCAGCTCGTCTACAACCGTAAATGGAAGAAGGGCTGGGCCGCGGGACTGTTTATTTTATACTACCTTTTTTTGATCGGCCTGCCGGTTTTCCTGGCTATTACACTGATAAGTCCAAAAGTGAATGCCTTTCTTGAAAACCCGGATGCGATGTTAGAGTCGGCAAAAGGTTCCATCGCGACCATTCAGCAAAGGCTGGGTTTTAAGTTCCTGTCGGAAGCCAGCCTTTCAAATTTTTTAAGCAGGCTCTCCGCTTTTATACCTACGCTCCTCAATAGTACTGCCAACCTGATCTCCAACCTGGCCATCATGTTATTTGTATTGTATTATATGCTGGTAAATGGAAGCGAGATCGAGCGGGTGATGAACAGGCTGATCCCGCTTCGCCAGGAAAACATTAATATGCTGGCCTCGGAGACAAAGAGGATCGTAAAGGCAAACGCCCTGGGTATTCCGCTGATCTCGATCATACAGGGTCTCACGGCTACGCTTGGTTATTTTATTTTTGGGGTGAACGAATGGGGTCTCTGGGGCTTTCTTACCGGTGTGTTTGCATTCTTCCCCGTAGTAGGTACGATGGTGGTCTGGGTGCCGCTGGTAGTTTACACATACGCGATAGGTGATACCTGGCAGGCAACCGGTTTGTTGTTGTACAGTGTGATCATCACCGGCAATGTCGACTACCTGTCCAGGATTACACTTTTAAAGAAAATGGGTGATGTTCACCCTGTGATCACGATACTGGGCGTACTGGTTGGTCTCGGCCTCTTTGGTTTTATCGGGCTTGTATTCGGTCCATTGCTTGTCAGCTATATCATCGTTCTGTTTAAGATCTACATGAACGAGTTCATCGAAAATGCAGAGACCATGCCCGAAACCCCCACGGTGGAGGAGAACAGGAAATAGTCTAAGTACCTGGCAATGCGTCAGACGCATTTCTTCCTTACGTCTGACGTCCTCTTCTGACGTTTGATGGTTCACGACTTCCTTTATATGAAACTCCCTGTCGCTCGAAGCATTTCCCAATCAGTTTTGCCACGCGTCTGACGTCCTCGTCTGACGAATCAGCTATTCACCACATCCCTGATATGAAACACCCTGTCGCCCGAAGGCATTTCCCAGCTCACTTTCTGTCCCTTTTTATATCCCATCAGCGCAATACCCATCGGCGCAAAGATTGACAGCTTTTGCCTGCGCAGGTTCGCTTCATCGGGCAATACCAGTTTAAACCGGGAGTTCCGTCCGGTGGTTTCTTCATACACTTCCACAATGGAATTTAAGCCTACAACATCGGCGGGGATCTTATCATCCGACTGATGAATTTCCGCAGATTTCAATTCTTCGTACAACTGCTCAGCGCTTTTATTATCTGCCGACATCGGGCTGAGGTGGGTGAAGACAAATTTTACCAATAGATCGTAATCTGATTTTTTTAAGATCAGGTTATGGTCAACTGCCTGCATGATTATGAGTTTATTTGCCTGCGGCTGCCGGCAGGCATGATGAAAAAATGGAATACCGGCTATTTCCCCGGCGATCTGGATCAGGATGCCGCCGGGGCGGTACTACAAAAGGCTTTCAGGTTGGAAGAGAAAAACAGCCTGTTGATAAATATGTAGTGATTCTTTTTCAAAGTAGCCAAATTTACGATCATTTCCCGAACCGGGCAAATGCAGGCCCACGGCCGTATGACACAAAAAAACTCCATCCCGGGGAGGAATGCAGTTTAGCATAATTATTTATGACCTGATTTATCTATGCAAATCGTCAACTACCAGAAAGCCTGAATACTTACAAATCAAATATCCAATATCAAGTATCCAGCATCCAGCATCCAGCATCCAATATCATCTCCGTCTTCGAAAAACTACCTGTCCTTTAGTTTCGACAACAACCTGAGTATTTCGAGGTACAGCCATACCAGCGTTACGAGTAATCCAAACGCGCCATACCATTCCATGTATTTCGGAACACGGTTTTCGACACCTTTCTCGATCATATCAAAGTCGAGCAGGAGATTCAGTGCGGCAAGACAAACAACCACGATTGAAAAACCAATCCCCAGCGGTGTGCTGGCATTGGTAAATGCGCCGATGGTAGCACCAAAAGCAAGGGATGCGATCCATTTTACCAGGTAGAAAACCATAATGCTGATGGTCGCGATGGTAATGACTGATCTGAATTTATTAGTTACTCGGATGATCCGTGTCTGGTATAATACGAACATGACCATGGCCACGATAAGTGTAAGTCCCACCGCCTGCATGACGATACCCGGGTAACTTGTTTTAAACGCGAAATCATAATAAGCCGAAACCGAACCCACAAACAAACCCTGGAGCAAGGCGAATGCCGGTGCGAGATAGGGTGACCATTGTTTTTTAAACGACATCACCAGTGCAACAGCCAGGCCACCGAAAACGCCGGTCAGCATCAGCGGCATTGGATCAGCACCCTTGTAAAACTGGCTCCATGAAACAAAGCATGTGCCCATCATCATGATAAAAAGAAATCCAAATTTATTCATTGTGCCTCTCAGGCTCATTTCCTCACCGGTGCTGACGCCCTGCAATATGGTTCCTTCAAAAGCAGTTTCTCTCAGCGTGGGATTCCCAGATTTAAATAATGCCATAGTTTGGTTTTTTTGTGAAGATAGTCTGGAATTTTGCAAATTGCAAGACTGGCTTCGATGTACAATCGTTGTTATTTCGGGTAGATAGCCCTAAGATGCTGATGAATAGTCGCAACTTGTCTCGCAAACGACGGGAGACTAATCACAACAATCCTGGGCGTCAATATTTACATTTGGAAGGGAAGACTAAAAAGAACGGGATGTCCTTAATTGACTTATTAACTTCTAACCCCAACCGACTACTACCGACTACCGACTAATGACTACAGACTAATAATGCCATCTTACAAACGCCTCCATAGCCGCATAGTGCGTAAGCCCAAGATCAGCATACAAATTGGCTGTAGCCGCGTTTCTTTCTTCGGCCCTTTGCCAAAACTCACGTGAGTCGCTGCCCTGGAAGGGGACAGAGTCTTTTTGGGACTGGTGGATAAAGATGCCAAACCGCTTTTTCATCACCTGGTCGGGGCTCATGGGGATGGCCATTTCAATTTCTTCAATATTCCATTCCTGCCAGGCGCCTTTGTAGAGCCAGAGCCAGCAGTCTTTAATCCAGTCATCACCATCGGCTTTGATCCGTTTCAGCGATTCAAGTACGACGTTAAAACATACCAGGTGTGTGCCATGCGGATCGGCAAAATCGCCGGCGCAGAATACCTGGTGCGGCTTTATCTGCCGAAGTAATTCCATGGTGATCTTTACATCCTCTTCACCCATGGGTTTTTTCTCGATAGTGCCGGTTTCATAAAACGGCAGGTTCTGGAAATGTATATTCTCGTCGGGAATGCCCACATAGCGGCAGGTAGCGCGGGCTTCTCCACGCCTGATCAGTCCTTTGATGGAACGGATCGTAGGTGTATCGACCTGGTTCGATTTTTTAGTAGCAATAAACTTACGCGCTTCGTTAAGGATCTTATTCGACTTTTCAGTATCAATCCCAACGATTTCCTCAAATCCCACAGCAAAGTCGAGAAAGCGGGTCACGAATTCATCCGTCACCGCGATATTCCCGGAAGTCTGGTAGCCCACATGCACATCATGTCCCTGGTCATGCAAACGCTGAAATGTGCCACCCATACTGATAATATCATCATCAGGGTGTGGGGAAAAGATGATCACCCGCTTGGGATAGGGAACCGATCTTTCAGGATGCGCGGGTATCACCGCATTGGGCTTTCCGCCCGGCCAGCCGGTGATGGAATCACGCAGCATATAATATACCTGCAGGTTAATTTCATAAGCATCGCCTTTTTCTACCAGCAGGTCACTTAAACCGAATTCATTATAATCACTGTTGGTAAGACTAAGAATAGGTTTTTTCAACTTCAACGCCATGTTCACTACCGCTTTTTTCACCATGGCCGGTGTCCATTCGCAATCACCCGTGAGCCAGGGTGATTTATAACGCGTGAGTTCGGAAGCAGCGGCCTCGTCGATCACAAAAGTGGTATCGTCATGGTTTTGCAGCAGTGAAGCGGGAACGTGTTCTGTATCCTCATCTTCAGCCGCTTTTTTTATCACGGGCGCTTTCGACGCGCCCCAGGCCATCAGGATGATCTTTTTGGATTTCATGATGGTACTGATACCCATCGTGATGGCCAGGCGTGGTACCTGTGAGATATTGGCAAATTCATACGCATTGGCGATACGCGTGGAATTGTCGAGGGTGATCAGCCTGGTCCGGGAATAGATGCCTGAGCCGGGTTCGTTAAAACCAATATGGCCATTATTACCAATCCCCAGTATCTGCAGGTCGATGCCACCAGCTTCATCGATCATTTTTTCATACTGGCTGCAGTGCGACTTGATATCTTCTTTTTTTATTTCGCCATTAGGAATATGAATATTGGCCGGATCGATATCTACATGATCAAAGAGGTTTGTCCGCATGAAACGGCTATAGCTTTGTAACGCGTCATTGTCGATCGGGTAGTATTCATCCAGGTTGAAAGTGACTACGTTTTTAAAGCTTAGTCCCTCTTCTTTATGCATACGCACCAGTTCCGCGTATAATGTTTTGGGGGTAGAACCGGTGGCGAGCCCCAGCACACAGGTTTCATTGTTCTTTTGTTTTTCACGGATCAGGGCTGCTACTTCCTTCGCTACGGCTTGTGAGCCCTTTTTGAGGTCAGGATATATTTTTACGGGAATTTTTTCAAAACTGTCGCTAAGATCAATCGGAGAAGCTTTTTTTGCCATGTTGAAAATAGTATTGAAATCGAATTAAATCCAAAGATATTAAAATACGGTTATCAGGTAGTTTATCAGTTTAAAAATAGCCGGGAAGTCGGAGAGACGGGAAGTATTTGTTGAATAAGTATTTTTTCTTCCCGTCCTCCAGGCAAAATAATACATTACCGGTCATCGCCTGCCAATCAAACAGTCGAACACTAATTCAGTTCAATTTCATCTACAAATAACCAGGGCTTGTTGCCTGCACCAGGTCTTCCTTCTGGAATTTTTCCCTGGTTTTTTACGCGCACTTTTATATAGCGCGTTGTCACGGGTTCAAAAGAAACTTTTATCACACCATTCGACCCTGTGGTGGATACAAATTCTTCACCCTTTCCAACCGGGGTAAAATACTGGCCATCGTGAGAAGTGTACACTTCGGCATACAATGGGGGATAGATCCAGGAACCACCCGAACTCAGGCTATGAATGATGGCTTCGCTGATCGTTTCCTCTTTTCCAAATTCAATGGTTGCTTCACCATCGATCCCGCTCCATCCCAAAAACTCACGGCTGCGGCCGAGGCCTTTTTCATTTTGAACACCATTCACAAGTGTGAACGCGCCATCACCGGGATAGTTTTTAGAAGGCTCGGTAGTGAGCGTGATCTTTTTTCCCGTCGCTTTGTTGAAATAAAATTTTTGTGAAAGACCGATCGTTTTCCCATCGATCTCAAAACCAGCAAACACTTCGCTATCGCGGGTGATCAGTTGCGGTGCCGTGTACACCGATTTTTTTTCGGGATCGCCATAATGGATCTGGATAGGCTGATCAAATTTGCTTTCCACTTTCCAGCGCACACCATTAAAATCGTCTGTGGGCAGCACGGTCGGCTTCAGGTCAAAATATGCTTTGCTATAATTCACTTTCCACAGGTCATATCTTTTAAACTGGGTAAGCAGTCTTTTTTCAAAAGCTTCCCAGTTATCGTTTTCATTTTTACCCCAAACCACTTCGCTGAGTGCGGCTATCCGGGGAAATAACATGTACTCAAGCTTCCGCGTATTCTTAATATACTCTGTCCATAGGTTGGCCTGTGCGCCGAGGATATGTTTACCTTTCTCCGCATCGAGTTCTTTGGGTATAGGGTTCCAGGCGTATACTTTTTCGATAGGATTATATCCGCCGATGGTTACAGAATCTTCATTGAGACTTTGGGTATGATCAAAATAAACAGGATTGCCGGGTGTCATGATCACGCCATGATCCTGTTTTGCTGCCGCTATACCGCCTTCTTCACCGCGCCAGCTCATCACTATAGCATTGGGAGCCAGGCCGCCTTCGAGGATCTCGTCCCAGCCGATGATGGTCTTTCCCTTGTTGTTAAGGTATTTTTCCATACGCTGGATAAAATAGCTCTGAAGTTCATGTTCATCCTTGAGGTCGTGATCTTTCATGCGCTGTTGGCAACGGGGACATTTTTTCCAATGCGTTTTGGGACATTCATCACCACCTACGTGAAAATATTTTGATGGGAATAGAGCTATCACTTCATCCACCACATCCTGTAAAAAAAGAAAGGTAGAATCATTACCGGCACAAAACACATCGTCAAACACACCCCAGGTTTCCTGCACCAGCTTGATCCTGCCATTTTCAAGTTCCTCTTCGCTTTTTTCAGATATCATGTGCGGAGGAATTTCTGTTGGCTGGTCAGGGAAACAACTCAGCCAGGGATAGGCTGCAATGGCGGCACTCCCGTGACCTGGCATTTCGATCTCGGGGATCACTTCCACAAACCTGGACTGCGCATACTTTACTACTTCTTTTATTTCCTGCTGGGTATAGAAACCGCCATAGCCTGTATTATCACTGCCTGTACCCGGGTATCGGCCGATGATAGTTCCATTTCGCCAGCCACCAACAGAAGTGAGTCGCGGATATTTTTTTATTTCAATCCGCCAGCCCTGGTCATCGGTGAGATGCCAGTGAAAAGTGTTCATTTTATGATAGGCGAGGTAGTCGATATATTTTTTCAGGAAGCTAACGGGAAAAAAATGACGGGTAACATCGAGATGCAAACCACGGTAAGCAAATTGCGGCGCGTCATCAATAGAAACATAGGGAAGGCTTGGCTTTAAGGCCGTTTTGCTTTTTACATCCGGCACTGGTAAAAGTTGCAAAAGCGTTTGCATGCCGTAAAAAACACCCCGGGCATTATCACCACTGATCGTTACACCTTTACTATCCACAACCAACTGGTATGCGCCGGCGATGGGTTTGCCGAGTTTTTTATAACGGAGACGGATGATGTTGGCACTGGTAGGTTTTTTTACCGTTTTTAATTTAAGCTTGTAAAATTGCTGGAGGTATTCATTCAAAAAGCTCGCGGATTGTTCCAGGCCGGAACCTTCCAGCACAATTTGTGTGCTGGCGTTTATATTGAATTTTGCAGCGATCCTGGGTTGTTTTACCGATGTGGGCTGGGGGATGATAGAAATTTCCTGCGCCACGGTGAAAAGAGAAATGGTGAGTGCGGTCAAAACAAGTGTTAGCCTCATAGTTTGTTTTTTTGGAGTCGGCAATTTAAGGTATTGCAGGGTGTAAAACTCGAGAAACTTGGGGTCAAACGGTTGTTCTATCGCAAAACAGGTAGTATGATCGAACTACTGTATGTCGAATCGTGGTGGATCCTGATCTGTGCTTTTTGAAAGTCTGCATCATCCGCCTCGTAGATATTGACAAACTTTTGTGGGTTTCTGTCGGCAAGGGGGAACCAGCTGCTTTGTACCTGGATCATCAGGCGATGTCCTTTTTTAAATACATGTGCGATATCGGGCAATTCAAATCTGACTGTCTCTACCTGGCCTGGTGTAAATGGTTCGGGCTTTTCGAAACTGTTGCGATACCTGCCACGCATGATCTCGCCACGAACAAGCATCTGGTAGCCCTCCATTTTATTTTTTCCACTCTTTGATCCTGATCCGGGGAAAACATCAATGAGTTTTACCACGAAATCCGCGTCGGTAGTATTGATACTTACTTTTAAGTCGGCAATCAAAGGCCCTGCAAGCACCAGGTCATTTTCGAGTACACTAGTTTCAAAACTTAGCACATCATCGCGGCTGGCTGCGAACCGCTGATCCGCGTTCATATAAGCTTCATCGCGGATTTTTTGTTCTCCACCCATCCAGGGTACCGGATTAAACGGATCGCTGATATATTCGGAAAAGCTTTGACCTGGGTCCGGTTTGTTCCAAGATAATGTATCGCCGTCATTTAGATATATGGGAGTAGGCGTCATATTTACAGGTGGCCACACGTCAAATGTTTCCCATTTGTTTTTTCCCGTAAAATAAACCGTAGCTTCCGCAAGCCCGGGATTTGTTGAGTCCACTTTCAGGTAATAGTTGAAAAAGGGTATCTCAATATTTTTCTGGTACCAGGTTGCGGTTTCCTCACCAAAACTAATATCGCCGAGGGAACTGCCATCCGTCAAGGCCCATTGATCATGTGCCCATGGTCCCATCACGATCTTATTATCTGCTTCCGGGTTTTGTTTTTCAATCGCCTTGTAAAGGTTCCATGCACCAAAACAATCTTCCGCGTCGTATAATCCGCCTACAACCAACATCGGCACCTTAATGTTGTGCATGGCGCGCCTGGCATCCCTTGCCTTCCACCAGTCGTCATAGTCGGGATGTTCAAACATATCTTTCCAGGACGGAACGCTATCACCCAAAACCTGACGGGTCTTTTTCAGGGTTCCCATTTCAAGAAAAAACTTGTAAAGGCTTTTATCAGGATAATGAAAACCTGACACTCCTTGTGAGGTCGGCACCTTCCGGGGTTCTCCAAATGAAGCATAGAAGTCGAAGGCATCCATCAGGAAAAAAGCGCCATTATGATGGAAATCATCGCCCATGAAAAAGTCTACAACAGGGGCCTGCGGGCTCACTGCTTTCACCGCGGGGTGCATATCGACAGCTGCCATGGCTGCATACCGCCCTGGATATGAAGATCCGATCACACCCACATTTCCATTATTGGAAGGTAAATTTTTAATTAGCCAGTCGATGGTATCATAGGCATCGCTGGCTTCGTCCACATCTTTGTTTGATTTTTTATCCCGGATATAAGGTCTCACATCCAAAAACTCACCCTCACTCATCCAACGGCCCCTCACGTCCTGTCGTACGATAATATAATTTTCGCGGGCATAGGCCGTCTGGAAAGCAGGCCACTGGTAACGGCTAAATTTCCCTGGTCCATAAGGCCTGCAGGAATAAGGCGTACGCATCAACAGGATCGGGTGCTTTTCTTTTAGGTTGCGTGGAACAAATATGCTGGTGAACAGTTTTACACCATCACGCATGGGTATGTATTCTTCTATCTTTATATAGTTCTGCCTCATCCAGTCTTCCTCAGACGGGGTGAACGGCATGAATGGTAAAATCAGAAAAAGAATATAAAAACCCCTGCGAAACATTTTCGGATTGTCTTTTAGTTGTTAATTTAGGGTATTCGCTTGCACAATATAGGTTATGGCTTCAAACAAACAGATTATTGAGAAATTTTACAACGCATTTCAACAGCTCGACTACCGCACCATGCAGGATTGCTATAGCAATGATATCATCTTCAGCGATCCTGTTTTTTTGATCTTAAAAGGAGAGGAAGTAAAATCAATGTGGGAAATGCTTTGTCGCAATGCCCGTGATTTTTCACTTAGCTACTCCGATATCGAACTAATCGATCACGAATATGCCACCTGCAGCTGGACTGCGCGGTACACGTTCTCCAAGACGGGTAATAAAGTGGTAAATCATATCAAGGCCTTTATGCGCCTTAAAGACGGAAAGATCATCGAGCACAGCGATGGGTTTCGTCTGAGTACCTGGGCTGCACAGGCGCTTGGCTGGAAAGGTGTTTTGTTTGGATGGACCGGCTTTATGAAAAGGGGCATTCAAAAAAACGCAAGAAAAAACCTTGCATATTTTATGCAAAGCAAAAACGCGAGTCAAAACTAGCCAGGACCGATGGTCACGGATAATAGGAATTTTCATGATTGAGATTTGCTGGCTGCAAAACTCTTGTAAATTCCATCAATCTCCAAGTATTCTAATGAAGTTCTAATGCTGCCGGTGTCTTAACAATTAGTCTTCGAGTACACCAAATCTTCCGGCACTTAGGTCAGCAACAGCCTGCTCCAGTTCTTCCCACTTATTCATCAGGAAGGGTCCATATTGCGCGATGGGCTCATTGATCGGCTCGCCGGATAAGATTAAAAGTACCACGTTGTCATTTGTGTCAATATTAATACCCTCGCCGTCATTATTGAAAAGTACAAAATGATCTACTGCGACATTTTCGCCATTGATATTTGCATTCCCATCCACGACTAAAATACCCGTGTTATAATTTGCCGGGAAGTTCAATTCAAGTTTTGCACCTTTTGCCAGCCTTGCATTATAAACATGCATGGGGGTAAAAGTGGAGGCAGGTCCTTTGACACCATTATATTCACCTGCGATAACCTCAACAACACCTTTATCTGCAGGTAAAGAAAATCTTCCCATCATCTTATTGGTGATCTCCTGGTATTTGGGCTGGCTCATTTTATATTTTGCCGGAAGGTTTACCCATAATTGCACCATCTGGAAAAGACCGCCTGATCTACTGAAGTTCTCTTCGTGGTATTCTTTATGCAGAAGCCCTGATGCGGCAGTCATCCATTGCACATCGCCTTCACCGATCACGCCGCTATTGCCATAACTGTCGTGGTGCGCGATCCGGCCGTGATAGGCAATCGTAACTGTTTCGAAACCGCGGTGTGGGTGAACACCGACACCCCGTGGCGCCACTCGTGGTGTAAATTCAACCTTGGAGTTGTAATCCATCAGGAAGAATGGGCTCATCCTTTTTTTATCGATGCCGCCTTCCCCGGGAAAAAAACTATGCACCCTGAATCCGTCACCTACCATATGGGGAGGGGGTGGAGCCATGACGGCTTCAATTGTTCTTTGTTTCATATTCCTACTTCCTTCTTTTTTACTTCGGTTTGATCGGGTGCCAGGTTTTCCGCCACCCATAAAAACTCGCTCACGAAATTGTGGACCTTGTGGTGAAATAATTCATCGAGCAGTTTGCCGCTGGGATCGAATTTTTTATCTACACCCGGCACAATCAGCAGGTAAGGAGACGCGATACCAAACAGGGCTGCCACAAGTAGCAGCATTTGCTGTGTGGCACGCATTCCTCCCATGGCACCTGTCGACGCGGTCACGATACCAAACACTTTATGGTGCTGCTTGGGAAAATGATCGAGCAGATTCTTCAGGGCAGGAGCGTAGCTCCCATTGTATTCGGGCGATACCAATATAAACGCGTCCGCTGCAAAAACTCGTTCACTCAGGGGCTTCAGGGGGTCGGGTGTATTGGCTACGGAGCTAAATACCGATTCCATCTGTGGCAGATTCCATTCAGCCATATCGATCAGACCTACATTATGACTGGTATTTTCCTGCAGGTAGGTATGAAGATGATAGGCTACTCGTCTTGTAATGCTTTTAACACGGGGGCTCCCGGACAAAATTTCTATTCGCATGATCTTAGTTATAACAAAAATATTCTTTCAATGTTTAAACATCAAAATGACTGGTAATGAGGGTTGTGCGGAGCACATAAGGCTGACAAAACAGAATTCGCAAATTCATTTCTTATTAAGGCCATATTTATTATCACTTTCATGAAATCTGGGACGGTTTGCTTTAATTTCGACCCATCAAAGATAGACAATGATCAACCGTAGAAAATTTATCAGTACCGCTGCGCTGGGTTCGGCAGCAATGATTACTTCGAAAATAGCCATAGCAGGGAAAAGCGAAGTCCCGCTGAAAGGCAAACCGATCGTAATCTCTACCTGGGATGCCGGGCTGGAGGCCAATAAAGGTGCCTGGGATGTACTTGGCAGGGGTGGTCGCGCCCTCGACGCGGTTGAACGTGGCGTGATGGTCACCGAAGCCTCAAGGAATTGTTGCGTGGGTCTTGGTGCAAACCCTGATCGGGATGGCTATGTGACCCTTGATGCCTGCATCATGGATGAGGCTTTTAATTGTGGCAGCGTTGCATTTCTGGAGCGGATTAAGCACCCCATATCTGTCGCAAGACGGATTATGGAAAAAACACCGCATGTGATGCTGGTTGGGAGCGGCGCGCAGCAGTTTGCAATTGCCGAAGGTTTCCCTTTGGAAGAACAAAAACTTTCGCCCGATGCACAAAAGGCCTATGATGAATGGCTGAAAAAATCGGAATATAAACCTGTCATAAATGTAGAGAACCAGGGGCACGGGCCTTTTGCACCCTCCAGGCTGGA
This sequence comes from Bacteroidota bacterium, assembly GCA_023411775.1. Classification (GTDB taxonomy): domain Bacteria; phylum Bacteroidota; class Bacteroidia; order Chitinophagales; family Chitinophagaceae; genus Terrimonas_B. The sequence continues at coordinate 19,414 of JAEYOL010000112.1, read as the reverse complement.
ATCGGGTGAATGGAACCACGACACGATCGGCATGGTAGCCATGGATGCGAGCGGAAATTTAAGCGGCAGCTGTACCACCAGCGGGATGGGATTCAAAATGAGGGGGCGCCTGGGTGATTCACCCATTATCGGAGCAGGACTATATGTCGACAATGAAGTGGGTGCCTGCACCGCCACGGGCCAGGGTGAAGACGTGATCAGGATCGCGGGCGCACATACAGTTATCGAACTGATGCGTCAGGGTATGTCACCTGAAAAGGCCTGCAAAAAAGCCATCGAGCGCGTTGTAAAAATTAAAAAAGAAAAAGCAAAGGATATCCAGGTCGCTTTCCTGGCCCTGGATAAAAAAGGGCAGGCGGGTGCTTTCGCGATTCACAAAGGGTTTACATATGCCATCAAGACCAACGATGTTGAAAAGCTGGTTAAGGTGGGAAGCTGGTTTGCCTGATCAATATATAATATAGTACGACCGAATCATTTCATGAAATTCATCATCGAGATCGCCACTTCAGATTTTTTGACCACCCGGTCCGCCGTGGAGGGTGGCGCCGACAGGATCGAACTTTGTGCCAACCTGGTTGAAGGCGGCACCACAGCTTCCTATGGCCTGATCAAAAAATGCCGCGAAAGTTTTTACCTTCCAATTTATCCTATTATCCGGCCCCGCGGTGGCGATTTTTTTTACACCGATGAAGAATTTGAGATCATGCTTCACGACATAAGACTTTGCAAAGAACTAAAATGCGATGGGGTAGTGATAGGACTTTTAAATACAGACGGCAGCATCGATCTCCCACGAACTGCCAGGCTGGTAGAAACAGCTTATCCCATGGGTGTTACATTTCACCGCGCTTTTGATCGTTGCCGCGATCCATTTGAAGCCCTTGAGCAGATTATTGAATCCGGCTGCGAGCGAATTCTAACCTCAGGTCAGCAGCCAGTGGCGACAAGCGCCATCGAAATGATCGCCTCGCTTAATAAGGCAGCCGATGACCGCATCATCATTATGCCGGGCAGCGGTGTGCGAAAAGAAAACATTAAACAATTGGCGGAGCAAACCGGTTGCCGGGAATTTCATTCTTCACTGCGGTCGCAAGTGCAGGGTAAAATGGAATTTATCCATCCTAATTTTGAAGGATCTGCCGAAAGCTATATGAATAATGCCATCGATCCGTCGGAGGTGAAAGCCCTTCGTCATGCTTTAGGCTGAGCTGATATTGAGACTTAGACAAATTTTTCTGATAAACTATATGCGTACCATTCTTCTTCTTATTGCATCGAATGTGTTTATGACATTCGCGTGGTATTATCATCTTAAACACGAAGGTTGGCCCTTGTGGAAAGCTATTCTCATCAGTTGGATGATCGCCATGGTTGAATATTGCCTGGCTGTTCCGGCCAATCGTTATGGACACAATAGCCAGTACAGCCTGTTCCAGTTAAAAATGATACAGGAAGTGATCACGCTGGTGATATTCGGTGTCTTTGCCGTAGTAGTGATGAAGGAAGCTTTTCACTGGCGATATCTTGTCAGCTTCGCTTTCCTATTGGGGGCAGCATATTTTATGTTCACAAAAAGATTTGGCTGATTCAGTTGATGCGCACGTTGGCTTCCGATTTCCGGCTTTCGTTTTTTTGCTTCTGCCGGCGAATCAGGTCCGCTTTTACTTTGTGGATCAGCGCACTGCCGAGAAACAACAGACCCGCGTTGATGGTGACCGCCGATATAGCAGCCCAGAAGATCCAGTCCAGTTTATATACATCGGTAAAGGCAGCATAAATAATTGCAGAAACACCGCAGGTCGTCAAAAAGAAGCCGATCAGCATATTCCGCAGGAATTTCTTCTCGTGTTTGTTACTCATGTCAATCGTTTTGGTAGCAGTCGCGGTAAAAGTAGGAGGAAAATATCAATTTGTTAATACCGGAATAGACGAATTGTATTTAGACCAGCTTTTTTTAGTTTTGATCAACTGAATCAACAGTATGAAAAAAATCATTTTCCTCTCCCTGCTCATATTTTCAGGCTTCGTCATAATGGCCCAGGAAGCTCCCGAAGGCCTGTTTCTCAATTCCAAAGCCCCGGATTTCAGGGCTAAGGACCAAAATGGCAATATGATCAGGCTGAAAGACCTCCTGAAAAAGGGCAAAGTGGTACTGGTTTTTTACCGCGGTGAATGGTGCCCATACTGCAATCGAAACCTCAAGAGACTTTCGGACTCCCTTCAGTTGATTACAGAAAAAGGCGCAACCCTGATTGCCGTTTCTCCCGAAAAACCGGAAAGTGTTGCCAAAACCGTCGAAAAAACAAATGCTCAATTCTCAATTCTCCACGATGAGGACCTAAAGATCATGAAAGCTTATGAAGTGGAATTTGAAGTGTCCGAAAATACCCTGAAACGATATCGTAATGGCGGGATAAAGATTGATGAGGTCAACGGGAAAAATGGCAACTATCTTCCCATTCCCGCTACATATGTCATCGATAAAGAGGGCAATGTTACTTACCGGTTTTTTAACCAGGATTACAAAAAAAGGCCATCTGTAAAAGAGATCCTGGATCATCTGTAGAACTGGTTAGCCGGCTTTCCCAAAAAATTATTCCCAAACCAGCCTGGCTATTCTGCCATTACTGCCCGCCAGGTATACGGCCGCACCGATTCTTGCGATGCGGCAAACGTGAAAGCCTTCTGTACTGATCGACTTCCAGTTTTTACCTCCGTCGGATGAATAATCAACGCCATTCAGGCCACAGGTGAGAACATCTTTCTTTGATAAAAACTCCACGCTACTTCGATAGCCATTAGGCGGTGTTTTAGGCGCGTGCCAGGTTTTGCCGCCATTGCTGGAATAAAAACAATTCGACGTTGTAAGTGAATCCGCGTTAAAATCGCCACCCACAATGATCATCCGGGATCCTGGTTTACGGGGCATGCCATTGTCAAAAATGTCGATTGCATTGGCGCCGGTGGTTTCTTTTCCCTGTAGCAAAGGAAGATCGCTTACGCCGGTATTGTGAAACAAGCGCGAACGCAGGCCACCACTCACCAGGAAATATTCCCCATTTGTAAATACCTTAATATTACTGCCGCTTGCTGCAAAAAAAGCTTCCCCGCTGTCTATGCGTGACTGATTGTGTTGTGCCTGTAAAATTTCCCAGGTATTGCCACTGTTATTCGTGGTCGCGATAAAAGCTTTCCCATCGATCGGGTCGCCTACCACGATACCGTTTTGATTATTGGCAAAATCCATCGCATCGAGGAACATGCCTTTGGTCTTGTTTTCAAAAACGATTTTCCAGCTCTCGCCACCATCATTTGTTTTTAAAATATAAGCCGGCTCACCAATGCCCATGATGAGTGCAGTGTTCGCATCGAATGCTTCGATATCCCTAAAATCAGCTTTTTCAAAGCCGTTTACTTTCATCCATTTCCAGTTCTTGCCACCATTGGTGCTTTTACCCACCGTGCCATTGCTGCCGCTGACCCAGATTATATTATCGTTTACCACGCTCAGGCCCCGCAGACTGGTTTTGGTACCACTGGTCAATACCTCTACCATGGGCTTTTGTGCCAAAATGCAGATACTGCTAAAAAAGGTTAAGAAGAGGAGAATAAAATTTCTCATTGGCTGGATATTAGGCGCCAAGATAGCCTGTTCAGACCGTATTTCATAAATATCCGGGGGTCTATAGAAGCTCATTAAAAGATTATATTTTTGGCGGCCAAGTCACACTCATACTTTATGAAAAAAATCATTTTATTCGTATCCCTTTGTGGAATCATTGTGTTATTTAATGCCTGCCAGAAAGAATACAGCTACGAGATCGGCGGCATATCTACCGGCTCGCTGCTGGAGGATGGTAGCGGTGAATGTCTCCCCAAATCCATACAGGGCATTTATGAAGTGGGCACCGAACTTTCGACCGGTGAACATTATATCGATGTGGAAGTAGAGGTTGCCAGTACGGGCGCTTACAGGGTCTATTCAGATACAGCCAACGGTATTTATTTCGAAGGAAAAGGTGTGTTTGCCGCCACGGGCAGGTCTACGGTGAGACTGGCTGGTTATGGTATTCCTTTGAATGCAGGCATCCATCATATTATCATCAGTTACGATAACACTGAATGCCGCGTACAGGTAAATGTATTGCCCAATGGCGCAGCTGATCCGGCTGATTTCATCCTGGCTGGCGGACCCTCCACCTGCCTTGACTTTGACCTGAAGGGAAGTTATATTAGGGGAGTTGCCGTTTCAGAAAACAATAGGGTCGATATTAAAGTAAATGTAACTAAGATCGGCACCTATAATATTTCTACCACTTCGGTCAATGGTATCAGTTTTACCGGTACCGGCGTGTTTACCACCACCGGCGATCAAATCATAACATTGTCTGCCCAGGGCACACCCGAGGATATTGTAGCAACAGAAATTCAAATTACAGCCGGATCCAGCCAATGCTCCATTCCGATCGCGATCGTGGCCGGTGCTGAATTCACTATAAATTGTCAGTCGGCCGTTGTGATTGGCGACTACGAAGAAGGGGTGGCACTTAACGAAAACAACAGCATCGAAGTAGAAGTGGATGTGACGACAGTGGGGCCCTATTCCATATCAGGTTCTGTTAATGGTATGAGCTTTAGCACCAGTGGTAATTTTTCAAGTACAGGCAATTCGACAATTACCCTGACCGGAAGCGGCACACCTGCAGCTGATGGGAGTTTTGAACTGAACCTGCCAGGAAGCTCACCATGCCCGGTCGGCATCAATGTAGAACCAGGAGCCGTTGCAGCCGATCTTCAATGGAAATTCACCTCTGGAAGCACTAATTATAGTGGCCCCACGGATGAGGCAGTATTGACCTCTGCAGGAAGCGTAAATACACTGGTATTATCGGGATCTGCTGTATCCGGGTTTGGTACCTGGAATGTAGTGCTGACTAATACGGGCGGGGAAATTAGTACCGGAACCTATTCAGGAACGGCTACAAGTGGCCGCTTTGCCGCTTTCACTTTTAGTGACGGGTTAACTAACTGGATGTCGTTTCCCGGGACGGGTACTTCACTGAATGTGGTCGTTACAACTTACAATACCACTGAAAAGGTCATAGAAGGAACTTTTAGCGGATCCACAAAAGATGCGATAAGCGGAGCGGCTGCAACTATTGCAGGTGGCACCTTTAAAGTGAAGCTTCCTTAAAAATATAATAGCAGGCTGTTTAAACACTACGCACGGGGGTTAACCACCTTGACGTACCCATAAACAGCCTTTTTTATGTCCACCTGATAAAAGCAGCATGGAGAAAATGCCTTAAATTTAAGGAACAATCAAACCTGCTTTTATGAAAATACGCCCGTTATTCCTGCTCTTTTCCGGAATCCTGATCATCCTGTCTGCCTGTCAAAAGGAACTTAGTATTGAACTCAGTGGATCCACTTCTTCCGGCACCCTGCAGGCCGATGGCACTGGGGAATGTTTACCAAAAACAATACAGGGAGTATATGAAACCGGTAAGGTCCTGGATGCCGCATCCGATTTTATAGATATACAGGTTAATGCGACAACCGTTGGTACATACAGAATATATTCCGATACTGTTAATGGTGTTTTCTTTGAGGGAAAAGGTTCCATCGCAACAGCAGGTTTGAATACCATAAGGCTTGCAGGGAACGGCACACCCTTAAACGCAGGCGTCAGCCAGTTTACCATTAACTATTCCGGAACAGCCTGTGTAGTTGCTATTATAGTTCAGTCGCCTGGGGGCACCGGCAACGCCGAATTTACACTGGCAGGTGCTCCCGACGCATGCCAAAGCCCGGTGATATCGGGAGATTATGTTGTTGGGCAGGCTATGGCGCCCGGGAATACGGTTGCCCTTTCTGTGAATGTAACCGTAGCCGGCAATTACACCATCACTACGACTCCAAGCAATGGGATCACTTTCGCCGCAAGCGGCACTTTTGCCAATACCGGTGTGCAGACCGTAACACTCACCGCGACAGGCACCCCGGCTGTCGCGTCAGCAACAAATTTTTCCTTAACAGGGGCGGGTAATTCCTGTTTCTTTTCCATCGACGTAACGGATGTTGCCAGTTTTGACTATTTCCCACTCACCGCCGGCAGCAACTGGAGTTACCAGTTTGATAATGTCGCAGACGATTCATTGCTCATCAGGGCCAAACCTGGAACGGTTGACCTGGGTGGTAATGCCTATACGGTATTTGAAGGCACCATCGATGAAGCCAATAGTGGATTCCAGGATATTTCGGCTCACCGTAAATCAGGAGGAGATTATTTTACTTACCTCGATGTCGGCCAGTTTTTTGGTTTTGATGATGACCAGCCAGCAGAGTTGATCTTTTTGAAAGACAATCTCGCATCCGGGGGAACCTGGCAGTCGCCCGGGTTTACTGGTGACATAACAGATTCTTCAGGCACGTTTACGATTACTGTCCGCTTTTCATATACCATCGCACAAAAAGATGTAAATATTACGGTCAATGGTGTTGATTATCCAAATACTATTGTAGTGAATGAAAAATACGAGGTCCAGGATGCTGGCAACTGGGTCGACGCCACACCGTTGATCGGTTATTACAAATCATATTATGCACGCGATGTGGGACTGATCAAACAGGAATATTATTATGAAGACGGAAACGCAAATCCGGGCGATGTAATATTAACCCAGGATTTGCGTCGGTATGTGATTTTATAGGAATAATCAGTTTAGAAACCTTTTTTCTGCCCGGATTTTAATGGCGGTAATTTAAAATCATCGAGAGCGCTTTTCTGGGCGATCATTTTTTCGATCTCCTCAATCGAACGGGGTGCAAAATGGGAGAGGAGTTCATACCCATCTTCCGTTATCAGGGCATCGTCTTCTATTCGAACGGCGATGCTCCACCACTTTTTATCGCAATCGCTACCTTCGGGAATATAGATCCCCGGCTCGATCGTCATAACCATATCTTTTTTCAAAGTTCCGTAACTGCCCCGGTCGTGCACGTCAAGGCCAATATGGTGACCGAGACCGTGGGGATAGTATTTGCGTGCCTGTGACCTTTCTTTGATAATACCCAATTTTAGCAACCCGTCTGTGATCACATTTCGCGCCGCATCCTCGGCATCTCTCCATTGCGAACCTTGTTTAAGTGTTTTGAACGCGGCTTCCTGCGCATCATATACCAACTGGTAGATGATCCTTTCTTCGGGTGAAAATTTGCCATTGGCTGGAATGGTCCTGGTAACATCAGCCGTATACCCGTGATACTCGGCACCCACGTCCATCAGGAGCAGGGTATTGCCGATCCGCGTTTTCGTATTTTCCATGTAATGAAGTACACAGCCGTTTTCACCGGAGCCGATGATCGAACCATAACCAACGCCTTCGGCTCCATATTTCTTATGGACATACTCGTGTAATCCCTGAATTTCAAGTTCGCTCATATCGGGCCGAACCACTTTCATGACTTCGTTTTGTCCCTGGCAGGATATCTCAACAGCCTTACGGATCAGATCCATTTCCTCTGGTGTTTTTATTTCACGGAGTGAAGCCGTAAGTTGTAGATAGGATCTGCTGTCGAATTTTTTGTCTTTGGCAGACTCAGCATTCAGGCCGGCTTTGCGTCTGAAATGCTGAAGCAGATCAAAAAGGTCGGCCTTATCATAGCGGTTATCAGCCACATCATCGGGCAATCCTTCTAAAAGTATTTTATCAAATTTTGAGAAATCTATGGGGAAATCGGCAAATGCTTCGCCATTGTACACCATTTTGAAACCCAGTTTTTCCCTGGCGCCTTCTGTTCCCAGCCTGCGGCCATTCCATTGTTCGGCCATTGGATTTCGCTTTTGAACAAACAGCACCTCATTGAATTTATTTCCATCAGCATCTGACTGGTCTTCCTTAAAGATAAGCAGCATTGAATGCGGCTCTTTGTAGCCGCTGAAATAATACATATCAGGGTTCTGGTGGAAGAAATAATCCACGTCGTTGGAAAAATTACGAACAGGATAGGAAAATATCACAGCTACAGAATTGGCTGGCATGCCTGCCCGCAGTGCGTCACGGCGTCCTGCATGAAAATCTTTACCGAGATAATCCTTAGGCAGATCATCACCCCGCACAGGAGAGGGCTGGGCCTGGCAAAGAGAAGTTAACAACAGGGCAATGACTACAAGATTTGTCTTTGCGAAGAATGGTGTGGACATAAAAACGGTGATTGGTATGGACTAAATATAAACCATACCAATCACCGGGCATAATAAAATACATGAATGGTTACCTAGTCGTCGTCTTCTTCATAATAGGCATCTTCGCTGCTGTAATGTTCTTCCCATTGCTTTACCGCTTCATCACTCAGGCATTCAATAATATCAAACAATTCATCCTTTTTCAGCTTCCATTCCGTGAGTGTGGGATCTTCAAAACGCTGGACAAAAATGCAATGATCAGTTTCGACTGCTACTTTGATAAGTACGATAGGCGAATCCGCTTTTTCCTTCACCAGGTAATAACATCCGTTTTCTAATAAGTCGTAAGTGTACATACCGCCTCCCTTTTATTTTTTCAATAATAATGTTCTTACAAATCGTCTCGCCAGGGGTTAGTACCGGTTCAACATGTAATCTTGCTCTTGCAGTTGGATATGGGGGAATTTAGAGTGGGTCAGCAGGTTGAAACAAAATTAAGGATTTGGCGGCGGGGGAAATGGAAAATATGACGGGCGAATTAAAATAATTTTATAAAATTTATTAATTGCTGATTATCAAGTAAATACTGTCTTTTATTAAAATTTAATTACGATGAAATTTAAAAGACTAGTTTACAGTGTCTTGCGCCGTAAGTCTTGATTACAGGCATGAATAATTGGTGAAACGAAGAGTAGAAAATTCTAATATATTCCCCCTCAAAATAAAAAAACCGACCTGCCATAGGATTACACGGATTTGATTTTGGCCACGAATTGCACGAATCACGCGAAGGGGCTCACGGATTGCTTTTGGCCACGGATTACACGGATGACCACGGATTCGTTCCCCGTGAACATCGTGTTTCCCTTTGTGAGCTTCGTGTCCTTAAAAATTACGAATTGGCCACGGATTACACGGAAGACCACGGATTCGTTCCCCGTGAACTTCGTGTTTCCCTTTGTGAGCTTCGTGTCCTTAAAAGATACGAATTGGCTACAGATTACACTCGCAATACGGCAGTGCGGGGTGTCAACCAAACAGGCATCTTTTCTTACACTCTTTCTTGATTTCTTTCTTTTCCTGTTTCTTCTCGATCGCCTGTTTGCGGTTGTCACGGTCCTGCAGGCTGGCGTAAGCGATCGCGCCTATGCTGCTGGCCAAAACCAGGGCTACAATTGTTTTTTTCATAGCCTAAAATTTAGAGACAAAAGTTACGATTATTTTATCGCTTTGCTGGCGACGGGAAAATCCTGTACACTATTTTACCGACAGGTAATTATAATCTTTAAGCAGAGTGTCGAGGAATTCAAATGGATTCATATCGGACTCGATCCCAAGATGGGTTCTGATCTTGTCGCAGGCAGCTACGGCCATTTCCATATCGCCTTTTTTCCTGGCTGTCTCCAATATGCTTTTAATGGCATTGATATCGCGGTCGCTCAGTTTCATGATCTGCGGAAAGGCGGGCGTATAACTGTCATCCACCTCCTGGAATACTGTTTCTTCAATGCTGGACTGCTTATTGGTCCTGATCAGAATCGTATGCGCAAGGATATCGCCAATTCGCTGCCCCTTTTTTGAAGATACTACAAGGACAATCTCAATTATAAAAAAGAGAATTACCGATAGTACGATAAACACCGATTCCGGGCCCTGGAAATTACCCTGGAGGCCAATTGTGAACAACAACAGGAACCATATGTCCCGCAACAACCAACGGATCAGGAACTGGCTTACACTGGCGCGTCCACCATTTTCATTGACCACGCGGAGGGACATGATCTTTTTCCCGACACTTTGCCCATTCATCGTAATCTCCAGCACCACATGATAGAGCAACAGCGGTAGAAGCAGTACAACGAGTAAGGCCTGCAAATTGTAAAGCGTATCGTTATCAAAAAAATTTGACCCCCGTACAACCGAAGAGTAAAATGCGATCGCGATCCGCAAATAAAAATATAGAATAAGAATATCGATCAGCAACGCGATCAGTCGCCTGTAAAACTCAGGCACTTCAAATTCTACATCCAGGTTAAAGGATGTGGGTACTTTTATGACAGCCATCCGCTTTTAATAGTTTTATACTTTTATCGTTGGTCTGGATCGATCTCATCTGTATCATGTACCAGGTCATCCGGATCAGCAAGGGATTCATCTACATTACCCGTCACTTTCTTTACCGGCTGATGCACGAGGTCGTCCGGATCGCTTTCACCGAGTTCCTTCGGTATCTCTTCATCCGCAGAATGCACCAGGTCATCGATATCTTTTTCAACACGGGCTTTTGGAGGTTTGCCAGATGGATTTGATGAAGTTTTTCTTTTCATAACAATCATTTTTGTTTCCAGGTGTAATCCGAATCAGGACTAAATTATCGAAAGTTTTACAATACTAACAATTGTTATCTTTGTTGCTCATTTTCAAACCCTGACAAATATTATGAAGGAAGTGTTTATTGTTTCCGCAGTTCGTACTCCTATCGGAAGTTTTGGTGGTGCTTTAAAAGATATTCCTGCCCCCAAACTCGGTGCCGCCGCGATAAAAGGCGCGCTAGAAAAAGCGGGAATCAGCCCGGATGCAGCACCCGGAGCAGGTGTGCAGGATGTCATCATGGGATGCGTAATACAAGCCAACTTAGGCCAGGCACCCGCACGCCAGGCGGCGAAATTTGCCGGTCTGCCCAATGAAGTGAATTGCACGACGGTAAATAAGGTATGCGCCAGTGGAATGAAAGCCATCTCAATGGCAGCACAAAGCATCGCACTCGGCGACGCCGATATGGTTGTTGCCGGAGGAATGGAAAGCATGAGTGGCGTCCCATTTTATGTTGAGTCGATGCGATGGGGAAATAAATATGGTCACTCTTCCATTATTGATGGTCTCGCCAAAGATGGACTTACTGATGTATATGATGGTAAAGCCATGGGCAATGCCGCGGAACTTTGTGCTGCGGAATGCGGGATCAGCCGTGAAGACCAGGATAAATTCGCCATTGCCAGTTATGAGCGTTCACAGGCAGCATGGGAAAAAGGATATTTCAAAGATGAAGTCATACCTGTTGAAATCCCCCAACGAAAAGGTGACCCTGTATTGTTTGCCAAAGACGAGGAACCCTTTAACGTAAAGTTTGAAAAAATCCCTACACTCAATCCCGCCTTTATAAAAAATGGCACGGTTACAGCAGCCAATGCCAGCACGATGAACGATGGCGCTGCTGCACTGGTCTTAGTAAGCAAAGAAAAACTTGATGAACTGGGACTAAAACCTATTGGCAGGATAGTTTCCTATGCGGACGCAGAACAGGCTCCTGAATGGTTTACAACTACGCCGTCGCTCGCCGTTCCGAAAGCCGTTGCAAAAGCTGGCCTGAAAATGGAAGATATCAGCTACTGGGAATTGAACGAAGCCTTCGCAGTTGTAGGGATTGAAAATACTAAACGAATGAAACTCGATCCCGCCCGCGTAAACGTACACGGTGGAGCCGTTTCGATAGGTCACCCCCTGGGTGCCAGTGGCGCAAGGATCATCGTTACCCTGCTTAATGTATTGAAGCAAAACAATGCCCGGTATGGCGCTGCAGGGATCTGCAACGGTGGAGGTGGTGCCAGCGCCATGGTAATTGAAAGTGTTTAAGTAAAAAAATGCTTGTTATGAAAAACAGATTCAATGTAACGGCCGTTATCATTGGCTTATTTGTCGTATTGAACAGCTTTATGCATTTCCCCCAACAAGACACATTAAAAGGAGCCTGGCACCTGCAAACAGGTTCTATGGAACAGGTGTTGATCTTCCAGGATGGTTACTTTACGCATTCGGTTTTTGATGTAGAGAATAAAAAATTTGTCAGCAGTTATGGTGGTGTATACAAACCTGGCGCGATCACCCTTGAATTAAAAACAGAATTTGATACCCGTAGCGCTGATAATGTAGGCACCACAAAAACGGTGGCCTATAGTGTAAAAGAAAAAGTTCTAAATACTGATATTACCGGGATGCAGCAGCCCTGGACCAGGCTCGACGAAGGCGACAAAAACCTCGCGGGAGTATGGCGCATTACGGGTCGGATGGTTGATGGGAAAATGAACCAGATGCAAAGAGGTGATCGTAAGACTTTAAAAATACTTTCATCTACCCGCTTCCAATGGATGGCTATCAACCCGGCTACCAAAGAATTTTTCGGTACAGGCGGTGGCACTTATACTTTCGAAAATGGAAAGTATACTGAGAATATCGAATTCTTCTCTCGCGATAGTACCCGTGTTGGCGCTTCCCTCAGTTTTGATGGTTCTGTAACTGGTGATGTCTGGAACCATTCCGGCAAAAGCTCCAAAGGTGACCCCTTGAATGAATTGTGGACAAAGGAAAAATATTAAGGGCTGCTCATTAGTGTGGATCTCATAAATTCAATTTTATAAGTGCTTAGTATAATCAGATGATCACAATTCGGGAAGCCACCAGGGACGATGCTGCACTGGTCGCCGACTTGAGTCGGGAAACTTTTTATGACACTTTCGCCGCGTCCAATACAAAAGAAAATATGAACAAATTCCTGAATGAGCAGTTTACCCGCGAATTGCTCATGCAGGAAGTTGGCGCTGAAAGGAATATTTTCATGCTCGCTTACGATGACCAAACCCCGGTAGGCTATGTGAGACTGCGTGAAAACAATAATCCACCAGAACTAGGTACCGACAGGTCGATTGAGATCGCGAGGATCTACGTTGTAAAAAATTACATGGGTAAGGGCGTCGGCAAAATGCTGATGCAGCGCAGTCTCGAAATTGCCCGGGAAAAAAATCACGATACCGTTTGGTTGGGCGTATGGGAACTCAATCAACGTGCGATAGATTTTTATACCGCCTGGGGCTTTGAAAAGTTTTCCGAACACGATTTTATCCTGGGAGATGATGTACAGAAAGACTGGCTGATGAAGAAGACGATTTAAAAAGGTTTTTACCTTCCGAACCGGTTGCTTTCCATCAAACGTTATTTTCTATTTTTTACCGGTGTTTTTCACTAGGTTTTGGCCAGGGGCTAATAGATATTTGTCCTGGTCAACTTGTGCGGCTGGGTCCTGATCAAACAATGCCCGGGCTGACCGTGCTGAACAGCTTACTTGTTTGGGTAGTGAAGGTAGAAATGAAGGTGCAAAACCTTCTTACCACACGATTGCCCAAACCTAAAATTTTCCATTGGTAGGTTGGAGGCGGGGGAGGGCCTGGGAGGGCCCACGCAGGGGAAGCAAATTCTGAAGGGAAAGCCAGTCTTTTTGTATCGATCGCGGATCACGTTTTTGACGATGCCGCCACCATTAACAATGAAACCAATATCAATACACTGTATTCTACACCGCCAACCTGGTGACCTACGACAAACCACCCCTTTTTCGCATGAACCAGCACGATACCCATCGCTATCTCAACCATAAATACTCCCGCAATCCACCTTACAAAAAAACCCATCGCCATACAAATCCCACCGGCGATCTCAAAAATGGTCAGGAACCATGCAATAAAAGGTCCAATGAAAAATCCTTTGTTATTTAGAAAGACACCAAAATCATCCACCGTTCCCGCATAAATCCTCATCACACCGTGGGCGACGAGCAACAGGGCGAGAACAATACGAAAAATTGTCATCGCAATGGGTCTGCTAATAAATGAAAAGGCCTTCATCTTTTTAATTTTTAATGACCATTATCCAACGAGGTTTGCACCATTTCCTTATAACTTCGGCCAATCGGTATTCTCTTCGCATCCACCTCCACTTCCGTTGCAGAAAAAGCATCGATCTTATCCCTTGACACGATAAACGAACGATGCACGCGGAGAAAATTGTTTTTCGCCAGCAGCTCCTCAATTTGCCCTAGCTGGTATTTCGTCAATATCGATTTGGTTTTTGTAAAGATGCGGATGTATTCCTTGAGACTTTCTATGTAAAGTATTTCGTCAAGATAGATCCGCACTTTCTTTTTCCCTACATTGAAAAATAATGATGCCCTTTCACCCGATCCTGCACTTAGTGACATTCCCGAGCTGTCAGACTGTTTTAGTTTATTCACCGCCATCAGGAACCGGCTAAACTCAACCGGCTTCAGGAGATAATCCACTACGTTGTGCTCATATCCTTCTAAGGCATACTGGTGGTAAGCCGATACAATGATGATATGTGGCGGGTGCTGCAGGGTTTTTAGAAAATCCAATCCTTTCAGGCGCGGCAGGTGTACATCAAGGAAGACAAGATCGATCTTTTCCTTTTGTAAAAACTCCATCGCGTAAATAGCATCCACGCACACAGCCTTTAAGTTCAGGAATGGAACCTGGCGGATATAATCCTGGAGCACCTCGGCCGCCAGCGGCTCATCTTCAACGATGATACAATTATAATTTTGCATGATGATCAAGGTTTATGCTGAGGGTTACTTTAAAAATGTTTTTTGAAACCTCCAGGTCAAGGCTATGCCTGGGATACATTAATTCCAGTTGACGACGAACATTACTAAGACCGATATTCTCAGTGATCGTATCATTGGGCGTCTCTTCTCTTGAATTTTCGATGGTAAATAAAAGCTGGCCTTCGCTAAGTTGCACATGGATATAAATAAAGGAGTCAAACCTTGCCTCGCCGGCTCCATGTTTAAACGCATTCTCAACAAAGGGAAGCAGTATCAACGGAGCTATCGGCTGTGTTTCATTGTCCACTTCCTTCGTAAAACTAACTTTCAACCGTTGGTTATAGCGAATTCGTTCCAGTTCGATATAATCGTTAAGCACCCTGAGTTCTTCGGCAATCGTTATCCGGTCGTTCCTGGATTCATAAAGCATAAAACGCAACAGCTTGGAAAGTTTCATCACTACATCAGCAGTTTCATCAGATTTCTTCCTCGCCAACGCATAAATATTATTAAGGGTATTGAACAAGAAATGAGGATTGGTCTGGGTACGCAGGAATTTTAACTCGGCCTCGAGTTTCTCTTTAGCAAGCCCTCTTGCAGCTTCTTTCGCCCTTTGCGATAGCCGGTATTGCTTCAAAGCAACTACCAGACCTACCACAAACACAAGATCCAGGAAGGTGGAGATAATACGTTGCAATTTGAAAAGCATCTCATCGGTCACTTCCTCGTGATAGAGATGGGGCAGAATATATTTTACGATCAGAAACCGTTGCAATAATACTGCAACAGCGAAAGCCAGTATGGCCATCAGGAATATCAGCAAAAGTCTTTTAAACCTTGGTGCTTCGATATTGATCAGGTAAATAATAAAATAACTAAGTGGGACCTTTATTGGTAATTGCAAAAGTTCAGCGGCAATACCCATCCACAGCCTTTGAATCACAGTGGTGGTAGAGGCAAAGGAGGAACTGATCCAGGCGAATTCTATATATCCCTCGAACAATACATACGCCAGCCAAAACAAGATATGAAGACCTATCCGCTTTTTATTCATGCCCCTAAAAGTCGGAAAATACCGCGGCCGGTTTATATAAATATGCCAAAAACCTGTTTATACCCATGAATGGCATCCTGGCGAATATGAACGAAAGCCGGGATATGGAACACCGATATAATCTAATAGTAGTTCATTAAGGGCACGCAGGTATACAATCTGTGCAATCCGTGTAATCTGTGGCAAATATCACCAGGCGCCTGGCAACTTTTTCCTGATATCATTGATGATATGTTCCGCATGCTCCCTAGAGTTTTCAATGAATAATCGATGTGTATTCATACCCCCGCAGATCACACCAGCCAGGTAAATATCCTTAACATTGGTTTCATAGGTCCCGGGATCATATACTGGTTTTCTGACTTCATCATCTGAAAGCTGGATACCGGTTCGTTTCAGGAATTCGAGGTCAGGCTGGTAACCTGTTAATGCGATCACCCAATCGTTTTCGATCGTCACCAGGCCTTCAGGTGTTTCAATATCCACTTCGTGTTCGCGGATCTCCTTTATTTTCGACCTGGTAAACGCCTTGATCGAACCTTCTTTGATGCGATTGATGATATCGGGTCGTACCCAATATTTTACCCGCTCGCCAATATCTTCTTTTCGTATGACCATGGTCACTTCAGCGCCTTTACGCCAGGTTTCAAGTGCTGCATCCACGGCGGAGTTTTGTGCGCCTACCACCAGCACTTTCTGGAAAGCATAAAAATGAGGTTCCTTATAGTAATGAGTGACCTTGGGAAGATCTTCACCCGGTACATTCAACAGGTAGGGGATATCATAGAAACCGGTAGCGATAATGATACTTCCAGCGGTATACTTCGATTTAGATGTAGTGACAACAAAACGCTTTTTATCTTCTTTTCTATCGGCCTGTTCCACGCTTTCTACTTTTTCAAACAGGTGAATGTTTAACCCATTGGCTATAGCGACTCGCCTGTAATATTCCAGCGCCTCCGACCGGGTCGGTTTCGCATTATTGGACACAAAGGGGATATTCCCGATCTCCAGTCTTTCCGAAGTTGAAAAAAAGGTCATATTGACCGGGTAATTATAAAGTGAGTTAACCAGTGGCCCCTTTTCAAAGATGATATAATCGATCCCGGCTTTCCGGGCTTCCAGGGCACATGCCAGCCCGATAGGCCCCCCGCCAATAATAATTATTGTAAAATGTGGTAGCGACATAAGCAAAAATAGAACAACGATGCCTAAACGTAGAAGGAATTGCAATTTCCCAGCCGTAAATGGGTTGTTGTCAATTCTTCAGGTTTTATCCTCCGACTCGCTTAAATTTGCCCGACTTTTTAAAGCATACAATTTACATGGCAAGATCTATCGCATTCCGGGATGCTCTTCGCGAAGCAATGACAGAAGAGATGAGAAGAGATGAACGCGTATTTTTAATGGGAGAGGAAGTAGCTGAATATAATGGCGCCTATAAGGTAAGCCAGGGAATGCTGGCGGAATTTGGTCCAAAACGTGTGATCGACACACCAATTTCGGAGCTTGGCTTTACAGCCGTTGGAGTGGGTGCTGCTCAAAACGGACTTCGCCCTATCGTCGAATTTATGACCTGGAACTTTGCCGTTCTGGCGCTGGACCAGATCCTGAATACAGCTTCCAAAATGCTGGCCATGAGTGGAGGCCAGGTTTCCTGCCCGATTGTGTTTAGGGGCGGCAATGGTTCTGCAGGTCAGTTAGGTGCCCAGCACTCTACCGCCTTTGAAAGCCTGTATGCAAATATTCCCGGTATTAAAGTAGTATCGCCCAGTAACGGTTACGATGCGAAAGGCCTGCTCAAACAAGCAATCCGCTATGAAGAAGATCCGGTGATGTTTATGGAGAGTGAACTGATGTACGGTGACAAAATGGAAGTTCCCGAAGAAGAATACTATATCGAACTGGGTAAAGCGGATATCAAAAAGGAAGGAAGCGATGTCACGATCGTTTCGTTTAATAAAATGATGAAGGTAGCCCTGGGTGCCGCCACTGAACTCGAAAAAGAAAATATCAGCGCGGAAGTAATAGACCTTCGCACCATTCGCCCGCTCGACTGGAAAACGATCCTGGAAAGCGTGAAAAAAACAAACAGACTGGTGATCGTGGAAGAACAATGGCCTTTTGGATCTGTATCTTCTGAGATCACTTACCAGATACAAAAAGAAGGATTCGATTACCTCGATGCACCTATTCGTCGTATCACCGCGGCTGATGCACCACTTCACTATGCACCTAACCTCGTTGCAGCGGCTTTACCAAGTGTAGCCCGCACCGTAAAAATGGTAAAAGAGGTTATGTACCAGGAAAAATAACAAATTTAAAATTATTGCAATATATACAAACCCGCTTTCACGGCGGGTTTGGCTTTTTGTTCAATCACGTAGATTTACGCATAACTTTTTTTTTAACATTATGCAGCGTTTTACCCCTTTATGTGCATCTTTGTAATGGTTTTTCATAGGATATTGGATTTTAAAACGAGGCTGGATTTCTATCCGGCCTCTTATTTTTTAGGCATTATTCATTAAGTCGACTCATTTGTACACAGCACATTTCAGGTTCGTGCGGCAGAATCCTTCATCAAGCCCAAGTCCGCATCTTCATAGACATTACAGGTACTTAAATTATAGAAAGGACTTTCAAATATGAACCGGAGCCTAACATTCTCAGTTATTTCCGTTCGCCATCTTTTATGACTTTGTCTACAAATCCGGCCTAACGGTTGGAAGTTTTCTCCCTATTTTTGCCCCTAAATCTTAATTAATGGCTGATATACTGATAATTGACGATGAAAAAGCGATCCGGAAGACCTTATCAGAGATCCTTTCATTTGAAGGATATAAAATCGACGAGGCAGCCGATGGCGAGGAAGGACTGAAACGGTTTAAAGACAAGTCCTACGACGTTGTATTATGCGATATCAAAATGCCTAAACTTGACGGGATTGAATTTTTGCAGAAAGCCGGTGAAACTAGCCCTGATGTTCCTATCATCATGATCTCCGGCCATGGAAATATTGAAACGGCTGTAGAAGCAGTAAAAAAAGGGGCGTACGACTTTATCTCAAAACCGCCTGACCTGAACCGTTTGCTGATCACCATCAGAAATGCGATGGAGCGTAATAGCCTGGTAACCGAAACCAAGGTCCTAAAACGCAAAGTAAGTCGTGTACAGGAAATGATCGGGGAGTCTGCACCGATCCAGCGTATCAAAGAAACCATCGACAAAGTCGCGCCCACGGAAGCAAGGATTTTGATTACAGGTGAAAATGGCGTGGGTAAAGAACTGGTAGCCCGCTGGGTACATGAGAAAAGTAACCGCTCGAGTGGCCCCCTGGTGGAAGTAAACTGTGCCGCGATTCCCACCGAACTTATCGAAAGCGAATTGTTCGGACACGAAAAAGGTTCATTTACCTCTGCGGTCAAACAAAGGATCGGAAAATTCGAACAGGCAAATGGCGGAACACTATTCCTGGATGAAATAGGTGATATGAGTCTAAGTGCGCAGGCAAAAGTTCTGCGTGCCCTGCAGGAAGGAAAGATCACGAGGGTGGGGGCCGACAAAGATATCAGCGTGGATGTCCGTGTAATTGCAGCTACCAATAAAGACCTGTTGAAGGAAGTGGATGAAAAATCATTTCGTCTTGATCTGTATCACCGATTAAGCGTGATCCTTATCCACGTACCATCATTGAACGAAAGACGTGACGATATTCCGATTTTGGTCGACCAGTTCCTCCAGGATATTTGTGCCGACTATGGTATTGCCAAAA
>JAEYOL010000076.1 GCA_023411775.1 Bacteroidota bacterium | reverse complement strand
GGCAATTTGGTACGGTCAGCAATGCGGATACCAGCAGCATTGCTGACCGCGACTGCAGAAGTTTATTTACTGACCCCACATTGCAGGGCCTGATTGAAAAAGGTATTCAATACAATCACGACCTGTTGATGGCCGTAAAGAGAATTGATATAGCCGGCCAGCAATTGAAACAGGCCAAAGCGCTACAGTTGCCCGAACTCGATCTTCGTATTGGCGGCAATATCAGCCGGCCATCCGATAATAGTCTCAACGGTATTAGTCTGAAGAGTTTTCTCGGGAAAAGCTATGTTGAAAATTATTCCGCCAGTCTCAATCTTTCCTGGGAAGCCGATATATGGGGAAAGATAAGAGGGCAGAAGGAAGTGGTTTTAACGGAGTACCTCAGAAGCTACGAAGGCGCGAAAGCAGTGCAAACCCAACTCGTGGCAAGTATCGCACAGGGATTCTTCAACCTGCTGATGCTCGATAAACAGTTGGAGATGGCAAAAAAGAATTTGTTGCTGAGCGACTCATTTTTGATTGCGACACGGTTATTAAAAGATGCGGGCATTGGCAATTCACTGGCTGTTCAACAGGCCGAATCACAAAAGCAGTCGACGGCCCTGCTTATTCCGCAGTTTGAACAAAATATAGCGATCCAGGAGAATGCCCTACAGGTTTTAACGGGGCAATTACCTGGGCGGGTCAACCGGAGCGTTCTCCTGGATGAATTGAAGATGAATGAAAACCTGTCTGCAGGTTTGCCCGTCTCCATGGTAGCACGCCGACCCGACGTACGTTCGCAGGAACTCGCCTTGCAGGTGGCCAATACCCGTGTAGGTATTGCGCAGGCAAATATGTACCCGGCACTCAATATAACTGCAGGTGGTGGTATCGAATCATTCAAAGCCAGTAACTGGTTCAATATTCCCAATTCTTTATTCGGACTGGCGGCCGGAACGATTGCGCAACCAATTTTTAAAAGACGCCAATTAAAAACAGCATTCGAAACTGCCAAACTCGAAAGGGAAGAGGCTGTGATCAGGTTCAGGCAATCTGTTTTAAATGCTACGGGTGAGGTTGCAAATGCATTGGTTTCGGTTGAGAAACTTGAAGAGCAGGAGCAGATCGCTGGTAACCAGGTTGACACCCTTCGACAGGCCGTCTCTAATGCACAGCTGTTGTTCAGAAGTGACCTGGCCAACTATCTTGAAGTGATCACTGCACAGGGAAACGCACTGCAGGCTGAGTTAAACCTTGCGGCCATCCGGCGGGAGCAACTCGGAGCGATGGTTGAGTTGTACAGATCACTTGGCGGTGGCTGGAAGTAGTTTGGAGGAAACCTGTCTTTGATTTTTCGTATATTACTGTTATATCAGTACATGATCACACAGTTTTATACACCGCATATACTGTTACAGGAGTTTGTCAACTGTATTATGGTTGTACAGGCTGAAGTTCCGGCAGATGTTCCAACTGTAGTTTGTTACCCGCCTACTCCACAACATTCACTATTTTTTTATATCAATGATCTGATCAGTGTCCAGAAAGAGGGCACTGATCTTTTTGTTTTACAACCTCGCAGTGTTTTGGTAGGCTTGCAGTCCGGCAGCGTGAGGCTGGATGTAAACAGGAGTCATAAGGCGGTACGGGTAGGATTTCATCCAGGCGGAATGTATCGTTTATTGGGCTTTTCCATGGCTGAGATGATGGACGGAAGTTGTGATGCCGCAGATATTTTTGGAAAGGAAATGAGGGAGGTGAACGAAAGATTGCAGGAGGCACTTGATTTCGACGCGATCAGGGACGTGATCGAGCAGTTTTTGTTGGGTAAAGCCAGTAATTTAAAAAAGGCGCTGCCTTTTGATAACGCGATGCTTGAAATGTTGCGGCTGGGAGGAAATATTGACATTGAGCAAATCGCATCTTTGGCTTGTCTTAGTCTTCGCCAATTTGAACGGGTGAGCAAGGAACGTGTGGGTGTGTCACCAAAGACTTATGCGCGATTAGTTCGTTTTTCAAAAGCGTATCGTTTACGGGAACGATTTCCGGAAATAAGCTGGACAAGTATCGCTTATGAGTGTGGGTATTTCGACCAGGCTCATTTTATTCGTGATTTTAAAGAATTCGCCGGTACCGCACCCGGGGTTCTAGAAAAAGAACTGCAAAATATACCTCTCCGCATGCAGGCTTCCATGCGGCTATAAATGTCGTTTTCGTACAATTAATTTTACTCTGTTATAAAGAGGTTTGTGTTTTAAATCTTTATTTATGCAGCAGAAATTCTTTTTCTCAGTGTTAACTCTTGTGGTGATGGTATCGCAGGGTAGGGGCCAGTCTTTAGATTCACTTCAGAAATTGCAAGGCCCATCTTTCACAGTATACTTTAGTGATGGGAATCAACAACGGGCAGGAAGCATCGCTTCACTGGTAGAAAAGGCCATCGATTTTCACAAGGCTTTACTCAACTTTAAGCCGTCTATCACGCTGCTGGTTTTAAATGAAAAGGACTGGGAAACCTATACTGTCGATCCATTAGTTTATGGTATGCCGCATTATAATGAAAAGAACAAGTTCCTGATCGTGGCGGCAGAAGATAATGCGTTCTGGAAAAGCTTTCTACCACCTCTTGACAAGATGCCGGCTGATTTGCGTGAACAGGTTAAATCTGCCTATTCATCCGGGCAGGGGGAATTTAGTATGCAGCCTTTTTTCGACCTTCTCGCCTTGCATGAACTGGGTCATGCGTTTCATTTCCAGGCGGGTCTCACGATGCAGCGGAAATGGATGGGCGAACTTTTCAGTAATATCCTGTTGCACACATTCATTGCGGAAAAAGTTCCCGGCTTATTACCTGCTTTGGTGATCTTCCCCCGCATGGTCGTGGCTGGAGGCACCGAGGGTTTTTTATATACCAGTCTTAAAGATCTTGAAGAAAAATATTTTGAAATAGGCTCAAAACATCCCCGTAACTATGGCTGGTACCAGAGTCGCTGGCACGTCGCGGCTGCTGAAATTTATGATACCGGCGGAATGCAGGTTTTGAAAAGACTGTGGGCTGCACTTAAAGCAAACTCGGATGTGATGGATGATGAAGCGCTCGGCAATTATCTCAAGACAGTTGATATGACACTTGCGAACGTATTGCTTCAATGGGACAAATAGATTAGTGCCGAGAGTTATAGATCATAGAGTTGACCTTGAGGTAAAAATTTATGGACACAAAGGACACGATGGCGAACACGGAGGACCGGAGCAATTGACGAAATCTCGCTGTGCTCGCAGTGTTGGCCGTGGTCAGTTAATCTCTTTGAGAACGAAGGGTAAACGGGGACACGAAGATTTTAGAATATACTTGTGTTCTTAAAAACTCCATCCCAGGCTTACAAGTGGCATCCTGTCTTCTTTCGAAGCGGCATAACTGATGGTGAGCACAGCACGGTTAAATGGTGCAAACCAGATCCCGCCGCCGTAGCCCTTTGCCCATTTCTCGTTATCATCATTATCAGCCCATACTCTGCCTACGTCAAAAAACGCATGCATGCCAAATGATCCGGGAAACAGGTAAGTCTTAAAGCTGGAAATGCGCCAGCGTAACTCCATATTATTATAAAGTTTAGTCTTCCCTGCAAACCGGTATTTGCGGTAACCGCGCAGGTGGTCATCATTGCCCAGGTATTGCGCCTGATGTATTTCAAAGTCGCCGAAATTATGACCGCCGCCGGTGCGGTTGGCGAAAACCAGCACTTTTTCAATCAGTGGGATATAAAAACTGAAATCCGAGTTTACCTGTGTCACGTCATAGCTGGCGGCATTCAGACCAGAGAAATGTCGAACGGCTGTTTGCCAGTAAATTCCATTTCCCGTTAGAGATTTATTGTCACGTGTATCGGCTGTCAGGGTAAAGCGTCCGCCGGCATAAAGTTGTTTTGAAAAAGCACGGGTAGGATCGAGGCCCGGTGGAATTTCCTGACCTATAAAACGTTTCCTATTATAGGATTCAGAGGAATCCATTTTAAAGAACTGGAAGCTGGGGCCGAGGGTCATGAATACTTTTTCAGAAAAATTTCTGCGTAGTTCAATCGCGAAATCTCCGAGGTTATATCTTGTCCGGTAATACCTGAATTTACCTGGCTTTGATTTATCATATACGGTAGAAGGACCGTAGCCAAAAAAATTGGGCACATGTGGGGATTTGACATCGGCTTCTATCAACAGGTCGGTTTTATTGCCGATCACACTTATAAACTCTGCATTGTAACGAATGTTGAAAGCACGCGTGGCCAATGCATGGTTAAGGGTAATTGAGTGACTGTTTTTATAGGGTGTTTTTCGAAATCCGTGATGAATGATTTTCATCCATCCACCCAGGAAAACTCCATCATCAGGATTATATCCAACCGAGATAAAGGGAATGACTTTATTATATTGGTAGTACAGTGGATCGAAATGATTGGCTATACTGTCATGCCGCAACTTTTGCTTGAACTTTCCACTAAATGTATTATTGCCATCCCGATCATCATACACGATAGCTCCTTCAGAATCCGCGCTGTTTTCAAAATGATCTTCGCCTTTTCCCCCAATCATCCGGATCTTGATCTTATCATTGTTGCCACTGACAACGAACCTGTCCTTACCACCAAAGCCATATATCCTGATCTCTTTAGTGTCCTGGGCATCGAACTTTCTATGGTAAACGGTATCATTCGAAGACATATCAGAAACCAGCAGGTTGACCGACCCATCGTCATATCGAGTCACGTTAATTATTTCATCATTATCACTGGCAGTGATGTCAACGGCCTCGGCGAGGAACCGGTAGTATTCCATCACATCGTCAGCAAGGTATTTGCGTCTTTCTTTAAGCGTGCTCACTATTTTTGGTCCCGAGATATCTCTGATCTCTGCTGGTTGTTCCTTTAAAGCATTTTCGATTACGGTGTCGACCATCCTGGAAAGGAAGACTGAAGTGATATTTTGCCAATCCTGTTCAGTAAGCTGGTTCAGGAAAAAACGGTCAAAGTTTCGGGCGGCAAAATTGAAACGTTTTATGTTTTTGGTTTTGGATTTTAATCCCTCCAGCTGGGGCACCAGCCAGGGCCATTGCACGATATGCGGGATCACGCCTTCGTTGGTATAAAATGCCTGGTCGCGGTCTTTCGGGATCGGGTAAAATTGTTTCCCTTTCCCCTGGTCAATAGCGCCCCATTCCCATTGCCCTTCATGCCGGTCGAAGTCCATCACAAACATATCCAGTATGCGTGCCCGCAGCACGGCTTCCTGGTCTACGGTATTGGAATTATCTTCTATTAATTTTTCAATCACATCTTCCGTATCATAGTCTTTTTTAACAGAATCGGGAATTTTTTCCTCCAAATAAGCAATCAGGTTACCAAAATCTTTACGATGCTCGCCGAGGGCAGGATCATCGGGTATATAAACTAAATGTGATTTGAGATAGGGTACGTCTACGGCTTCTGCCAGCACAGGCATTGATAAAGCAGAGTAGGGATATGAAGCCGAAATGCCGTCAGAGACCAGGTCTTTTGCCGCCTCGCTTTCAAGGTCGCCGGGTAGGGTTTTACTGGTAATGAATTTTCGTATCGACCGGAAATTATACTCTTTACCATCGGCATCTTCTAACCTCAGTGAGCGGGTTTGCTTGCCACCCCCACGTTTTACGGGCTCAAGTCCTTCAGCTTTTATATTTATTACCGGTACACGGATCGGTGTAGTCCACTCCCGGCGATAGTTGGCACCCATCCAGAAAGTTCTTGATTTGCTGATCCGAAATTCCGTTGTGGCCGGGACTGTAATGGAATCACGAGTCGGTTGTGCGAAGCTATCAGTTGTAAAAAATACGAGAAATAAAATATAAGAAAAGAAAAAGCGCATGTTTTGTTTTTCTTCATGTAAAACAAATGTCGTGCTAACTATAAAAGGGTAACTAACTCCACATAGCCTCGGAATTTTAGCAGTATGGAGCCTAATTGTTTTTCCCGGGCCTATATGCCTAATTTAGCATGTACCTTGCATTGTTTACCTGTCACCAAACAGCTCTGTATGCCCCTTGCAGGAAATACGCGTACCTTTTTACTTGTCATATTCTCAGTCACTTGTTTTTCCTCATTTGGACAGGTTGACACCGTGACTAAAAAATCTATCGACAGCATTATATTACGCCAGCGGGGGATAATCGGGAAGCTGGCCCAAAACCTTCTCGTCGATACGGCCGTGGAGGACCAGGGTTTATTACGCAACGACCGGCCCTTCCAGCGATATAAAGGTCGAATAATTCGCGATATAAAAATTGAGGCTCATGAATTTGATATTATTGATTCGTCAAGGGGCATCAATAACAAACTAAAGCGCCTCTCAAATCACCTGCACCGGAAAACCCGGGATTTTGTCTTTCGAAACCACTTGTTTTTCTCCCGCAACCAGCAATTGTCGCCTTATATCATGGGTGACAACGTGAGACATCTTCGCGACCTGCCCTTTGTACGTGATGCCAGGATACGTGTGGTGCCGGTCGCCGGTACCGACTCCGTTGATATTGTTGTAGTAACCTATGATGTATTGTCGATTGGTGGCAGTTTCAGGATGCACAATACGGAAACTGTTTCGGCCAGTATCAAGGAAGATAACATTATGGGTTATGGCGACGAAATAAGTGTGCAGGGGCTTTTTGACGCTTCAAGAGCCGAGCAGTTTGGCTATGGTTTTGATTTCACCAAGCGTAATATTATGGGAAGCTTTGTGACGGTTTCGGCGGGCTTCACCAATTTTTCCAAAACGATTCACCCCGGTATGCGGGAAGAAAGGGTCAGCTATCTTCGGCTCACACGACCCCTGGTCAACAGGTTTATGGAATGGACCTATGGGGGCGAAGTAGAGTATCGAAAGACGCAAAACTTTTACAGCACCGACTCATTGTACCTGCAGGACTACCAGTATAAGTTTGATATTGTTGATACCTGGGCTTCCTGGAATATGGATGCCGACAAGCCAGATGGTAATGGTAATGGTGCCGGACCACGTTTGAGACGCCTGCTTGGTTTGCGATGGGTGCAGCAAAAATTTGACTACCGACCTTTAAAATTTGAGCAGGAATACGACTACCGTTATGCGGATCTACAGGCGGTATTGGGATCGTTTAGTTTTTTTAGGCAAAACTTTTACAAGACCCAGTACATTTATGGCTTTGGTAGAAATGAAGACGTACCCGAGGGCATGGAAGGATCAGCAACCCTCGGATGGACACGAAAACAGCAAAGAGAGCGACCTTATGTGGGTTTGAGTTTCCAGCATTATTTTTTTACAAAATCGCAGCAATATTTTGACTATAGTATAAAGGCAGGAACTTATTTACATCGGGGACAACTGGAAGACATTGATCTTTTGGCGCAGGTAGACTATTTCAGTCACCTTCACAACATGAATAAGAGATGGAAGCAGCGTTATTTTCTCGGGGCCAGCATTACCAGGCAGATGAAAAGTTTGCTTGGTGAGCCGGTCCGAATCGAAAGCCAATATGGGCTGGAGGAGTTGAGAAATAACTTTGCACCTGGTAATTTCAGGGCAACGGCGAAAGCCGAATCGGTTTTCTTTAGTCCATGGAACGTTTTATTTTTCCGGTTTGCACCCTTTGTATTTACCAATGCAACTTATATCAATTTAAAGGTCAACCAGGAATCGGTGCCCAAATTATATGCATCCATCGGTGGTGGCATCCGGATCAGGAACGAAAGCCTTATATTCGGCACAACGGAATTCCGGGGCATGTATTTTCCGCGCAAGAATTTCCGAAATGAGAGCTGGCGGTTTGAAGTCAATACAAATATCCGCTTTAAATACAACAGCAATTTTATCAGGCGGCCGGAGTTCGTTCCTGTTAATTAGTATCATCTTTCTCAAACCTCAAAGCCATTTGATTTTGCGTATCTTGATATTAAAATCATGACATGAAAAACGCCATTGTAACCGGTGCAGCAGGAAACCTTGGACAGGCCGTTGTCAAAAAATTTTTGCATGAAGGGTATAAAGTGGTCGGCACTGTGCACCGCGAGACATCTGCAGTCGAAGCTAATTCGCGATACAGGCAGGTTGTAATCGACCTGGGCGATGAGGATAAGGTAAGCCGCTTTGTAAAGTCCATAACAGAAGAATTGGGATCCCTGGATGCCGTTGTACTAACGGTAGGTGGATTTGCCATGGGAAACCTGGAAAACACTTCTTCTGTTGATTTGGGTAAACAATATAAACTCAATTTTGAAACCGCCTACCATGTCGCCCGTCCGGTATTTCTCAAAATGATGGAACAGGGTTCTGGTCGAATATTCTTCATCGGTTCCCGTCCGGGGCTTGAGGTAAAGTCGGGCAAATCCATGGTTGCCTACAGCCTTGCCAAATCGCTTCTTTTCCGGTTGGCGGAATTGATGAATGAAGAAGCCGGAAAAAGCGATGTGGTAGTCAGTGTCGTTGTTCCATCTACGATCGATACACCCGACAACCGGACCTCTATGCCCGGGGCCGATTTTAATAAATGGGTTACGCCGGAAGCAATCGCAGATGTCATTCATTTTTATTGTAGTGGGGAGGGGCAGGTATTAAGAGAGCCGGTTTTAAAGGTCTTTGGGAAGGGTTGACGATTAAGGCGTTCTTGTTCGGCTCAGGAAAACCATGCATCGGCTAAAGATGGGTTCTGTTTTACGCAGGGATCATCCAGGTTGGCAGATATGCGGGTTAATTTCATGCCTCAATTTTTCCCGGTGATTAATTTTTACGATAAGATTGTGGCCGATCCTGTATTCCATCGCCAGCTTAAATGTGGGGATACCCTGATCACGCGGTACAATTGTCCCCTTGAAAATCAGTACCAGGATATCTGGAGCCATCTCAATTACATCGCGTATGTGGTAGAGGGCAGAAAGATCTGGCACACGGCGAATGGCTCATATGATCTGCGTAAAGGTTCCTGCGTGTTTGTACAAAAGGGTGCTGTTATAGTGGAGCAATTTTTCGATGCCGAATTTTGTATTGTTTTATTCTTTATCTCCGATGAGTTTATTTGCGACGTGTTGCGTAGTAAATCGGGTGTGATCAGGATGTCCGATAAACGATACCAGACCGTTATACCTGTAAACCGCAGCGGGTTGCTTGAGGGATTTTATTACTCCATGATGCCCTACTTTGGTAATGTAAGAGAGCCGGATCCATCCATCCTCGAGTTGAAATTCCGTGAATTGATATTAAATATCGCTGATGATCCGGCAAACCACGAGCTGCATGCGTTTTTTAATTCTCTTCTCAAAAGGCCGAGAAATGTGTCGCTGCAAAAAGTAATGGAAGACAATTTTTGTTTCAACCTTAAACTGGAAGAGTACGCGGTATTGACGCACCGAAGCCTGTCAGCATTCAAACGGGACTTTCAAAAGCAGTTCAATAGCACGCCAGGCAAATGGCTTATGGAAAAAAGACTCAACCATGCCATGCACCTGCTTACCAATACCGACACTTCAGTAAGCCAGGCCGCTTTTGAAAGCGGTTTTGAAAGCCCTTCACATTTTAGCCGTTCTTTTCGCAGGCAATTTGGAATACCACCCGCTGCTGCACGTCAAAAAATTTCGGCCTGAACTTTTTAGTCAAATCTCTGGACTTTGAAGCAAAGTGCACTGCCCTGGTTGGATATTAGATTTGCATAGTTAATCATTCAAACATTAAACCTTATCAACAATGAGCACAAAACAAATCCAGGGAAAACTATGGAGCATTGCCCCGGAGTATTGGGCGAGGTATTTCGAAGCATACTTTGCCCCGATGTACAAAAAAGTACTGACACAATTAAAGTTAACCCATGACACTTTGTTATTGGACGCCGGTTGCGGTGCCGGACTTTTCAGTTATATGGCTATAAGGCAGGGTGCCCAGGTCATAGGTGTTGACGCGGCACCGGGTTTGTTGCAGGTAGCCCGCGATCGAAACCCCGACAACAACTTCCTGGAAGAGGACCTTGAAGCTTTACCTTTTGCTGATAATAGCTTTGACGTAGTCACTGGTTTTAATTCTTTTCAGTATGCTGGTGACTTTACCAGGGCACTGGCCGAAGCGCGAAGGGTATTGAAACCAAAAGGTCGTCTTGTGATCGGTATCTGGGATAAGCCGGAGTTTAGTGAAGCAACCGAGGTCCTGAAAGCGATCGGTACCTTATTACCCCCACCACCACCCGGTACACCCGGTCCGTTTGCCCTTTCAGAGGATGGCCGTATGGAGTCCATTATTGAAAATATTGGTTTGAAACTACTTTACAAATCGAAAGTGGAGTGCCCTATCCTCTATGAAAAACTTAGCGATGGTGTGAAAAGCTTTATGGGTACCGGCCCAGCGGCAGCTGCTTGCAACGTGAACGAAGAAAGGCGTGTTAAAGACACGATCGCCTTTGCACTTCAGCCATATAAGCTCGCCGGCGACATGTATCACCTGCAAAACCAGTTCCTGGTGTTTATTGCAGAAAAATAATCCAGAACCTGATTTTTTATTAACTATTAAACCTTTAAAAATGAAAAAGTTATTTTTTCTAACAGGCATGGTTATGCTTCTGTTTACAGCGTGCCATAAAAATTACCCGGGCTATCCCGGGCCGGTAAAAAGCGACTCCAAATTACTTACCGGATGGATAGGCCTTCACCTGCAATTGATACGGAATACAACCGGTGTAACGCATATTGCTTACTCAAGGCATTTTTCTTACACAGGTGTTGCTTTGTATGAATCTTTGGTCGGTGGAATGCCGGGATACAAAAGTATCGCGTCAAAACTGAACGGCAACCTGGTGATACCCGTTGAACCCAAGGGCGTCAAAATATTTCACCCCGCTTCTGCAAATGCGGCTATCGCATCCATGCTTCGGTTCTTTTATAGCACCAATATCAATAATGTGGAAGCAGTTGATTCTTTGGAAGAAGCCTATTTTACAACTTTTGAAGAAGCGGTAGGTGGTAAGTTCGATCTCGACGCTTCCGTTGAATATGGTAGAAGCATTGCAGCTTCGGTAATTGAATGGAGCAAACAGGATGGAGCCAGCCAGGCCAATACGGCTTATACCCCACTGGGTGAAGGATACTGGGAGCCTACACCCAATGGTTTTGCAGGCGCGAATATGCCGGGATGGGGAAACAACCGCCTATTGGTTGCAGGCAGTAATACAGGTGCGATGCCGGGGGGACTTATCCCATTTTCGAAAGAGCCCGGGTCTGGTTTTTATCAAATGGTAAAAGAAGTGCTGGATGTAAGCAAGGTGCTTACCCCGGATCAAAAAGCGATCGCTCTATTCTGGGATGATGCGCCCAATGGGCAATATGTATCTGTATTCGGACACTGGTTTAGTGTTTTAAAACAGGTATTGGAAAAGGAGAAAACTTCTTTGCCAGATGGGGCAGTAGCTTACCTGCGCCTGGGTGTTGCCATGAACGACGCGACGATCAGTTGCTGGCAGGCAAAATACCAGTATCATACCATCAGGCCGGTTACTTATGTGCGAAAGTACATGGGAGAAGCAGAATGGTTGCCGTTGATCTCAACGCCGCCACACCCAGAGTATGCGTCTGCACATTCTACCATTTCCGCATCAGGTGTGTATGCGTTAGAATCGGTTTTCGGCAATAACTACGCGTTTTCCGACCACACATACGACGGAATCGGAATGAATACGCGGAGCTTTAACAGTTTTGATCATGCAGGGAAAGAAGCCGGGCAGTCGAGGTTTTATGCGGGGATACACTACCAGCCTTCCATTGAAGCCGGGTATACACAGGGACGAAAGGTCGGCGCGAATGTGGTCAGCCGGTTGCGAACCAGGTAGCCGGATTTTCAAAGGATTTCATAAGCAGGACGGTTCAATGTCACAATAACAGTAAAATTGGTGACGCATGAGAATGATCCCGGTTTGCCGCCGGGATCTTTTTTGTACATGGAGGCTATCTCCACGTTTTCAAAACTTTTATTTCTGTTAGTTGGCTATTCGTATTAATTTGTCGATCAGGATTTGCGGAGAGTTGTGAAGGTTCTAACCCGGAAAATTTAAGCCCATGAATTGGTGGCTGATCGTCGAGATCGCTTATCTTATCATTTTGGTACTGGTATGTCTGAAGGTCATTTATGATACCCGCAGCCATATCAAAACACTGGCTTACCTGCTTCTTGTCATCTTCGTTCCGGTTTTCGGTATCATATTTTATTTTTCCTTCGGGATCAATTATCGCAAGCATAAGTTATACAGTAAGAAGTTGGTGGATGACGTTCAGCTTGCATCTAAACTGGAGGAGGATATTTTCCGGAAATCGAAACAGACACTGGAAACCAGTGGACCTGCGGTACAGACTAATAAGGAGCTGGCAGTATTCCTGCTTTCAAGCGGGTTGAGTACGCTGAGTTCGGGGAATACGGTGAAGTTGTTGATCAATGGTGAACAAAAGTTCCCGGAGGTGCTGGAAGCACTTCGAAATGCAAAGCATCATATTCACCTGGAGTATTACATATTTGAAGATGGAGGTATTGGGAGGGAAATAGAGGAGATATTAATTGAAAAAGCTGCTCAGGGAGTGAAGGTGAGATTTATTTATGATGATTTCGGTAGCCGCTCCATACGGCGCAATATTGCGAAGCGGCTCAACAAGGCCGGAGTGGAGGCTTTACCATTTTACAAAATTATATTCCTCGTTTTAGCCAACCGGCTCAACTATCGCAATCACCGCAAGATTATTATCGTCGATGGCGCTGTTGCTTTTGTAGGTGGCATCAATGTGGCAGATCGTTATATCAACAATGGAAAGAACAAACTTTTTTGGCGGGATACACACTTACGGATCGACGGACCAGGGGTGCACTATCTACAATACCTGTTTCTTTGCGACTGGAACTTTTGTACTCATAAAAGCGTCTATCCCGACCGCAACCTGTTTCCGCATACGGCTTCTATTACAAAACCCGATAATAAGGTAGTACAGATAGCAGCCAGCGGACCTGATTCAGACGTACCGACGATTCTGTTTTCATTGATCCAGGCCATCAACCTGGCAACAAAGGAGATCCTGATCACTACGCCGTACTTTATGCCGGGTGATACGATGATGAATGCGCTGGTAATAGCTTCTATGAGTGGGGTAAAAGTGAAGATGCTGGTACCGGGAATTTCTGACTCCGCCTTTGTGGATATCGCGTCGCGTTCACACTTTGAGGATCTCCTGCGGGCAGGAGTAGAGATCTATTTTTATCAAAAAGGGTTTGTGCATGCTAAAACCATGGTTGCCGACCGGAAACTAGCTATTGTTGGTACGGCAAATATGGACAGTCGCAGTTTTGAATTGAACTTTGAAGTCAATGCAATTGTTTATGATGAGGAAACAGCCGCGCAACTGGCAGATGTTTTTGAAGCTGATTTACGGGATGCGGAAATGATCGATGCTGTGAGCTGGCATGAGCGGCCAGTCTACAAAGTATTGGTGGAGAAAGTAGCCCGGTTGGTTTCACCTTTATTGTGAGCAGATTCGCTTTTATCATGGCGTAATTGTTATGTTAAAAAGCAATCGGCTGGGGATGATTAACTTTGAAAAGCAGTAGGCAGGAGTATTCATCTCCCATAGCGCGAGTGGGATAGTCATAGCATCATAAATTGCATTAGTATGGATAATAGCGTAAAGAAAGTAGTTGTAATAGGAGGAGGCTTCGCAGGTATCAACCTGATCAAGAAATTACATCGCGACAAACGTTTTCATATCACCCTGGTAGACCGGAATAATTATCATTTTTTTCCACCCCTGCTTTACCAGGTGTCGACTTCATTCATCGAACCGTCCAATATCAGTTATCCGTTCCGGAGATTATTCCAGCAAAAGGATAACCTCCGTTTTCACATGGGTTCGCTTTTAAAGGTGAACCCGGCTGAAAACACTATTGAGACGGACACAGGCGTGCTGCATTATGATTACCTGGTGATTGCCATGGGTACGGATTCCAACTATTTCGGGATGGAAAACGTAAAGAAGAATGCATTACCGATGAAGACAATCGATGAAGCACTGAATCTTCGGAATCATTTACTGTTGACCATGGAGAAGGCGGTGAGGGCAAAAAGCGTTGAGGAAAAAAGCCGGTTATTGAATATCGTTATCGCGGGTGGGGGGCCTACAGGTGTGGAACTGGCGGGCATGCTGGGCGAGCTGGGGCGTTCCATCGCCGAAAAGGAATATCCCGAGATCAGGAATTTTGGAACACATATCTACCTGGTTGATGCCGGACCGGTATTGTTGGCACCGATGAGCAAAAAGGCGCAGGAGGAGGCAAAGAAAGTGTTGAGCAAGTTGGGTGTGAATATTATTTTAGGTAAAGCGGTGAAAGATTATTCAGATGGGCAGGTAATGTTGGCGGATGGTTCGATGATCCAAACCGGTACGCTGATATGGGCTTCGGGGGTAGTGTCACGCGAGGTTCCTGGCCTGCCGGCTGAAGCGATTGGACGTGGCCGCAGGATCATTGTAAATGAGGTCAATCGTGTGAAGGCTAGTTCCAATATTTTCGCCCTTGGTGATATATGTTACCAGGATACCGATCCTGCTTTTCCAAATGGTCATCCTCAACTGGCGCAGGTAGCTATTCAGCATGGGATACTACTGGCGAAGAATCTAAAAAGGGAGGCTGATAATTTAGGAATGCAGCCATTTAGGTATAAAGACAAAGGTAGTATGGCCATTATCGCTAAGTATAAAGCTGTGGCCGACCTGCCAAAAGTTTCTTTTAAAGGATTTTTTGCATGGCTGATCTGGTTGTTTATTCACCTGATCCCATTGGTTGGTTTTCGGAATAAGATAAAGCTGGCTTTTAACTGGCTGTGGTCATTTATTACCAACGATCCAACTTTGAGACTGATCATTCGTCCGCGGCAAAATAATCCACCGGTTAACTAAGATTGTGGTATTTTGGTGAAGCAATAATTAAATTGTAGAATGCTTTACGAATTGTTTTTCCGCCAGATGAACGAGAAAGCCGGCCTCACCAAAGAGGAGGAGGAGATCGTCCGTACTTATCTTACACCCAAGAAAATAAGGAAGAAGCAATATCTGTTGCAGGAAGGCGATGTTTGCAGGCATATTGCATTTGTCGAGAAGGGGATGCTGCGTGCTTATACCATCGGAGAAAAGGGGACAGAGCGAATTATTCAGTTTGCCATGGAGGGCTGGACTATTTCCGACCTGTATAGTTTTTTGACCAGTGAACCCGCAACATATGCGATCGAAGCCATCGAGGACAGTGAACTTGTTTTGATCAGCCAGCAGGCTAATACAGAATTGCTGGAAAAGCTTCCACGTTACGAAACGTACTTACGGATACTGCTTACCGATGCTTACATAGCGCTTCAAAGAAGAATAAATTCAGTGATCAGTAATACACCAGAAGAACGATATAACACTTTTACTGCCCTGTATCCCGAAATCGTGCGGCGTGTTCCCCAGCATATGATCGCAGCATTTATGGGCTTAACTCCTGAAACACTAAGCCGTGTAAGAAGTAAAAAGGCGCGTCGATAGACGGCCGGGATTCATTGACTTTTGTCAATAGATTTTCTTGCTTTTAGACAATGGTAGAGGGCACCCCGTGAAGGTAGCTTTGCATATCTAAACGAATAGTTATGCAAACAAAGCAATCCATCGCGATATTGGGCGCCACGGGCAACATGGGTTCCGCCTTAACCAGAAGCCTTGCCAAAGGAAATTACCGGTTACTACTTAAAAGCAGTAATCCAAGGAAACTTCAGGCACTGGTGAAGGAGATAAAGTCGTCGCACCCGGGGGCCGACCTGGAAGTTGTCGGTTGTTCGATGGAAGCATGTTGGGAAGCAGATATCATCATCCCTGCTATCCCTTATGAAGCACAGAAAGAAGTGGCGGTAAAAATTAAAGAGTTTGCCAACCAAAAAATAGTAGTCAGTATTGCCAACCCTTTAAATGCAACCTACAATGGCCTGGTTACTGATCCAGATATCAGCGCTGCGGAGGAACTTCAGAAACTGCTCCCACACTCCAAAGTGATCAAGGCTTTTAATACAACATTTGCCGCCGATTTTGCTCAACCCATCATAGATGGAAAACAAGCGGACTGTTTCGTGGCCGGCAATGATTCACAAGCGTTGGAAACGGTAAGTGAACTGGTAAGAACAGCAGGGTTCAACCCCATAGTAGCGGGTAATCTTACCACCAGCAGAACGCTTGAAAATATGCAACTTTTCCTCATACAGCTGGCATTGAAGTATGATTATAACCGGTTGGCCGGTTGGAAAATTCTACACAATTAAATATTTAAAAAAGATAAAACAACAATTATGAAAAAAGTAACGATTCTCGGTTTGTTGGTGGTAATAATAGCCGCTTTTACAACACTAAACAATGTTTGGAAAAATGATGCGCCGCATTCCCAATTGGCTTTCACGGTAAAACACCTGGGTATTTCAGATGTTTCAGGTACGTTCAATGATTTTGATGTAACCATTAAATCTGTAAAACCTGATTTCAGCGACGCAGTATTTGAGCTGACAGCCAAGGTGGCTTCAATAGATACAAGGGTGGAGGCACGCGACCAGCACCTGAAAAGCGCTGATTTTTTCGACGCGGAAAAATATCCACTGATCACGTTCAAAAGTAAATCGATCCAGAAAGCTGGCAATAATAAATACAAGCTTACCGGCGATCTGGCCATGCATGGCGTGACTAAAGAAATAACCATGGACCTTGTACATACTGGTAAGGTAGAAAATCAAATGGCAAAGAAGCAGGTTGCAGGTTTTCAGCTGACCGGTGTATTGAAACGCTCAGATTTCGGTATTGGAACTAATTTTCCAGCACCAATGATCAGTGACGAGGTTCGCATCAAGGCCGATGGAGAATTTATGCAATAAGGCTTTCATTCGAAAATCATAATTAACAAGAAAAAATCATGAAAAAAATATTTGCAACAGGATACAGGATCCAGAGCCTGAACGCCGCGATCTTCCTTATTCGCATCGCGATTTCGGGAATGATGTTAGTACATGGTATTCCCAAAATGATCCAATTATTTTCCGGTAGCGCGATCCAGTTTCCCTCGGTATTTGGAATGTCGCCTGAAGTTTCACTGGGACTGGCTGTATTTGCGGAAGTAGTGTGTTCGGTGTTAATACTGGCCGGCTTGGGGACACGCCTGGCCGTAGTTCCCCTGGCCATCACTATGATGGTGGCGGCATTTTCGATACATGCAGCTGATCCATTTGTAAAAAAAGAAATGGCGTTACACTATTTGCTGGCTTATGTAGTATTGTTTTTCACAGGCAGCGGAAAATATTCCCTGGATCATTATATCTTTCAAAGAAGGCTATCACCTGTGCAAACACAGAGTAGCCGCCAGGAATATTCAGTTGAAAAGTAATGAAGAATGCAAAGAAAGCAGTTTATTCAAACAATAAGCAAAGGAGTACTAATGATAACAACCTTGCCGGCCTTTAACCGGTTTGTAGGCGAACTAAAAGAAACCGACGACCTGATGCCTGTGCTTTTTATCGGGCATGGCTCGCCGATGAACGGAATCGAAGATAACCTGTTCAGTCAGCGATGGAAGTCGATGGCGAAGGAAATACCAGAACCGAAAGCGGTACTGGTGGTGTCGGCACACTGGTTAACGAAGGGCACCGCTATAACGGCGATGGACTTTCCAAAAACCATTCATGACTTCGGAGGCTTCCCGCGTGAATTGTTTGAGGTGCAGTATAAGGCGCCGGGTTCCCCCGCGCTGGCAAAGGAGACTGCTTCCCTGATCAAATCCACGGAAGTGGTACTGGATCACGACTGGGGCCTGGACCACGGTGCCTGGACTGTTGTGAGGCATATGTTCCCCGATGCAAATATGCCCGTGCTGCAGTTGAGCATTGATTTTACGAAAGGACCGCAATACCACTATGATTTGGCAAAGGAGTTGTACAACCTCAGAAAGAAGGGGGTGCTGATCATTGGCAGCGGAAATATGGTTCACAACCTGCGTATGGTGGCCTGGGACAAAATGCAGGAGCCCGAGTATGGCTATGAGTGGGCCCTGCACGCAAATGATCTTTTTAAAAAGTTAATCGCTGAAGGAGATCATAAGGCTTTGGTGAACTACGAAAAACTTGGACGGGAAATTATGCTGGCTGTTCCGACACCCGATCACTATTTTCCTTTGATGTATACCCTCGGTTTGAAATCCAATAAAGACAAGGTGAGCTTTTTTAACGATAAGGCAGTCGGCGGTTCGCTGACGATGACTTCGGTGAAATTTGGCTAGGTCTCCTTGCTGAGCAATATCAACCCGTCTCCTGGGCGCCGTCATCTTGTAAGA
Source organism: Bacteroidota bacterium (assembly GCA_023411775.1). Classification (GTDB taxonomy): domain Bacteria; phylum Bacteroidota; class Bacteroidia; order Chitinophagales; family Chitinophagaceae; genus Terrimonas_B. The sequence continues at coordinate 669 of JAEYOL010000076.1, read as the reverse complement.
ATAACATATAAAGTAAATTTGAGATTTAAATTGATGAGCATACATATATTAATGATCAGTAAAAATTAAACGTATGAAAACACTGCAAGACAAAGTCGCGATCATCACCGGAGCGGGCTCAGGTATTGGCAGGGCGGCAGCCATATTATATGCCCGGGAAGGAGCCAGGGTGGTGGTATCAGATATTAATGTTGAGAATGGTAACGATGTAGTAAAGGAAATTACTGGCGAAGGAGGTGAGGCTATTTTTATCAAAGCCGATACCTCCAGCCCCGAACAAAATAATGCGCTTGTGAATGCTACCCTGAAAAAATATGGTCGGCTGGATATTGCTGTGAACAACGCAGGAATTGGTGGTCCTTTGGGCCCAACAGGTGAGTATCCTCTTGATGGCTGGCAGAAAGTAATTGACATTAACCTGTCAGGCGTTTTCTATGGCATGCGTTATCAAATACCAGCTATGGAAAAAGAAGGTGGCAGTATCGTGAATGTGGCATCTATTCTGGGTAATGTGGGTACGAGATTTTCTCCTGCGTATGTAGCGGCCAAGCATGGAGTGGTAGGTCTTACAAAAACTGCCGCGCTTGAATATGCGGATAAGAAGATCCGGATCAATTCTATCGGTCCCGCTTATATTAAGACTCCTTTAGTGATGAATAGCCTGGATGA
>JAEYOL010000075.1 GCA_023411775.1 Bacteroidota bacterium | reverse complement strand
CTCCACGATTGTCTGGATATCCCAGGCATTCGTCACCGGCTTCTGCACCTGCCTGATGGTTCTTGCAGGTTCGGGTATCGCAATTTCGATCACCCCATTTTTGCCTTCATCCCCGTATTTTTCAATGGCCTTTTCTCCTTTCAGTACATTAACGGATTTGATTTTTGCGGGATCGAGCAGTTCGATATTCTTGTGAGCAACCTTCTTGCCATTGAGATAAAAAACCGGCTGCGATAATTCAATCGCCGAACGCACTTTTATTTCTGATCCGTCGGGCTTTATATGGATCAATACCGCGCCATTCCGTCCTTTATCACCATATTTACTTGCGGCAGACTCACCCTTTAGTACTTCCACTTTAATTATCTTTTTCGCATCAATCAGGCTTATATCGAGATGAGAAGGCCATTCTTCTCCTGCAACAATAATAAGCGGCTTTTCACTGGTATCCACTGGTACGCGACTTATGATGCTCGAGACCGGGCGGGTAGTTTTCACGGGAGCAGGTGGCTGGCCAGGGGCAACGGTTGACACGGTTCCAGCTGGCTTGGGAGGAACGACATCTACAGGGGCTGGGGGCTGGGCGGGAGCAACCGGGGCTGTTATATCAGGAGCAGCTGGTGGTAACGGCGCTTTTGCTTTTTCAGGCTTATTTAGTTTATCTGGTACTGTGTCCGAAAGTGCAGCCGCAAGTAAAGTTTCGTAATACCTCGTCTCGTAGGCCTGGACATCCTGTGATTGGCGTGCAGGAGCATTACGAAAAGCAACCAGGATTACTGCCAGAAGTGGAAGTATGAAAAGAAATTTCAACAGGTGCACTTTTGCAGATTTGATCTTATTCATCATGATAATTCGTTTTTTTAGTGAGGTAAAATTGAATTGACTGGCTATGCTGAAATGATTGTTGCCAATCACTTTGAGAAGCAGGTATTGATATTGCTTTTTGTCGATCCCGTCGGCGATCACTTTATTGTCGGCAATAAACTCAAGGTTTTGTCGCATAGCCTGCCTGATCAGCCAGGCAAAAGGATTATACCAGTTCAGGATGCAAAGCAGTTCGCTCCAAATGATATCGACAGTGTGTTTTTGCCTCACATGAACAAACTCATGCCGGATGATCTCTTTCAACTCATCGCTGGTGTGGAGGCTTTGGTTGACGTAGATCGAATTCCCAAATGAAAATGGGATAATGTTTCCATCTACCTGGTAAAACCGGACACCATCCTCACTAACCAGTTTTGCACTGGCTTTTATTCGCCGATAAGACTTTAACTGGATGAATAGCCGGATAACCAGCAACACCATGCCGGCAGTCAATACCATTGCCAGCCATTGCCAGGCTGACCACCCTGTTCTATCCTCAGCAATGGATTCTTTAACCGTAGCCGAAGCCAGGCTATCAAGAGATGGCAGCATTTGAAGTAGCGCGTATCCATCCGCAGTATTCTCAGAAAGTATGGGACCCACATTGATCAGGGCAATGAAATAGGACAAAACAGAATATCCGAACAGGTACCACCGGTTATGATTGTAAAAGGTAAGCCTGCGTAAAACCAGTTGGTAAAAAATATACACGATCGCCAGGCAGATCGAAACTTTAAGCAGGTACTGAAATAAAATCGGCATAAACCAAAAATTAATTGTTGAAAGTTAGAAACGGTAGTCTCATATTTTTTTCTCGATCAACCCCAGGATCTCTTTCAATTCCTTCGCTGAGAGTTTTTTTTGCTCGACGAAAAAGCTAACCAGTTCTTTATACGAATTATCAAAATATTCCTTCACTACCGTGCCGAGGTATTTTTTCTTGTATTCGTCCTCCGACACCAGGGGTTTATAGAAATAGGCATTCCCGATCAGCCGGCTGCTCAGGTAGCCTTTTTTCTCAAGGTTCTTAATGGTGGAAGCAACCGTTGTATAAGGAGCAGGTTCATCCATATTTTCCATAAATGCTTTTACATTACCCTCTCCTGTATGCCATACGGCCTGCATGGTGGATTCTTCAGCAGGTGTAAGTTTCTCCATATCTACGAATTTTTCGTAAATCTACGAATGTTTCGTAACTCTCCAAATTTTATTTTTTGGAGGATTGGATTTTATATATAGCGGATGATGCGAACCTCATTGATATCAGCATATTAAAATGGTAGTTTTTTAAAACATTCTCCATCTTGTTAAAACCCGGTTTCAGTCGGTCATAAGTCGTTTCTTTGCGTCATGAAATATTCGCTATTCCTCTTATTCGCGTTTTCCAGTGCTTGTATTACGATGGCACAGGACGCTCCCGAGCCACCATATAAGCGTTTTCCCACCGTACCCCCATTTAAAATCTTGCTTACCGACAGCAGCACTTATTTTACCAAGGAAAACCTGGATAAGAAAAAGTCGGTGATGTTTATGCTGTTTAGCCCGGATTGTGAACATTGCCAGCACGAGATGGAGGAGATCATTAAAAATATTAAGGCTTTTGACAAAACACAACTCGTGCTTTCGACCACCCGTGATTTCGACCAGATGCGGGATTTCTACCAGCAGTACGGCCTTGATCGTTTCAGTAACATTATTGTGGGCAAGGACCAGGCTTATATGCTGCCCGTATTTTTCGATATTCATAATTTGCCATTCCTGGCATTCTACAATAGAAAAAAAGAGCTGATCTCCGTATTTGCCGGGGCCATGCCTATCGAAAAGGTGATAGCAGAGTTGAAGAAATAAGCAGAAATTGAGAGATCATAAAACAGGAAGTTTCTAATACCTTTGCAGCGCAAAATCTGCCGGCTGGCCGGCAGATCATTTCCTCACCAAAAAAAATTTTTCGTTCATGAAAGTAACCGTTGTAGGTGCCGGTGCCGTTGGTGCAACCTGTGCTGATAATATTGCCCGTAAGGAACTGGCCGCTGAATTAGTTTTACTCGATATAAAAGAAGGTGTTGCCGAAGGTAAGGCGCAGGACATGATGCAAACTGCTGCCCTGCTTGGTTTCGATACAAAGATCACCGGTTCTACAAATGATTATTCCAAAACCGCGGGAAGTGATGTGGTGGTGATCACTTCAGGTTTGCCACGCAAACCCGGGATGACACGGGAAGAACTGATCGGCGTGAATGCCGGGATCGTAAAAAGTGTGACTGAAAATATTTTGAAACATTCACCTAATGCTATCATCATCGTGATCAGCAACCCAATGGATACGATGACTTACCTGGCCCTGCAATCTACCGGCCTGCCCAAACACAGGATCATCGGCATGGGTGGCGCACTCGACAGCGCCCGTTTTAGATACCAACTGAGCCAGCACCTGGGCTGCAGTCCAGCCGATCTGAATGCCGTGGTAGTTGGAGGACATGGTGATACAACGATGATACCGCTCATCAGGCTGGCAACCTGGAATTCGGTGCCAGTTACAAAATTCCTGAGCGAGGATCAGCAAAAACAAATTGTTGCCGATACGATGGTGGGTGGTGCAACGCTTACCAAACTGATCGGAACCTCGGCCTGGTATGCACCGGGCGCGGCAGGAGCAGCACTGGTGGAATCTATTGTAAGGGATGAAAAGAAATTGTTTACCTGTTGCGTGGCGCTGGAAGGTGAATACGGACAAAAAGATATCTGCCTGGGCGTACCGGTGATCATTGGAAAAAATGGCTGGGAAAAGATTATCGATTTTGAATTGAATGAAGCGGAAATGACCGAATTCAATAAGAGCGCTGCAGCGGTAAGAAGCATGAATGATGTGTTGAAAACGCTTTAAGAGCTTAATAGCTGACTTCTGTTCGGACACGGAGAACACAGAGGAAACACGAAGGCCACGGAGGTTCTATTGAATTTTCTTCGTGCCCTTCGTGAAAATCTTTGTGCCCTTCGTGACCAAATTCAGGCCACGGAGGACATTGGGCTACCATTTACGCTGCGACCTACTTACACTTCAGGTCCAGGCAACCTTTTGCAAATTTTTACGCTTTGAAAAGGGAACTATTTCGTAAATTCAGGTGAAGCCCGCAGCCAATGCAGCAACTGAAAATTCAAATACTGATTCTTTCGCTATTTGTATTGGCATTTACATATTCCACTTTTTCCCAACCGGCGGGTATGCGCTACACACCGGTGATATCTTCCCTCCAAAATCCCGTTGAAATTGTCAGTCCCAATGACGACACGCATCGTCTTTTTGTAGTGGAAAAACAAGGCGCGATTAAAGTGTATAACCAGGCGTACGAATACCTCGCAGATTTTCTAAGGGTAGACGGTATTACATCGTCTGGTGAACGGGGCTTACTCAGTATGGCATTTCATCCTTCCTATAAAACGAACGGAATATTTTTTGTTTACTATACCAATTCACAGGGTAGTATCGAAGTAGCATCCTATAAGGTGAGCAACGACATGAATATTGCCAATCCTGCTTCTAAAAAAGTCATTATTACCATCCCCCACCCCGGCGCAGCCAATCATAATGGAGGCCGACTGTCATTCGGAACCGATGGGTATCTTTATTTCGGTACCGGCGATGGTGGCGGCGGTGGCGATCCAAACAATAATGCACAAAACGGCACTTCACTATTGGGTAAAATGCTCCGTATCAATGTCGACATTCCCAATCCGCCGTTGAACTACAGTATACCAGATGACAATCCCTTTATAAATAACCCGGCCATTGCAGACGAGATATGGGCGTTTGGTTTGCGCAATCCCTGGAGATGGAGTTTTGACCGGCTTACCGGTGATATGTGGATCGCAGATGTGGGTCAGGGCGCAAGGGAAGAGATCAATGTTGCTAAAGCCGGTAATACCAAAGGCCTGAACTATGGATGGCGATGTTATGAAGGAACCCGGGCCTACAACTTAAGTAATTGTGCCGCGGCCGACCAATATGTATCGCCTGTTTTTGAATACCCCCACAATCAAACTACCGGGGGCTATGCGGTAACGGGTGGTTTTGTCTACCGCGGTCTGGAATACCCCGGATTCTACGGATACTATATTTTCGCTGACTACCAAAGTCGAAATCACTGGGTGATCAAAGACTCCAGTGATAGCTGGCAGGCTATCAAATTAAATGGCTTGACACCTATGAGCATTTCAGGATTTGGGGAAGCGCAGGATGGTTCCATATATGCCTGCTCACTTTCATTAGGAATTGTATACAAACTTGAACCTCTCACGGGTGTCATTTTCCAGATATTGAATTTTACCGCGACTGCCAATAACAATATCATCGATCTAAAC
>JAEYOL010000005.1 GCA_023411775.1 Bacteroidota bacterium | reverse complement strand
AAACTACTACCACAAACAGGGTATATATAATTGAATTTTGCCTTAACGTTTTCCATATTTGCAAAAACAGCAAATCCTCCAGGGCGGGGAGAATTGTTTCCTTTCCTAAAATGCGCTATCTTAAGGGTGGACTGTTTTTACGGTCCCACAAGGCAGTGTTGAGCTAACAAACCACCAAACCACAATGTCTACTTACCAATCTCAGGAGTTTCTTTTCCGCCGGATCAAGGAACTTTTGCCACCTGATAAGTCTATGGTAGATTTTACCGCGGAAATTCTTCATATCAGCAGTGATAGCGCTTACCGGCGCATAAGGGGAGAGACTCCTATTGTGCTCGATGAGGCAAGGGAGCTTTGCCAGTATTTTAAACTATCACTTGACCAGGTTTTGAATGTAAAAGGCGGGTCCACGCTTTTCAGGGATGTTCGGGTAAGCGTCGGGGACTACGATTACGCACAGTACCTACGAGATCTCCTAGAGCAGTTGAAATGGATAGGTGGCTTTATCCATAAGGAGATTATTTACCGTACCAAGGACATGCCGCTCTTTCACAACTTTTATTTTGAACCGGTTATTGCGTTCAGGTACTTTTTCTGGATGCATACCATCATAGAGGACCCGAATTTCAAAACCCGTGGATTCGATATGAATTGTGTGTCGCCGGAGATCGTTGAACTGAGCAAAGAGTTGAACCGGGCCTATAACGAGATCCCATCTATCGAAATATGGAATACAGAATGTGTGAACGCGGCTATTTCGCAGATCGAATTTTATAAAGAGTCGGGTTATTTTTCTTCTGCCGCGGATATCCGGGCCATTTATGAAGCGTTGGAGGAGACTTTCATTCACTTAAAGCACCAGGTAGACCGGGGATGTAAGTTTATGCCCGATGAGAACCCGGAAAACCGTAAGAATAATTTTACATTCTTTTACAATCGTGTGGTCCTGGGTGACAACACCATCCTGGTTGTTACCGACAATGCGAAGACCATATTCCTGAACTATGATACCTTAAATTATGTTTCCACGAGGGATGAAGAATTCTGTAACAGGTCTTATGAAGATTTGCAAAGACTGATCAAAAGATCTACTATTATCAGTGAAACAAGCGAACGGCAAAGGAATATATTTTTTGGCATTATGCTCAACAGGATAAAGGAGCGCAAAGCGAACCTTTAAACATTGCTTTATGAATGTGGGAGAAATTCAGCAACAACTTTTTTTGGCAATCAAAGGAAAGATGCAGCAGGAAAATTCTATGGCGGAAGAAATTGCCTCCCTGCTTGATATTAGCACCGATAGTGCCTACCGGCGTATGCGGGGTGAAAAGACACTAACATTCGAGGAGCTTTACAAGATCGCTGTCAAATACAATATTTCACTCGACCAGTTGATGAATATACAAAATGGTAGTGTTCTCTTCCAGGGCCAATATCTCGACAAGGAAAACTTCCGTTTTGAGAGTTATTTGACCAGCCTGGTAAAGAATATGGCGTACATGAACAGTTTTAAGGAAAAGGAATTTTATTATAATTGTAAAGACCTGCCCATCTTCCACCATTTTATGTTTCGCGAGATCGCAGCTTTCAAATGGTTTTTCTGGCTGAAAACTTATTTCCAGTTCCCCGAATTTGAGAGAAAGAAATTCAAGTTTTCCGAATATCCCGACGAGCTATTTGCACTTGATCAAAAGGCGCTTCAATTATATAACCAGATTCCCAGTATCGAGATCTGGAATATTGAAAGCATGAATGTATTTTTTCGGCAGGTGGAGTTTTACCGCGATTGCGATGTCTTTGAATCCGACAGGGATGCACTTTTACTTTACGAAGCCATTGAAAAACTTTGGTTTCACCTCGAAAAGCAGGCGGCCCTGGGATACAAGATTGATATAAACGATCCGGAACAAAAGCCCATGGGAAAATTCAGTATGTATTTCAACGAGGTATTGCTGGGTGATAACAGTATGCTGGCAATACTGGATGGAAAGAAATTGTCGTACATGACCCATACCACCATTAACTTCATGCTATCCCGGGATGTTGCCTTCAATGAGAATATGTACAATCACTTGCGCAACCAGATAAAGCGTTCTACATTGATCAGTGCGGTCAGTGAAAAAGAAAGGTCAAGGTTTTTCCGTATCATACGGGAACGTATCGCGCGGAGGAAGGAAGTTTTGAATGTATAAACCCTGTTTCAAATTGCTGACCATCAAAACATCAAAGACCCAATTTTGTATATCATGGTTTTCCAGGTTCTCCAGCTGAATGGGTATTACGTATCCACATTTTGAAAAGAAACCACTCTAAACAAGACTATCTCAAAGAATATTTTCCTCACAGGCACACTAAAAGCCTTAAAGTATCGTCAAATAAAAGCCAGGCTATTGGAATTAATGGACTTAGCCACTATTTTGTATTCCAATTCCAGTTCTTATACCCTAAAGATCAAAAACTTATAAAATTTTACTTATGAAGGCCATAATTATTGCGACTTTTCTATCTGTAGCCCTTTTACCAGCGACCTCCTATTCACAATTAAAAGTCCCCAAAATACTTTCTAAGGTTACCGGGGGTGGTGGGGTAACTGAGGCCGAAGCTGGCCAGGGTATCAAGGAAGCCCTTACGCAGGGTGTTACCAATGCCGTGCTGAATCTCAATAAAACAGATGGTTTTTTTGGCAGCGAGATTTATAAAGTGCTGTTACCTCCTGATGCAAAAAAGATCGAAACCACGCTGCGCAACGCAGGAATGGGCGCCCAGGTAGATAAGGCGATCCTTGCTATCAACCGCGGTGCCGAGGATGCGGTCGCTTTTGCAAAACCCATCTTCATCGATGCCATCAAAGAGATGACCTTGACTGATGCGCTCAATATCGTAAGGGGTGACAAGGATGCTGCGACACAGTATTTCAAACAAAAAACTTCAGCCAAATTAACCGCAGCATTTACTCCCTCCGTTGAATCTTCACTTGAAAAAGTAAATGCGACAAAATATTATGGTGATATCGTAACGACGTACAATAAGTTTCCGACTACTTTCAAGAAAGTAGATCCCGATCTTACTTCATTTGTTGTTGGTAAAGCGGTCGACGCCCTGTTTGACCAGGTAGCAAAAGAAGAGACAAATATCCGTGCCAACCCAGCTGCCAGGGCAAGCGATATTTTAAAGAAGGTTTTTGGAAGTAAATAAGCTAAAGGCTAAAAGTTATAGAGACAGCGGGTATCGGTTTTGAAACCAGCCCGCTGTTTTTTATGGTAGGAGCCGGCATTGTTTTTAGCGACAGCGAAGCTGCTTTATTTTTATTCTTGGATGATGCCGCAAAAACGGGGATACTTCCAACAATACTTAAAATACCAACTACAGCAATCACTCCTCCCGTTGCAGCGTCTTCGAAACTGGCTTCGTCGCCGTTGCCAATCAGCAGGCCTACGCCAACCAGCACACCACCGCCGATCAGCATCACTTTTGCGCCTTTATTTTGTCTTTTACTCTTGCTCAGGTAGTAATCCCTGTCCTTTACGACTTCCTGTGCAAACATTATACAGGATACCAGTAAAAAGGCTGCCGTAGAAACATATTTTTTCATATTGAAGTATTATTTAGGTTTGTGCTGCTACAACCATTTGTCCAATCCGGGATACCCATTTCTAAATGCCAGTTGCCTAAGTTAGTTCTTCCCTCCCCCATCGTCCGGTTACCACTTTTTGGTTTATAGTTTTCATTTGGTATCCAGTATCCAGCATCCAGCATCCAGTATCCAGCATCCAGTATCCAGTATCCAGCATCCAGTATCAACCCATACACTTCAAAGACCAAGGGAAAGGAAATATCCAGCAAATCCTGATTCGATAGCGATCCGGAGTTAGTAATTTTAAGAGATGTCCGGTTTTTGGAGAATCGTATTGGCTGCCTGGATGGTATTGAATGCCACTCAGACTGCACTGTCCCAGGGGCAGGAGCAACCTCTATTTAAACAAATCAGCCATCCCTTTATGCCGGCGCTGACCTCGGAATATTTTTATTTTTCCGGTGATGGATTGATCTGGTTTTCTACCACCCGTGGCCTAACCTCCTTCGACGGGTCGGAGATCGTATACTACTCTACACCTGAACAAGCTGAACACTATCGGCTGAATAATATTACCGTAATGACTGAAGATGACCGGGGAAACCTTTACCTGGGTACGGAAAGCCAGGTGATCAGTTACAACAGGAGTTCAAGAATCTTCTCAACGCTGCCGATCCAATACCCGGTTGGAATAAGCGATCTCAACATCAGGGTAAGAAGTCTTTATATCGATAACGAAAGATCACTTTATATAGGCCTGAGTTCGATTGGCATGCAGGTTTATGACCTTGACACAAAGAGAATTCAAAGCTATTATCCCGGTACGGACCGGATAGAAGAATGTAACTGTGATCTTTTACAAAAGAATACGGTATCGTCTTTTGCCAAACATGCAGTAAACCACGATGAACTCTGGGTTGGCACCTTTAATGGTATTTACCTTTTCAATAAAAAGTCAAAGAAATTTTCCCGGCGGTTTGAAGTGGTCAATCCCATGATCAATATTTACCAGTCAGATCCTTTTTACTGTAATATCCTGAAAATGGATGCTGTCGATGACAGCACGATCTGGTTTAGCACACCTACCACCGGTTTTGGGCGATATTCCATAAATACAGGCCTTGCAAAACTATTCCTGCACAACGCCAAACTCCATACTAAGGATATTTGGAAATCCTACCGGATCAGGGCATTTGCCCAATGGAAGCCCGGAAAATATATCCTGGGAATCAGCGATCCCCATCCCGGCTTGTTTGATACCCGCACTGAAGTCAATACATTGTTTTCTATCAATTCCGACAAGGAAAAAAACGACGATATTCAGCATGTAGCCAATGACCCACAGGGAAATGTGTGGATATTGAATAGTGGAAAATTGTATGCTATTGTCCCAGGTCATTTCGCCTATCGATCCATCAATATCAGTAACCAGTTGACGCCGGATTATTTGGCAAATCAATTAGGAAAGGCATACTATGACACAAGTTCTCACCAGTATTATGTCGCGGTGGTATTTTCAAGTGGTATACATGTGTTTGACAGCCTGCTGAACTTCAAAAAGATTATTCCCGCCCCGCTTTTTACAAATAAATGGACATACAGGGAAACCTGTACCGAATGGATAACCAAAGACGGCAGCAACCGGTTCTGGACCTCGGGTATGGAGACATATATTTATAATGGTAAAACGGAAGGGTTTGTATATGCAGAGAAACTGTATCCCAGCCTGCAGTGGATTAGATCAAAAGGCGAATGCATCGATATAACCACAACAAAAGAAGGTAACATACTGATGCGATTCCTTGACGGTACCATTTATCATATCCGTCATAAAGATTTTAAAACGGATACCATACGTATTCCCCCACGCTCCAACGACAAGCTAATTGAAATAGGAACCAAGCAAATTGTCTATGATAGTTTGCACAACGTTGTATACCTGAACAACAATAACACACTGACCCAGTACAATTTTGTTTCGGGTAAGAGCCGGATAATTACGGCAAGATCAATATTAGGTGATAACATAGAAACAAGCAGGCGTGTCATTGACTACACAATAGATACAGATGGCCGGATCTGGTTTCTTATACCTTCCTATGGCATACGCATTGTTGATCCCCTGCAGTTTAAATGCGTTGATTCGATTCCACTGGGCACAAATGGTTATTTGGCCGGCAACTACTACTATATCCGCAACGGGGGTGAAGGTATTATGTGTATGGTAGGGGTGGAAGGCACACTTGTTTACAATTATCTCGGAAAAAAATCCTGGCTATTGAGCCACAGCAATGGAACTGCGGCAACATTTGACTATTTTTTCGGTCGCTGCCATGATTATTTTTTTGCCAACGAGGTGAATACGATCGTTTATTACAGAATCTCCGATTTTTCGAAGATTGATTTTACAAAAAGCTCCATACTCAATACACTTTTTGCCAATGACAGCCTGGTTTATACCAGGTCGGAGAAAAATACGGGCGATACGATCAGGTTGAAATATTTCCAAAACAATATCAGTTTCTCGTTCTCGACCCAGGAATTTTTCTATCCTGAAAGGATTGAGTATGCCTACCAGTTGGCGGGTATTGATAAAGACTGGCATTATACCCATGCCCTGAACCGAAAAATCAATTATACGAGGCTTTCGCCCGGCAACTATGTACTTCGTCTGAAAGCACAGTTCCAGGGAGGGGATTGGGAAGGTGGAGAAAAGGAATATCATATCATTATAACGCCTGCTTTCTGGCAGACCGACTGGTTTAAGTTGCTGACCGTGGCCATCGCCTGCGCGGCAATTTTTGCCTTCGCCAGGTGGCGGATCATCAGCATCGGCAAAAAAGAACAACAGCGGATCATACATGAAAAGGATCTCCTGGAATTGGAAGCCCGTGCACTTCGGGCGCAAATGAACCCTCATTTTATTTTCAACAGCCTGAATTCAATCAAATCACTGATCAATAAGAATGAAAACGAAAAAGCGGCCGCGTACCTGACAACATTTTCAAAACTGATACGCACCCTGTTCCTCAACTCGGATAGTAGGGAAGTGAGCCTTCATGAGGAAATCGAAACCTGTAAACTGTATGCCCAGATCGAAAGAATGCGATTTGGTGATAAGGTTGATTTTGTTTTTGATATTGACCCAGATATAGACCTTAAAGATATCAGGGTACCGGCACTGATCATCCAACCATTTATCGAGAATGCCATCTGGCATGGCCTTGTACCCAAAGAGCGGGGAGGCCGATTGCTGGTTACAGTGAAAAAAAATAATGACGCCATCGAATGTATTATTGATGATAACGGTATCGGACGGGAGTTGTCCTTAAAATACAAGGCGCAATATGAATCTTCTCACCAGTCCAGGGGTATTAGCCTGACCAGGACTAGACTCGAGCTGGATAAATTTCTCAACAACCGGGAAGATGGTATTGAGATAGTTGACAAATTAGATCGATACGGTAAGCCGGCTGGTACAACAGTTATACTCACCTTTAAAGACAATATTGTATGATTCGATCTGTGATTATCGATGATGAACAAAACTGTATCGAAAGCCTGGCTTTTGATCTGCGAAAGTATTGTCCTGAAGTGGAGATTGTCGCAACATGTACTTCTCCCAAACAGGGATTACTGGCGATTGGTAATCATAAACCGGACCTCGTATTCCTGGATGTACAGATGCCCTGGATGAACGGGTTTGAAATGCTGGAAGTATTACAGGAAATAAATTTTGCCATCATTTTTACGACAGCCTTCGACCAGTTTGCCGCCCGTGCATTTCGTTTGAGCGCAATCGATTACCTGTTAAAACCTGTCGATACTAATGATCTCAAAGAATCCATTCGAAAAGTATCAGAGAAGATCGCGCAAAAAACGGGTACGGCCAATATTGATAACCTGTTACACAATATCAATAAGCCGGAAGCCAAGCAGCGTATCGCGTTTGCGGGTAGAGAAGGTTATGAATTCGTGGAGATCGGAAGTATTGTGTATGCCCAGGCAGAGGGGGCATATACACATGTATATTTAAATAATAAAAGAAAACTGGTTATTTCAAAAACCCTTAGCGATATAGAAGAGATGCTACCACCAGAGCATTTTCAAAGAATTCACCATTCCACCCTGGTCAACCTGGATCATGTGACCCATTTTTATAAAACAGATGGGGGATACCTAATTTTAGATACCGGCGATAAACTGGGTGTTTCCAAATCAAAAAAAGAGACGCTGATGGAACGCCTCGGTCTGAAGTAGCGGATAGTCCAGTTTAGTACAAAACATCTTGAACGTGTTTAAAAATGTGGCAAAAGAAGGGCTTCAGTAAATTGATAACCCGCGTCACATCGGAACGCAAATGAGTACTGCCAATCGCTGTTTAAAAAATTTATCCTCCACTATTGCATAAACCGTCCCTACAGGACGGGTGACATTGTCATTTATTGCGGGCTACCCATAACACGTCCCTACGGGACGAAATGCACCATAATCTAAAAGTCTTTAATAAATCGGTAATTGGGTTCATCATCTCAATTATTAGCCATTTTGAAGCGGATAGCAAAACCTGGCAAAAAACGAAAGAATTCCAGAACAAATAAGGATCAGCAGAAAATCCATTTTATTATACCATCTGTAAGGACGATAAAGGTATTGCCACAGGAAAGAGTTCCAAACATTGATAAACCCGCGTTCCATCGGAACGCTTTATGGGTAGAAAAATACGATCAAAGAAAACCCACGTCCCATCGGGACGTTTTATGCTAGAAATTACAGGCGGGTTATTTCGCAGAAGATTGTCAATGCATTTAGGAAATTATCCTTTCACCATTGCATAAACCGTCCCTACAGGACGGGTGACATTGTGTTTTTCGCGGGCTACCCATAAAACGTCCCTACGGGACGAAATGCACCATAATCAAAAAGTCTTTAATGAAACGGTTATTGGGATCATCATCTTAATTATTAGCTATTTTGAAGCGGATAGCAAAACCTGGCAAAAAACGAAAGAATTCCGGAACAAATAAGGATCAGCAGAAAATCCATTTTATTATACCATCTGTAAGGACGATAAAGGTATTGCCACAGGAAAGAGTTCCAAACATTGATAAACCCGCGTTCCATCGGAACGCTTTATGGG
>JAEYOL010000271.1 GCA_023411775.1 Bacteroidota bacterium | reverse complement strand
GATATATGATGAGCAAGACTATCAGCATTTAACGCTGCGAAACCGTCCTGGTCACCCAGCACAACATCGCCGTTTTTACAAGAATATAAAAGTAGAAGGCAAACAGCTGTGATGGTTGAAATATTGCGGGTCATAATGAAAGATTTAATGACTTAAATGAATGCTCGCTGTGTTTGTTTCAAAGAAACAAAAAAAGAAAGTTATCCATTTCGGGATAACTTTCTTTTATAAAAGGAAAATATTTTAGCCTTTGTTGGGCTCGAGCAGTTTGAAGAATTGGTCAAGTTGAGGCAGGATCACGATCCTTGTTCTACGGTTGGAAGCGCGACCTTCTTTTGTTGAATTGTCAGCAATCGGGTTGTATTCACCGCGCCCGGCAGCAGCCATCTTCGCAGGATCAAGTCCATATTGCTTTTGAAGGATCCTTACAACTGATGTAGCACGTTTTACACTCAGATCCCAGTTGTCGAGTACATAACCGGCACCACGATATTCAACATTATCCGTATGACCTTCAACCATGAATTCAATATCAGGTTGATTTTTTAATACTGTAGCTACCTTACCCAATACTTCTTTAGCCTGTGGCGTTACATCGAATTTTGCGGTTTTGAAAAGAAGCTTGTCGGAGATATCGATGTACACAACACCTTTATCAACTTTGATATTGATGTCTTCATCAGCCATATTTCCGATCGCGCCTTTGAGATTCATTACTAGTGCCATGTTGAGAGAATCCTTGCGCGCCATTTGCTGTTGCAGTGTTTGGAAATAAGAATCTTTCGCACCTATATTTTCCATGGATTTCTTGATGCTCTCAGCCTGTGCAGACGAGATCACCGAAAGATCCTCGAGTTGTTTGAGGGCTTGTGTATTGTTCTGCTTCAATAAATCGATTTGCTTGTTGAGATTGGCAATATCGTTTTCGAGGCCAGATTTCTGGCGTTGCAGTTCTGCCTTTGCATCGTTGCAGGCAGCGAGATCACCCTGCACTTGTGTGTATTGCGTCTGCAAAGTTGCATAGTCGGCCTGTGATTTTTTAAACTTCTTACTGCTTACGCATGAAAAAAGAAATACAGCCGATATGGCAGGGAACACAATTTGTTTCACATTCATAATGGACTTGTTTTAAATTGAATAAAAATAATCAGTTAATAAAAAAGATAGAATTACGGAATGCAGGATAGGTTTAAAGAAGGGCAAAGATATAAGAACATTAAAGTTCATTTACTCAAACTTTGTTAATAAATGACTCCCAAAAACATGCCTGTTTTATAAAAAATGGTCATACATCGTGAAATCCTGGCCGGGAATAAAGGTAACTTTCTTTTTGCGGGTTAAAATATCCTGTTCACCGAAAAAATAATGCGGCTTCCGGATTTTCTTCCAACTTTGCGCAGCATAAAATTTTTGTATGGCAAAGGACCGTAAGGCGGCGATCGGGTTTATTTTTATTACACTGCTGATCGACGTGATGGGCTGGGGTTTGATCATCCCGGTGATGCCGGAACTTATCGCGCAACTGAAAAATGTATCCATTAATGAAGCCAGCCCGTATGGTGCCTGGTTGTTGTCGGTTTATGCTATTACGCAATTCGTATTTGCGCCGGTGATCGGCAACCTGAGTGATCGTTATGGTCGCAGGCCGGTACTGCTGGCTTCACTCACGGGTTTTGGTATCGATTATTTATTTCTTGCACTGGCACCAACATACGGCTGGCTGTTTCTGGGTCGCATCATTGCAGGTGTGACGGGTGCCAGTTTTACCACAGCATCTGCTTATATCGCCGATATCAGCACTGCAGAAACAAGGGCTAAGAATTTCGGTATGATCGGCGCCGCGTTTGGATTGGGCTTTGTGATCGGTCCGGCGTTGGGAGGATTGCTGGCCGGACTGGGGATCAGGGCACCTTTCTATGCCGCAGCCCTGCTTTGTTTATTGAATGCATTGTACGGATATTTTGTTTTACCCGAATCCCTATCTAAAGAAAATCGCCGCTCGTTCCAATGGAAAAGGGCAAACCCTTTTGGATCTCTTCAGTTGTTGAGGCGGTATCCTGCAGTCGGCGGCCTGGCCATCTCATTTTTCCTGCTCTACCTGGCGGTACAATCGGTGCAGGGCAACTGGAATTTCTTTACCATCTACCAGTTTGACTGGAGTGAAAAAATGGTGGGCATTTCCCTGGCGGTGGTTGGTTTGCTGGTAGGTGCAGTGCAGGGTGGGCTTACAAGAGTTATCAATCCCCGCCTGGGTAATGAGAAAAGTATTTATGTGGGGTTGTTATTGTATACACTGGGACTTGCGCTTTTTGCCTTTGCTACAGAAGGTTGGATGATGTTTGCCTTCCTGGTGCCCTATTGCCTGGGTGGAATATCCGGTCCCGCAATACAATCTATACTGGCAGGGCATGTGCCGCCATCGGAACAGGGAGAGCTCCAGGGCGCATTGACAAGCCTGATGAGCCTGACCACGATCATTGGTCCACCGCTGATGAATAACCTGTTTTATCATTTTACCAAACCGGGGGTAGGAATACATTTCCCCGGAGTTGCCTTCCTGGTGGGTGCGGTGTTGATGCTCTTTAGTGTGTTGGTTAGTTACTATGTTTTACAGAAGGAGAAAAAACAGGTGATACAATCTACCTGAGTGCGCGCACGGCTTCTAAAAGCGAAACGACATTCTTTTTTTCACTGCCAATAAATATTTTTTCCCCGATGATCACCACAGGGCGTTTGAGAAAAGTATACTCATCGAGAATATACTGCCGGTAATCTTTTTCGCTGAGAGATTTGTCTTTAAGGCCGAGTTCCTTGTATTTTAGTGCCCGCCTGCTGAATAGGGCTTCATAGCTACCCGCTATCTTTTTCATCTGGTCGAGTTGACGCGCAGTGATCTTTTCAGTTTTAATATCCTGCATTTCAAAACCGAGGTGATCAGGGTCGGATAGAATTCCAGCTTCTTGTAAAATTGCGGCGCAGGTAGAGCAGGTGCCCAGGTAATAAATTTTCTTCATGGTTATTCGGACATCGCCACCACCTCTTTTACTTCGGGGATCATGCGCTTCATCATCCCTTCGATACCGGCTTTGAGTGTGATCATTGAGGATGGACATCCACTACAGCTTCCCTGCATAGCCAGGTTTACAGTGCCGTCTTCATAACTTTTGAACTGGATCGCGCCTCCGTCCATTTCCACGGCAGGGCGAACATAATTATCGAGAAGTTCTTTGATCCTTTTTACTACATCATCATCGTCAGCTGCCACGG
>JAEYOL010000193.1 GCA_023411775.1 Bacteroidota bacterium | reverse complement strand
TTTCTTTCTGCCAAGGAATTCTGCGAGTGTTTCAAATTCTTTTCGGTAGGAGATACTGGCGCCTGAACGTTTTGTTCTCGCCGCACCGGTGGTGCTTGTGGTCAGGTAATCCAGGTTTTGGCGATAGAAGAAGTTTGCCCGGATCGTACCACTCTGGTTGATCAGCCATTCCGCCGTTACATCGGGAAGGAATTGTACGTTCTGCTGTATCGTTGATTGCAGTGGCACATCCAATGTACTACCCAGCGTAACGATAAACCTGTCTTTGAACATCGATATTGGCACGTTTACATTAAAGTCGCTCTGGTTGATATTGAAATTATTGTTGCTTTGCTGGTCAAGCAGGTTTCGGTTGTACACCGAACCGCTGAAATTGATACTGATATTGTCTGTTTTTAATATCCTCGATAATTCCGAATTCAGTTTCCTGTTGATCTCGTTGAAGAACAAACCGGAAATACTCGAGATGGTATTGTAGGTAAGTTCGTTGATGGTGGAACCAAAACCAACATTGGTGGGGCCACTTTCGGGTGGCGCGAAACTATTGAACACGATCAGGTAGGTAACCTGGCGGTTGATCTCGTTCTCATTATTTTCCATTTGCTCTATACTCGATGCAACCGAAAAATCGCTGTTCACTTTGCTATTTGGCGGGAAGCCGAGACTAAACTTGAAATCGGGCTTGAAAAGGTCGCCGGTCAGGTTGGCGACTACATATACATCATCTCTAAGCCTTGAATAGGACGGATCGAAATTAAGCGCATTGACCAGGGGTGAAAAGCTTACATTTTCGGCGGTATACACGGCTTCGAAGTTGATTTTCGCCGCATAGGGATCGCCACTCCAGGTAATAAAGTTTTCCGTACCCGTACGTATCACAAATGGCTTTTTAAAGAATGACTGGAAGGTGAAGAGATAATCACCCTCTTCGATATCAAACCGTCCACGCATCGTCAGTTTTTCATTGGTCCCCGCCCGAATATTAAGGGTGCCCGAGCCCCGGCCTTTGATCTCATCACCGGTAAGGTCATCCAATACTACTCTCACCGTTACCATCGGGTTGGCCGTTACATCCACATCATACGTCACGTTGGACCCATCACGTATGATCGTACTATCTACCAGTTCACGACCATACTGCCGCTCTATCAGGAAATCAGCGATACCCGATTCCCTGCTGGTGGAGGAGGGGATAGTTACGATACTGCTATCGATATTCGATGCGATGGCATCGATCTTCATATACAGGTCGGACTGGTAACCGGAAAGCGAAAACGATCCCGTGCCTTTTACGTTACCATAAAATTGTTTGTTGTCATTGTAACCAGTGCTGAGCAATTGAACCGGCTTGTTGAATTCAGGTCCCCGTGTATTTGGTTTAAGCGTCGACACCGTCAGCTCAAAGAACATATTTTTAAATGCGTCGTGCAGGATTCCACCTTTCAGGTAAACCGGGTTGCCTGTTACCGGATCGCGGAGTACAACGCCATCGAGGTTGATCTCATGTTCTTTTAATACAAGTTCCGTATCCTCGATCTCGTAAAAGCATTGTGTAAAATTTACTTTCAGCCCGGCATTTTTTAACCTGCCCCTGCCAGTAATACTGAGATTATTAAAAGGTCCACGAAGATCGAAATCACCCGTTACAAGACCTCGGATGTCGGAAAACAGGTTTCCTAAAAACCGCTCCAGGATCTTGAGGCTAAATTGATTTGTTTTAAGCGCGATGAGATTGCCCTGTTGTTGTGCACCCGGACCCAAAAATAGATTCAGGTCAAAAGCAAGACTGTTTGGCGTATCGAGTGTATTACCCTTTGCCTTCAAACGCTGTGTTTTGTTGTCGTAAACTGCGTTAATGTTTACATCGCCAATTGAATCATTATCGAGTCGCAGGCCTTCCGCTCTCAGGCCATTTGAAGTGATATAGGGATTGTTCATGGGGTCTTCAATTACAACAGAACCTGAGACTAACCCTTCCAACCTGTTGCGTGGTAAAAAGAAGGGCGCAAAATCACCCGCGTTGATCTTTTTTAATTCTACGATCAGGTCATTCCAGTCGCCGGTCTCGCTGGGTCTCGTGTGCATGCGCAATTCCTGGTTACTCTCGCGTAAAACCAGCTGGCCGCTGGCCGGAATATTTCTTCTGAATTCAAGTTCTCCGTTTTCTTCAATAGTCCATGTTTTACCATTCACCACAAAGGACGTTGGTTCAAATTCAATCCTCACACCATTGTTATAAGTGTACACTTCGGCATTAATATCTGCCCTGTTGATCGCCTGGGTGGCGCCTGTGTTGATACTAACTTTCGATACATCGTCCTGTGCCTTTACGCGGAAAATTGCCAGGGGAATACTTAGACTGTCGCTGATATTTACATTACTCACAGCGCCGTCCAGCACCAGGCTGTCCTGGTTGCCCTGGGCTGCGAGATCGACATTATTAAAACCATATTTCCCATAGATGAATTGGGGAATAGCGGCATTCAGGTTAAGCTGGTTGCTCCGCGTGTCGAGCGTTCCGAAAATATGGCTATTGTTAAATCCGCCCAGGCTGCTATCAATGAGTTTTACATATGCGTCCACATTGCTGGTCCTGATATCGAAACTAAGTGACTGATCCTTTGGAGTTGTTTTTGGTGGTTTGATATAGGCGGGGTAGTATTTATTCAAAAATAAACGGGATGCATCCGGCAGGTCGCGGATCGTGAATTCTCCATTTAGATTTATTTCAAATTCGTTGGAACGCGCCGTCAGTGATTTCATGTGATCGACATACCCTGATGAAACCACGAGAGAGTCGAAGGGCAGGGGATTATCGTCCTGCGTAATGACGGCTTCCGAGAAGCTGGCAGTACCGAGGAAGTTGTCAATATTATCGCCCGTGAAATTCAAATTGAATTTTCCAAGGAAACTGATATCCTCGCGGATCAGGTTCAGCTTTTGCAGGTTGGCTTTTCTTACGTCTGCAAAAAAGTTGAATGCCGGGGTGCTGCTGTTGAAATCGATAAGACCATTCAGGTCGAGTTGTACTTCTTCATCATTGATCGATGCGAAGCCTATGAACTGTTTTTTATCCAGTTTACCTTTCAGCAGCAAATTGTCATAGCGGTATCCTTTAAAGTCGGCAAATGTTATTTTCCCATCGATATCCGCCATGCGATGCCTGTCAGTAAATCCTGTACCTTTTATGGATCCACTGATCGCGATGGCCCCAATATTTTTATCACCTATAAACTCACCCAGCCGGAAGTATTCTGTAGAAACAGTTCCTGAATAAACGGGTTGCCTGCCGACAGGTAGTTTCATATTGAGGTCACTGCGAACGATACCCAGGTTGGTATGAAAGGTACCAAAGGTTACAAAGTCGCGGATAAAACCCGTAAAGCTTCCATTGAAACGCAGGTACTGTAATTTTTTCAGATCCGGTGTGACCACATTCCTGATCGCTGGCACAAAAGCCAGGGCATCTTCGTGAGTGGTACGAAAATCATTTGCCCTGAAATCAATAAAAGTTTGATTGATATCAGGAAGACCTGTCATGCTGATATCGCCATTCAGCAGCGTATTATTACCTGCTTGTATGATGAGATCGGTACCTACCAGGTCATCAACTGTGCCGCGAACATTTCCCTTCAGTTGAATATTTTTTTTCCACCTGCTCATACCCGGCGCAAAGAAGGCGATATCATCGCTATCGATCTCCGCATCATCGAAGCTGGCCTGCATGTTGACCTTGTGTTCAAAATCGTTCATGCTGCTGATATCATCATAACTCATCCGGAAAAAATTTCGGATCCGGCTGTTATTGGTTTGGATATCGAGATTGCGAAAACTCATTTCCTCCGGGGTAAGCTTTACATCAGCCACCATATCCTTTACTTCAAACCCACTTCTTTCTTTTGTCTGGAGTTTGAGATGTGTTGTCACTGTGTCTTTTTCCCAAAGTACATTCGTGAAGCTGGCATTAATGTTGCCAAACTCGATATGCTTACCATCGAATCCTGACCTGGTGGGGATAAGGGTATACGCATCATTTTTAAAGATGCCGTTTTTGATGTCGAGGCGATTGACCTTTATCGCCCAGCCTCCTTCGTTCCAGTTTAGCGCTGAATCAAGCGGAGAAGGTGTGATGGCAATGATCTCTTTACCGGGTGCCGGTTTTAGTTTCTGGTAATTGAAAAGACTCACCCGCGGGTTTATCAACGCAAGCGAGCCCAGGTCGATGGTTTTATTTTTGAAGTTGATCTTACGGGTGTCTACGTTTAGCGCCAAAACTGATATCGACATATCCTGCCCCAACCAGGCGTCCTTCTTTAAAAATGATACATTGCGGAAATCAACTTTTTCAAGGCTAAGCTGTGTGCCGCCACTTTGTTTTTCACCGGTGGAGGGGGAAGAGAAATAATCGATCAGGAATTTATGTCGCCATACCGAATCGCTCCGCTGCATTTTGATCACGGCATTTTCAAGACCCACATACTTGAGCACGATATTTTTCTTGAAGAAAAACCAGTCAGTGATCCGCACGCGCACTTCACCGGCAGAAAGGATAGTATCTTTTTGCTGGTCTTCGATCAATACACCACGCAGGTGCATATTATTAAAAAGTGAGAAATCCACGTATTTCACGCGGATCGTTGTATTAAGGTCTTTGGAAAGACGTTGGGTAACGCGGGCAGTGAGCCAGTTCTGTCCCCAGGGTGATTGTATCAGCAGCCAGGCTGCCAGGATCAGGAACAATAGTGTAACAACAAGCCAAAGTAATATTTTCTTAATCGTCTTCAGACCTGGGTATTTGATTTGTAAAAATAATCAATCCGTTCCACGCAAGTTCAGTGCCAGCAGTTTATATATTTTTATCTCTTAATGCCTTAAAGAGGTATTTTTACTTTTACATTACCGGGATCACACGAATTTCATCGGGCCCGTCGAAGGCCATTCTTAGAATCTATAAGAATAAAAACTGCAGCAGATGCTTACAGGAACCAACCAATTTAGAACGCCGGGAAAGCCCATCCGGATGCATAGTAATAGAATTTGGGATTTTTTTAGGAAAGCCACGCAACGGGTACTGCCTGGTATTTTGTGCTCAGCCATGTTGGTGCCGGTATTTTCCCAAACCACCACTTCAAAAAAACAGAAATATGTACTGGTGATCCATGGTGGCGCGGGCACAATTCTTAAAAGCCAGATGACACATGAAAGAGAGAAAGCTTATACCGATGCCCTGAATGAAGCGCTTGAAAAGGGTTCCGCAGTCCTGGCCAGTGGCGGTTCGGCGATGGACGCGGTTGAAGCTGCCGTACGAACTATGGAAGATAATCCCCTGTTCAATGCTGGCAAGGGTGCGGTATTTACCAATGATGGCCGAAATGAACTCGATGCTTCCATCATGAATGGGAAGACACTGGAAGCGGGCGCCGTCGCCGGTGTGACCACCATAAAAAATCCAATCAGCGCAGCCCGGGCAGTGATGGAAAAAAGCCCGCATGTGATGATGGTAGGTTCGGGTGCCGAGAAGTTTGCAAACGAACAGGGACTGGAGATTGTAGATCCTTCTTATTTCCATACCGAGAGCCGGTGGAAAAGCCTGCAAAGGGCAAAGCAGGAGGATTCAAGTAAGATTGAACTGGATCATAGTGACACTTCCAAAAAAGCGTTGTTGCGTCAGCTCGAAAATAAAGATTATAAATATGGGACAGTGGGAGCAGTGGCGGTCGACCAACAGGGCAACCTCGCCGCGGCCACAAGTACAGGGGGAATGACCAATAAAAAATTTGGCCGGGTAGGTGACTCACCGATCATTGGCGCGGGTACCTATGCCAACAATAAAACTGTTGCTATCAGCAGCACCGGTTGGGGCGAATACTTTATTCGGCTGGTGATGGCAAAAAGTATCAGCGATATGATGGAGTTTGGTAAGATGAAGCTCCAGGCCGCGGCACATGAAATGATCATGAAAAGACTGCCGGCCCTGGGTGGCGATGGTGGCCTTATTGCCGTTGACAAAGATGGCAATATTGCCATGCCGTTTTGTACTGAAGGAATGTACCGCGGCTATGTAAAGGAAGGCGGAAAGAATGTAGTTGCGATTTACAAATAAGGATTGTATCTATCCAGCGCCTTGATCCTGTGAGAGCACATCGAATTGGCTGTGTCAATTTTTTCCACCTTTCCCTGCTCCGGCTCTCCCTTTAAGTTAAGGCCAACATCATATCTGGTCCAGGTGGCAGGTTGTAAAGGCTCACATAAGCGTTTTTTGGCGCGATCTCTATATCATTTCCGAAGGCTGTATAAAAATTTCTCCGTGTAAATCCGTGTAATCTGTGGCTCCATTCGTGTGATTCGTGCAATTCGTGGCTAACCCCCTGCCGCCATCTCAGGATCTCATTTAGCAGCTTATCATAGATGGGTTTGAAATGTTCCTTTCCTTTATATTGCTTACGATCAGGTCGTCCTGGTTGGCTGCGGAACCCGCGTCAGAACCTTTTGCCTTATGCGCTATAAGGTTTGCAAATCCATGCGTCAGCTGGTGATCAGTTTTTAGGAAACTGATGATTTCACCGTGTTTTGCAAAACTCTGTTTGTTTACGACCGCTATCCATTCTTCTAATGTCCTGCCTGTATTTTTGTGCAGGTTTTCGATCATTGTCTGAGTTGCTTTGTCCATAGTAGTAAGTTAAACATTTTATGAGAAATTGAATATAACGGGAGGTGTGCAAAATTTTATCATTTTTGCCTAACATCAACCGGCTATACTAACAATCGCGTATGACGATACATCCTTCGCTCATTTTTCTTGGGGGTTTGGTGATTATATCCCTGGGAGCGGAATTCCTGCTCAGGGGGGCATCTACCATGGCTGCCATGCTTGGCATCAGACCAATTATTATTGGTCTCCCCGTGGTATCCATCGGCACCAGTCTGCCCGAACTGGCGGTGGGCATTACAGCTGTATCGGAGGACAAGGGCGCCCTGGCGATTGGAAATATTGCGGGAACTAATGTGTTAAATATCCTTTTCATTTTAGGTCTGAGCGCAGCCTTACGCCCCCTGCCTTTGCAAATGCGAACACTGCGGCTGAATGTGATCGTGATGATCCTGACGGCGATCCTGCTAATCGTCATGTCCCTTGATGGTATACTGAGCAGGCTGGAAGGTATCATCATGGTCGCCTGTTCTGTTTTGTATATTTTGGTTGTTATTCGTGCCAGCAGTAAGGAAACAGCCAGTGTTCGTAAAGAGTTTGCGGAAGAATTCAGCCCCGTTGTACTGGTAGAAAAAAGAGGGTGGAAAGTATGGAGTTTAAATATTGTTTTTTTGGTAGGCGGTATGGCACTGACGATGCTGGGTGCCAACCTGCTGGTATCAGGAGCTACCAGTATCGCGCAGTCTATGGGAGTTTCCGATGCCGTGATCGGGCTCACGATAGTGGCCATTGGTACTTCGGCACCGGAATTGGCCACCACTATTATGGCAACAATTAAAAATGATCGTGATGTTGCTATCGGCAACCTGATCGGAAGCAGCATCTCCAATGTGCTGGTGATACTTGGTTTTACCTGCGTTGCTGCGGCTGATGGTATTGATGTAAGTAAGGATATATTATGGTTCGATCTTCCCCTGGCAGCAGCCGTGGCCATAGTTTGTTATCCTGTATTTCGTAGCGGTAGCAGGGTATCGAGGTTTGAAGGTATCCTTTTTGTGTCGGCCTACCTGGTGTATCTATTTACTCTGATCTATCTACGTGCGTAAATCCTTAAACAGGAATTTCATCATCGTATTTATAATCGGTTGATAGATTTTGTTTTCTTGCAGATTTTTTCGGTAGTGCCGACTGCAATTCTGCCTTATCTTTAGCACAGTTGCAGATGCCATCACTGCTGCCTGAAGTTTATGATTAATTCTCTGACCAGTCAACGTATTCGTTCCATCGATGTATTCCGCGGCATCACTATCCTGGTGATGATATTTGTAAATGATGTAGCTGGCGTATCCGGTATTCCAGGATGGATGAAGCATAAAGCTGCCAATGAGGACGCGATGACCTTCGTGGACGTGGTGTTTCCCGCATTTCTTTTTATTGTAGGCATGTCAATGCCGTTTGCTATCAATAGACGGTTGTCGCGTGGGGATAGTTTTTGGAAACTGCAGGGGCATATACTCTGGCGCACCCTGGGATTACTGGTGCTCGGGTTTTTTATGGTCAACAGCGGTGGGGGCAACCAGAAATTCATGATTATTCCAAAAGAGGCCTGGTCGCTTTTATTTTATTTGTCAGCCATACTGGTCTGGAATGTTTACCAGTTTAAAAATAAAACATGGGCCTGGCTATTGAGGGGCATCGGTGTGGCAGGGCTAATAATACTGGCATTTCTGTATCGCGCCGGTGAAAATGGCGAGCAGGGAATGACACCGAAGTGGTGGGGTATCCTGGGATTGATCGGGTGGGCTTACCTGTTCAGCAGCATTTTTTACCAGCTTTTACGGGGAAAAATTTTTTGGCTGTTAATCGCCATCGTTTTTTGCCTGGCCTGGTATATGGTAAGCAGGAGTGCAGGCGCAGGTGAATATCCATTATTGCGTTGGATGGCAAAATGGTCGGGCGATGCGGCGCATACCAGTATTGTGTTATCGGGAGTTGTGGTGTCTCTGATCTTTTTCGAAGAAAAGATTTCCCGGAAGATCAACAGAAGGTTTTTATATGCCGGTATTTTTGCTTTAAGTACCGCGATAGCAGCTTATTTTATACGGCCTTATTTTGGTATTTCAAAAATTTACGCCACTCCCAGCTGGTGCCTGTATTGTGTGGCCATCTGCGTGGTGTTGTATGGGCTTTTATACTGGCTCACGGATGTGCTTCGATATAGCAAATGGACTGAATTCTTCCAGCCCGCTGCATCAAATGCTCTGCTGGTTTATATCCTTCCTGCAATCATCTTCCATATTCAACAACTAACAGGGCTTTATTTTATGCCGGCTTCCTTTCACCAGGGTTTGCTGGGTATTGCCTGGTCGGCATGCTTCGCTATTATCATGATGCTTTTAGCGATGGGATTGAATAGGGTGAAGATCAGGCTGCAATTGTAGTGGTGAGTAGTGAGTAGTGAGTGGTGAGTGGTGAGTCGTGAGTGGTGAGGCGTGAGTTAGTTAGAAGATGAAGGGGTAATCTATTCCAAGTTGGAATTGCGCGCCTTTGAAGAAGGGGTAACTAAACCATTTGTTTTGATAGATCGCGTCGGACAGGGCAGGGCTGGGGTCCTTGATGCGGTATGAGTAGTCGAAGCGTATGACAAAGAAGTTGAAATCGATCCTTAATCCACCGCCCGCGCCGATAGCAATATCTTTTCCAAGCCGGCTTAATTTGAAGATCTCCTCAGGACTCCTGTTCGGCGCATCTTTGAGATACCAGATATTACCGATATCGGTAAACAGGGCGCCATTTACTTTTATTCCGAGAGGTGTACCAATCGGGAAGCGGTATTCTATATTGGCTTCAAGCTGAACATCCCCGTAGCGGTCAGGTGTACCAAGTTGTCCCTTGAATTCTTTTAGCGTGGAACCCGGTCCCAGCCTGCGCAGTGCCCAGGCGCGCATACTTTCGGGACCACCACTGAAATATTCTTTGAAAAAAGGAAGATTATAT
This sequence comes from Bacteroidota bacterium, assembly GCA_023411775.1. Lineage (GTDB taxonomy): Bacteria > Bacteroidota > Bacteroidia > Chitinophagales > Chitinophagaceae > Terrimonas_B. Next base: position 643 of record JAEYOL010000193.1, on the reverse strand, counting down.
CGTTTATCCGGGTGCCGGGTTGAGTTGAACTCGTAGCCGATACCACCAAAGGCCCGGAATGCAAGCGAGGTTTTATTAAACCGGATCAGGTGTGAAAACGAAGCGTCCAGTTTTATAAACCGATACAACTGGCTATCGAGAAATGTATTGCGTATAATACCCGTTAGCAAGCCCGACTGCTCAAGGTTGACGCGAAACACGTTTAATTTATTACCGCTCCCACCACTCAGGGTAAAGTTGACGATCACGGATGCAATAAAGCCGTCTGTAAAAATATTTCGCAGGGAAGGGTTGTATTTGATAAGTGTATCCAGGCTATCCCTTCTCACGATCTCGGAGTATTCAAAGTTGGGCACCTTAACATTGAGTAATATTTTTCGTCGCTGGAATTCGTATCCCCATGACCCATTGATGGTCGTCAGGTTATAAAGAAGCCTCCGCTCGGTATTAGCTGCTGAAAATGAAAATATCGTTCTGAAATTGTCCCGGAACCGCTCAGGGATGAGTTTCGAACCCGGGACAAAACGGGGGAAATAAATATTGTGACCAAAACTTAACTGTTGGGTTTGCACAAACTGGCCGCCACTCCTGGTATTTCCCAATTCCACACCATAACGCAGGTTGGTATTGGTCATATTGGCTG
>JAEYOL010000172.1 GCA_023411775.1 Bacteroidota bacterium | reverse complement strand
CCACCCGTTTTTTTATTAGCCAGTACCAGTGAACCAAAATGAGACCTCCCTCCTTTTGGTTCCGTATAACCCGCGATCACTACTTCGGTGCTCTGGACATTTTTCATCTTCAGCCATTCACGACTCCTGGTGCCGCGTGCATATTCGCTGTCTTTTCGTTTTGCGATAATACCTTCCAGGCCACGATCTTTTGCAGTATCTAAAAAACCGATCCCATTCTCTTCCACGTGATCGCAATACCTGATCACCGGGTTCTTCTTCAATAGTTGCTTCGCAAGCTTTTTCCTTTCGATCAACGGCAGGTGTTCAATATTTTTACCATTTAATTCCAGGAGATCGAATACATAATACACCAACGGGTAGTTCAAATTGGTTTCGTAATGCTGCAGCTTTTGAAAATCCGGGAGGTCTTTTTCATTCAACAACACAACCTCTCCATCCAGGATGGCCTGGTGTTTTATTTTTTTAAGTGCCTGTACAATTCCAGGAAACCGCTCCCTGAAATCAAGCCCATTGCGGGAATAAAATTTTATTTCGTCGCCTCCGGTTTCGGCGATTGCCCGATAGCCATCCCATTTGATCTCGTATATCCAGTCGGGGTCGTTGAATGGGGTTTTAGTGATCGTAGCTAGCATAGGTTTGACAAATCCTTTCAGCTTTTTTCCTTTCCCATACCGGATGGATCCAATTGTTTTTGGTGTACCATTCTTTCCCAGTTGCTCCTCCGCATCATATACTGTATTGGTGGAATGATCGTCTTTGTGCTTTATCAGCAACCAGTTCTTATCATCGTCCTTTAGCCGGACCAGCACGAATCCTCCTTTCAATTTTTTCCCTTCCAGTTCCACCTTAAGTTCGCCTTTCTTAATGGCCTGCAGCGCCTCTTTTTCCGTAATGGGGTTTTGATTTTCATCCACCGGTATAAAACTGCCATTATCCCAGATCTCCACTTTACCAGCGCCATAGTTGCCCTTTGGAATGGTGCCCTTAAAACCGATATAGCTTACAGGGTGATCTTCTACCATTACGGCGAGTCTTTTCTGAGATGGATTCAAAGAAGGCCCTTTGGGCACAGCCCAGCTTTTCAACACGCCACCGAGTTCGAGTCGGAAATCATAATGTAAGCGCGTGGCCTGGTGACGTTGAACGACGAACCTGAATTTATTACCCGCGCCCTTCTTGCCCGCCGGTTCCGAAGTTTTTTTGAAATTTCTTTTTTTATTGTAGGTAGCCAGGCTCATGATGCTTTACGTTTACCCGATGAGAGGCTGGCCTTTAATTGTTCCATCAGGTCCTTGGTAGATGAATGAACGACTTTCATTGGTTTGAATGGCGCTTTCTTTCCTTTTGCTTTTGCATTGATGATCTTCAACAGCTTGTCGGAGTATTCATCTTTATATTTCTTCGGATCAAATTTCTGGCTGAGCTGGTCTATCAGGGCAACTGCCATCTTTAGCTCTTCAGGTTTGCTTTTCGTATCAGGCAGTTTCAAATCTTTGGGAGAACGAAGTTCCTGTGCAAAACGTATCCGGTTTAGTATGATCACGTCATCCTTAGCTTTTATTACCGCCACATGTTCACGGTTATGCATCACGAACAGACCCACACCTGCTTTCCCGCTTTTTTTAAGTGCATCGCGTAGCAAAGCATAAGCCCGCGTACCGGTTTTATCGGGTTCGAGAAAATACGGCACTTCAAAATAAGTGCTGTCGATCTCCTTCTCATCGACAAATTGTGAGATCTCGATATGTTTGGTTTTTTCGGGGCTGGCTTTTTCAAAATCGGATTTTTCCAGCACAACGTATTTCTCGTTGACAAGATAGCCCCTGACAATATTTTCCCAGGCTACTTCCTTGCCGGTGTTTTCATTGACCCTTTTGTACTTGATGTTGGCGTGGTCTTTCTTATCGAGCATATCCAGGTCGAGGGTACTAGTTTCTACAGCGCTGTACATTTTTATGGGAATATTCACCAGCCCAAAGCCGATGGATCCCGTCCAGATTGCTCTCATAACAAGGTTTTAAGGATAGTGGATAAAAAAACATGCCAGAATAAGATAGCCTACCCTTTTACCTCGTGGAAATAGTCAATTACCCTTTGTTCAGCATCGATTTTCAATGTGATATCCTTATACAAATGCTGCCGCAAATACCGGTAAAGTGAAATACAGTTATCAACAGCATTAAGGAGTGATTGCTTTTGATATTCAGCGATCGTGCGCCTGATCAGATCCAGGTCATGGGGTGCAAGCTGCATTTCCAATTTGCGAACCCCTTTGGGAAGCTGCCCGTTCTTGACCTGGAGCAAAGGCCCCAGCACCGTCATGCGCAGGTACGCCAGGAAATCGAGGGCCTCAAAAAATTCACCCCGGCCAATTTTGACAAGGGCATAATGGATCCATATCCAAAACCGGTCTTCGATCCATTGATAGTCAGGGTAGGGATAGCCTGGTACTGACCTTCGGAATATTTCCCGCAGAACACCTTCTTTATCCATCAAAACAACCGGGTCCTCGATGCGCTGATCCAGTTCGCCGGGTACGAGAAATTTAATATCTACATGCAGCAGGGGTTCATCATACAGGCATATCAACACCCGGGGTTCGCCCACATGTTCGCCGGTAAAACCAGCCAGCAATTTTCCAAATTTTTCTGCATAGGAAAGCATCCGGTTTTTATCGCCTGACACTATTTCTTTCGTAACGAGTATGAGGTCGAGATCAGAATAATCATCAAGCTCATTGGTGATCCAGGACCCCGCGGCCGCAAGTCCCAGCACGGAAGGATCGTCTTTTAAAATTTTGGTTATTTTTTCAGCAAATTGTTTTTGGATCATGAGCGGGTATTTTTGCCGGTGAGCCGGGAAAGCGCTGAGAAAAGTATTTGTTTTATTTACTTCGTTTTAATTGTATAGGTTGCCGGGGAGACGGGAAGAAGGCTAGTGTTTACTATTTATCTCCTCTTGCGTCGCATGCCTGCGTGCCCGGTGCACAAACTATTAGTACGTTATCTTGTAATTTAAATATGAGACCAGGTCAGTCCAGCTTTCGCTGACCATCGAATATCCTCATACGGTATGCGTTCATGGCCGTTGCACCGAGTTTTCGCAGGAGCCGGTAGTTGACCAAAACACCCACGGGCGCGCCAATCACCGGTACGAGTTGCGCCATTTTTGCCAGGTCAATATAATCACGATACTCCTGTTGAAATTTTCTCCAGTCAAACTGGTGAATATCATCCGGGAGCGC
>JAEYOL010000170.1 GCA_023411775.1 Bacteroidota bacterium | reverse complement strand
GGATCAAATCCCCGGTCGAATTACTAGTGGGTATTCGACGTATGTTGCCGATGACGGTGGAAAATGAAGAAGCCTTTATTGTACTGCAGCGATTGTTGGGGCAATTGCTTTTTTATCCTCCCAATGTCGCGGGCTGGGCTGGTGGTAAGAACTGGATCGATAGCAGCACGTTGATGTTGCGCCTGCGTATTCCAGGTCTTATCAATGACACCGATGAAATGAACATGGAACCTAAAGCCGATGACGACCAAATGATGGGACGCTCTTCGGCAGAGATGAATACGGCAGCCGCCAAAACCGCCGTGGCCAGGAAGGCGAGTAAGATGATGGGCAAAGCCGGGAAACCGATATATGCGGATGTGGCATGGGAAAAATATACATCATTTTTCGCCAGGACAAAGCGCGAAGACCTGGTAAACCGCATTGCTGGTATTTTATTACAAACATATACCGCAGTCGATCCCTCATTGGTGAAGACATATGCGGATGAAACCAGTCGTGAGCATTTCATCAGGTCGGTGACGCTGCAGTTGATGAGCACGCCGGAATACCAGGTTAGTTAATAGTTTGAAGTATTCAAATTATTTGATAAAGGACAACTATGTTAATTAAACGCAGGCAATTTATCCAGGTGGGTTCGCTGGCAACAGCCTCCCTCATGCTTCCGAAGTTTTTAAAGGCTTTTGAAGGACAGCCAACCGTACCGCCAGGTAATAGGGTAGTCGTGATATTGCAATTAAGCGGTGGCAATGATGGTCTGAACACAGTGGTACCGGTCGGCAATGATATTTATCATAAGTCAAGGCCGGGTCTTGGTATTGCCGGGTCAAAAGCATTACGTCTTACCGATGAAGCAGGATTACACCCGGTGCTGGATGCGTTTAAGGAGTTTTATGACGATGGCAGCCTGGGTATCATCAACAGTGTGGGTTATCCTAACCCGGATCGATCACATTTCCGGAGCATGGATATCTGGCAAACAGCCAGCCATAGCCATGAATACCTTCATTCGGGCTGGATCGGGCGGTATCTTGATGCGCAGTGTCGTGGCTGCGACAAACCAACACAGGCAATCGAAATCGATGATGTGTTGAGCCCGGCACTGAAAGGTAATATGGTAAATGGCATGGCCCTGAAAGATCCCAAACGGTTATTCGGTACTGCCAACGAAAAATTTTTTCGGGATGTAGTAAAACAACATGGTGGAACATCCAGCGAAGAAACCGTGGACTATTTATATAAAACAATGTCGCAAACCCTGAGTTCGGCCGATTATATTTTTAAACAAAGCAGGCTTCGTCCTTCTTCGGCAGAATATCCCAAAACGGAACTGGGCAGAAGTTTTCGCACGATTGCATCACTGATATTCTCTGATATCAATACCAAAGTTTATTATGTATCCCTGGGAAGTTTTGATACACATATCAACCAGGGTGCGCAGCAACAGCGTCTTTTTACAGATATGAATGAATCAGTAAAAGCATTTGTAAAAGACCTGAAGAAAAATAATCGTTTTGAAGATGTATTGCTTTTAACATTTTCAGAATTCGGACGTCGTGTGTCGCAAAATGCAAGTGGCGGCACCGATCATGGCGCCGCCAATAATATGTTCCTGGTAAGTGGTGGGTTAAAACAAAAAGGGCTGATCAATGCCATGCCTGATCTTACTGATCTGCAGGATGGAGACCTAAAGCACAAGGTTGATTTTAAAAATGTATATGCAACGGTACTCGATAAGTGGCTGCAGGCCGATTCGAAAGCGATACTGGGAAAAGAATTTGAGCTGTTGAACTTCATTTGATCTAGTCAAAAATGGTTCATTTTTGATCCATACCCTCCAAATAAAGACCCCGGCATACCGGGGTCTTTGCTTATCATTTATGTGATATGATCCAGTTTATTTCTTCCTGCCGATCGCGATGCGATAAAGCGTAAAGCCCATAAGCGCGAAAAATGCGACACCCAGCCATTTATAGCCATCACCAGATATGGCGGTTTTCAGACCGTGTTCCGCATTAACGTTTCCGAGACTCGAACTTATCGCCGGGATAGAAGATAGTATGGCGACCAACACACCAGCCAGGGCGCCACCCGCAACAAGCCCGGTTGCAAAAAGATTACCCCTGCCAAGGTCTTCTTCCTCGGGAGAGACCTGGATATTTTTCCTTTTGTTTCTCCATTCAACAATGCCCCGGATGGCACCGCCGATAAAAATGGGTAACGTAGTAGAAAGTGGAAGATAAATACCGATGGCAAAACTCAGTGAACGGATACCACAGAGTTCAACGACTATGGCCATGAATACGCCTACCAATACAAATTGCCAGTCGAGGTTGAAAGAGAGTATTCCTTTTATCAATGTTGCCATTAATGTGCCCTGTGGTGCGGGATATTTGTCGGTTCCGATCGCATGTTGAATTCCCTGCGCGGCCATTTCAGCGGTTGGCTGATCCAGGATCTTGATCGTTGCGCCGATGGCCAGTGATGAAACGATGGCGCCGACAAACAATGCGATCTGCTGGCTTCTTGGTGTTGCGCCGACAAGGAAGCCGGTTTTCAGATCCTGTGAAGTGGCACCGGCATTTGCCGCAGCGATACAGATCATACTACCTACAACCAGCGCCATAGGTTCATAGATATGCCCGGTCCATTTTACCATGATAAAAATTAAACAGGTTCCCATCAGGGTGGCGATAGTCATACCGCTGATCGGGCTGTTGGATGAACCGATCAAACCTACGATGCGGGATGCAACGGTAACAAAGAAAGCACCGAAGATGATCACCAGCAGACCCAGCAATAGTTTGCTGCCAATATTGGTACCGGGTATCAGCGTTTGGGGTAATAATGCAATAACTAATAATAAAGCGATACTGCCGATTCCCACTACTTTGATGGAGAGATCCCTTTCTGTTCTGGGTGCTTTTTCTTCATTGACTCCGTCCACTCCACTTTGTTTAAGTGAACCAATACTGCCCTTAAATGAAGAGATGATCGTGGGTATGGTTTTGATAAGGGTAATAAAACCTCCTGCGGCCACAGCACCTGCACCGATCTGGCGTACATAAGCTTTGTAAATCGCATCAGACCAGTTTGCAAAGTTTTGTGTGGCAGGATCCCAGCCCATAGAACCTCCCGCTACATTTAGATCGGTGAGATAGCCAATTTTAACTAACTGTGCCGCTATAATGGACGGATCTACGAGAGAAGCCAGGAGGGGGATCATTACTAACCAGCTCAACACACCACCCGCTACCAGTATACCGCCGATCTTTGGGCCGATGATATAACCTACGCCCATATATTCTGGTGTGATCTCCCCGCTCACGCGTGCCGAAGGAAAAATTTTATTGGCCTGGCTGGTAAAGAATGCAGGCGTTTCAGCGATCACATGAAATATTTTTTGCAGCAGGGCATAGGCAAATGCAAAACCCAGTCCCATAAATGCGGTCTTTGCAAAATCACCACCGCGTTCACCTGCTTTTAATACGGATGCACAGGCTGTACCCTCGGGGTAGGGCAGGCTGCCATGTTCTTTTACGATCAGTGAGCGGCGAAGTGGTATCATCATCAGGGTGCCAAGGATGCCGCCGAAGATGGCGAGGATGAGGATAGTGAAATAATTAAAGTAGTTAGCGCTGTTGGGGTCGCTCAGAAACAAAAACCCCGGCAGTGTAAACACAACACCTGCGGCAATACTTTCACCTGCGGATCCTGTTGTTTGAATGATATTGTTTTCGAGGATGGTTGTTTTCAAGAACCTGCGACCGAGTGTGATCGCGATTACCGCGATGGGAATAGATGCGGAAACCGTTAAACCGGCTTTCAGCGCCAGGTACACGGTGGAAGCTCCAAAGATGATCCCGAAAATGGCACCGGTGATGATCGACTTGATCGTGAGTTCTGCCATCACCGTTTCGGCGGGTACAAATGGTTTGAATTTGGATTGTTCTTCTGCCATACAGTTGGTTTTGGTAAAGGGAAGATATAAAAAATTGTTGGCCACGGATTACACAGATTGCAGGGATTGTAATTCGAGGAGGTCTTCTACTAATCTTTGCCGGTAGCTTTTATCGAATGCCTCCGTGCTCTACCCTCTGCCGCCAGGCAGATAAATCAATCTGTGCCATCTGTGTAATCCGTGGCCCCTCTTCTGCCGTCAGGCAGATAAATCAATCTGTGCCATCTGTGTAATCCGTGGCTAAATAATTCGTGTGATTCGTGCAATTCGTGGCCGTCCTCCTTTCTGCCGCCAGGCAGAACAAATCAATCTGTGAAATCCGTGTAATCCGTGGTCCCCCTTCTGCCGCCAGGCAGATAAATCAATCTGTGCCATCTGTGTAATCCGTGGCTAAACAATTCGTGTGATTCGTGCAATTCGTGGCCCCCCTTCTGCCGCCAGGCAGAACAAATCAATCTGTGCCATCTGTGTAATCCGTGGCTAAATAATTCGTGTGATTC
>JAEYOL010000126.1 GCA_023411775.1 Bacteroidota bacterium | reverse complement strand
TGGTGTTACCACCCATCTGGGAAAGGCAGCGCATTGGCGAGCTGATGCAGAAAGTGGTGATTGATATTGCTGATTATTTTGAAAATGTAGCCCGGGTTTTTACCGGTAAACCGTACAACCGGGAATTATCGAAGGAGAATAGAAAGCATGCCTGGGTCTCACTGGCGAATGTATCCGATGCGTTTACCCAGATGTTGTCGGAGCCAAAGAGCAAGCGTCGCGATTCAAGGGAGTTTCACCGGTTCGTGGTATCCTCACACATGCTGGTATCGCACCTGGCCACGCTCAGCTATTATGCTGATACGTTAAAACCCGAATATGTCATGGAAGACTACGAGCCATTGATAAAGGCGAGCCTTGCCGAATTGACCGCGGCAGGTAAAATACTGGACAACCCGGCTTATAATATCCCATCCCGTGCAGCCGATAATCCACAGGCTTTACTCGACAAAAAAGTCAATGCGCTGATGCAAACGCGCCGGCAGGAGTTGGAGCAGGGTAAAATGGAGTCGGAAAGCAAGCGTTATCTTTCCAATTTCAAATCCATTACAGATCAGTTTTATTTTGTATACAAAACGGCGCAGGATTTATTGAAGATCTCTAAGAAATTAAGCCAGGCCGGTTTGTGAATGCCCGGTTAAATGATCGTATTGTTCCGGTAGTTTTTGTAATTTCATGGCTCACCAAATAAAAAGGAGGTATTCATGCAATCTACAGATAAATCATGGACGCCTTCGGTTATTATCGCGTAACCGGGCTTCTCCAAAAAATAATCTGTCCCATTCAGTGGGAGGGCCACCTTCGGGTGGCTTTTTTAATGGGTAATGTGCCGTGAATAGCCGAAAAATTTTCGATGCCGATGCCAGGTATGTTATAAGGGTATCCACTTATTTTTTTCTGCGGCGCTTTTCTTAATGTATTGACCGTTTGTTTCTTTTATATTCTAAATAAAATTAAGGGTAAATATTTTTTGTGTTTGTGTTTTTACCAGGTAAAAAAAGATACCTCGAAATACTATAAAAAATAAAAAGAGTTCTCAATCTTTGATCCGTTTGTTGTTGGTTTATGATCATCAATAGCACTTTGTCCTGAAATCCCAATTACTTAAAAAACCGTATGGAATGTTTAAAGTCCAACCCATGATAAGCCTTGTGGCCGCCTCCTGATATCAGTTTGTAGTATGGCAAACGGGGATAATACAACCAGCAGGTTGAAATCTGAAAGCCATGCTTACTTTCTTCCTGTATCCATTTTTCAACCGACCGATCAGCCCGATCAGGCTCTCGAGAATGATAATCTCGGTGGTATTGAAGTAGGTGTTAAGATCCGTGCAACACAAAATGGAACGATATCAGGTATTCGTTATTACAGGGGCACCGGCACCACCGGCCTGCATGTGGGAAGTATCTGGACGATCTCTGGAACCAAACTGGCTGATGTAACCTTTGATGCCATCCAGTCAACTGACCCTTCCGGCTGGGAAGAAGCAAGCTTTTCCACACCACTGTCCATAGAGGCAGGCGTAACCTATATAGCGTCCGTCTATAGTCCTACCGGCGATTATGCTTCCACTTCCAATTATTTTACTACTGCTACAGTAAACGGCCCAATTAAAGCATTGGCCGAAGGTTAAGATGGCGGAAATGGATTATATAAATACGGCAGTTCGGGCGTCCCCACATCGAGCCACAATAAAAGTAACTATTGGGTTGATGTTGTTTTCAATGCAGGAGAAGGCGGGGGTAGTGGAACCGTTAACGGCAATACAAATTACCTGGCAAAATTTACCGCACCCAACACCGTTGGCAACAGTATCCTGTTTGATAACGGAAGTAGCATTGGTATTGGTACTACGGTGATGAACGGCAACTATAAGCTTTTTGTTGAATCTGGTATCAGGACCAGGAAAGTGAAGGTTGATATAGACAGTTGGGCTGACTATGTGTTTGAGGCTGATTACAGGCTTGCATCACTGAAAGATGTAGAAGACTTCATAAAAAAGAACAAACACCTGCCGGGTGTTCCGTCGGCCCGCGAAGTGGAGAAAGAAGGTTTGAACCTGGGGGATAACCAGGCGGTGTTGCTAAAGAAAATTGAAGAACTGACTTTGTACGGCCATCAAAGCCAACTGGGCTTTCAATGCTGATATCATCAACGAGCTTTGCTTCCGCTATGAATACGACGAGCGGCAGCGGATGATCGCCAAAAAAGTACCAGGCGCAGGATGGGTGTACATGGTGTATGATAAAAGGGACCGGCTGGTCTTTACCCAGGATGCAAATATGCGAGGTGGTAACCAGTGGTTAACAACCCTCTATGACGCATTGAACCGACCGGTCATGACCGGCATGATAAATTATGATGGTAACAGGGATGCCTTGCAGGCTTATGTAACCGGGCTACCGTCATCCGCATCAACCATACCGGTTACCGGGACTTCGGTATCGGCCAGACCCGCTGATGCTGCTTTTAGCGTGCGGGAGACAGGTCGCACCAGCTATGAAGCCACCCATAGCATCAGTTTTGAAAATGGTTTTGAAACGGAGAGCGGCGCCAGTTTTACAGCAGAGATACTGGAAGCCAATAGCCATCCTTTTCCAGATGATATTGGTGTGACCGATGATCCGCTGCCGCCAGGGCACAATTTTATAGCGCTTACAATTACCTACTACGATGACTATGGATGGACAGATAAAAGCTATAATACAACCTATAACAGCCAGCTCGACGCCGGCAACAATCTTCACGCAGAATCACTGCCATCTGTGGCTTCTGACGGCACAAAGGCCATGATAACAGGAACAAGGGTACGAGTGCTTGAGAATCCTGCAGACCTTGCGGCAGGTGCATTCCTGGCTACGGTGAATTTTTATGACGACAAGGGCCGCGTGGTGCAGGTGCAAACTGAGAACTTAAAAGGAGGCACTGATATTATAACCAACCGGTATGACTTCAGCAGTAAAGTGCTAAGCAGTTACCTGGTACATAATAATCCCTCGGCGCAACAGGTACGGGTAAAGACCAATATGGAGTACGACCATGCCGGGCGATTGCTGGAGACCTGGAAAACCATCAATGACGACGCGACGAAAAAGGCATTGATCGCCAAAAATGAATATGACGAACTCGGACAGTTAAAACGAAAAGAGCTGGGCAAAAAGAAAGATGCCAACGGTGACTATACCAGTG
>JAEYOL010000088.1 GCA_023411775.1 Bacteroidota bacterium | reverse complement strand
CCCCTGATTGCCGCGGCATCTACCCAGCCTGATTTTCTTTCGGTTTATCCCAAATTGAAAAATATCTTACCCCTACCTGCGGATGCAGAGCCATCCTGGTGGTACTATTTATTATTTGAAGCCTCGTATGGAACAGATTTCATTTCCGTTGAGATCTTTTTCAGGGGATTCCTTGTCGTCGGTTTCATGCGGTGGGCTGGTAAAGCCGCGATATTACCCATGGCTTGTTTTTATTGCAGTATACATTTCGGCAAACCGCTTGGTGAATGCATCAGTTCTTATTTCGGGGGACTATTGTTAGGAATTGTTTCTTATCATACCCGGTCCATCTATGGCGGTTTGATGGTCCATCTTGGTATCGCCTGGCTGATGGAACTTGGTGGCTATTTCGGAAACAGGCTGTTTTAAATCGATTTTAAAAAGTCCATAAATGGCGATGCCGGTCTTAATGAAAAGACCGGCACCGTGTGATAATTTACTACAAACCTGTAAGCCGGATCCTGTTTCCCGGCGGAGCCGGGACGGCTATCATTTATCTGTGCCTCCGGTTACCCGGGGCATCAATCTGTCTACCCATCCGCGTCCATTCCGCCGAAACGGAACGATCGGGCGGGCAGCCCTCTACGCAGACCTATATGACATTTCAGCATGCAAGGTTTACCCCCGGAAGATGTTACCATCAACCGCCGTGAGCTCTTACCTCACGTTTTCACCTTTTCCACCTGCCGTGGCAGGGGTAGTTATTTTCTGTGGCACTTTCTGTTACCGGGTATAACCCCGGCACCCGGCTCTTCACCGGTGCATCGCCCTTCGCTGTCCGGACTTTCCTACCATCCGATATGGATGCTCGATAACCCGGTTTGTAGCAAAAAATTTTCAAAGATCCTGGCTGCAAAAATAAACTACCTGGCCCAAAGATCAGGAATTGATCCTACTGCTTCTAATCCGGGCTAACCCGGGGATGTCCCAGGAATCAAATAGCCCATCCCAAATTTCGTCAACCAGTTGGCAGGCCAGCCGCGGTTAATAGGTCCGGGTGAGAGCGCCGTTTCGGCGATCAGGATGGACTTTTTCAAAAATGCCTCGAATCGTGAATCAGACAGGAACTAAACACATTATTAAAATTTGTACTTAAAATTTTTATTTAAACTAAAAATCAATTAAACAACCATCAAAAATTAAATTTCAATTAATTGCACATTTTTTATGAAAAAATTATCATGCCTGGCGGAATCTTGCATTTTCGTAGATGTTCTTTTTCAAATTAATTGAATTAAATTAATCAATAAACATTATTATACACTATAAATTAATTAGTTATAAAAATATTTACATAAAATAAATATTAGCTAAACTAAGAAAGCAGTCGTAGGGTTAATTTACTATCAATATTAGCTAAAAAGTTTCTTTAATATGAGGTCATTAAAATTCGCCCCGTCCCACCCCGCCGAAATCGGGAAAAAATTTGAGCCCGGGGTTTTGGGAAAGATAAGTTGAACGGAAATGAGGAAAATGCGGTTTGAAAAAACACCCCTGACCTGAACGCAGGGTGATGCCGGTAGAAGTTTTTACAAATAAATGTTAACCATTTTTGCTGTCGTACCTTTAACAAAACCGGATCGTCTAACCGGTAATAAATCCAAAAAAGTGACCCGAATTTTACTTATCAGTTTTTTTTGCCTGGCGGCATTTGGCGGGAAAGCGCAGAAGGTGGACAGCATTTATTTCCACCTCTACACCGATAGTTTGAAAAAAGGAACTCACAACTACATCAACGTGGACGGGAAATTATCCAACGGCAGTTGGATGCCGCTGACCGCAAAAGAGATCCAGTTTAGCGCTTCAGATTGCCATTTTTCGGGGAATGAACTGGTCGTCCCGGCCAACTTCAAAGGTGACAAAATAACAGTAAAAGCCATGCTTAAATCCAATCCCGACCTGGTCATAGAACGCACGATCTGGATTAAAATTAAACCCGACGGACCCCTGCCGACGCAAGAGGAAGTGATGAGGGAGTTTAAGAAAAAGGGAAGGAAGAGGGGGAATTAGGGGTTTGAAAGTTGAGGCTAAGGTTTAGGTTGAGGTGGAGGTTGAGGTTGAGGTTGAGGTTGAGAATACGGGATTGAGTAATATAAAATAAAAATGAGGTGTCAAGACGCCTCATTTCTTTTTTATAAGTTCTGTGAACGGTTTTGTGTAGGCTTATGCAAACTTGCGGGCGTCTTCCAGGAATTTGGCGAGCCCGATATCAGTTAAGGGGTGTTTGAGCAGGCCAAGAATGGAATCCAGGGGAGAGGTACAGACATCCGCGCCGGCTTCCGCGCATTTTACGATATGGAGCGCATTACGGATCGATGCCGCAAGGATCTCTGTTTTATAACCCTGCACAGAATAGATATGCGCGATCTGTGAGATCAGTTCTACCCCATCCCAGTTGCTGTCATCAATACGGCCAATGAAGGGAGAAACATAAGCTGCGCCTGCTTTTGCAGCCAGTATAGCCTGTCCCGCTGAGAAAACCAGCGTACAATTGGTGCGGATACCATTATCAGTAAACCATTTGATCGCTTTTACGCCGTCTTTTATCATCGGCACTTTTACTACGATGTTTGGATGGATCGCCGCGAGCTTTTTACCCTCTTCCACGATCTCATTAAACTCTGTAGATACCACTTCGGCGCTGATATCGCCACCTTCTACCATTTCGCAGATGGTCTTGTAGTGATTGATCACTGCATCATGCCCTTTGATCCCTTCCTTGGCCATCAATGAAGGGTTGGTTGTTACACCATCCAGGATCCCGAGGTCATGAGCTTCTTTTATCTGTGCGAGATTGGCGGTATCGATGAAAAACTTCATAATAATACAACGTTTGTGGATGCGCTAAGTTGAAAATAAATGAGCCAATTTGAAATTCATTTCCCGGGCGGGGTCCTTAGGACAAATTTTCAAATTGGCTCATTTACAAATTAGTTAAAAAAGGCAGGCTCCTCACATCGCACCGCTCAACCACCTACTCTTGCTGCCTTCCGGCCCTGGGAGGGTTCAGCAGGAGCTGGTCGTGTAAGACCTGCCGGCGCAAAGATACGGAAGCAAAGCCACGGATTATACTGATTAGACGGATTTTTTAAGCCACGAATGGCACGGGTGGCAGCCACGAATGGCACGAATGACACGAATATAATTTCTATATGTACTTTGTATGCTCGGGCATAGAGGAATGCACTGAACTCGACGAGTAAACAGACTAACACCGTGTATTCGTGTCCTTTTTACGGGGATTACATCTTCCAATTTATCGAAATAAGTTTACCTTTTTATTCGTGCCATTCGTGGCCACCTCTGCCGCAGGCAGATAAAAATTAATCCGTGGCAAAATAATTCGTGTCATTCGTGGCCACCCCTGCCGCAGGCAGCCATCATCCGTGAAATCTGTGCAATCCGTGGCTAAATAATTCGTGCAATTCGTG
>JAEYOL010000017.1 GCA_023411775.1 Bacteroidota bacterium | reverse complement strand
ACTATGAACTCACCGACAATATTATGCTCCGTGCGGGTTACACTTACGCGGTTGTGGGTGGTGCCGACCGCTATAGTAGCAAGGAAGGACTGCACGCCCGTAACCTGAGTTTTGAAACTTCTATTTCAGAATTCAGTTTGCTGGGTGAATATTACCTGCTCAACCTGTACGATCACCGCATTTCACCATATGTATTTGCCGGTCTCGCCATTTATCATTTCAATCCTTACGCTTACGACAGCAGTACCAAGGTTTTTCTAAAACCGCTTAGCACGGAGGGGCAGGGGCTGCCGGGATATGCCGACAGGGAACCCTATGGCCTCACGCAGGCCGCCATTCCTTTTGGCGCCGGCGTTAAATTCGCAATTACGGATAAACTCCATTTGGGACTCGAACTGGGTATACGAAAATTATTTACCGACTACTTAGATGATGTAAGCACCGATTATGCTGATCCTGCCGACCTCCTGGCAGGCAGGGGACAGCTTTCGGTCGATATGTCTTACCGCGGTGATGAAGTGGGCAATCCTGTATATCCGGCCAAAGGTGCGCAACGTGGCAGCTCAAGAAACAAGGACAACTATTATTTCACCGGTCTTCATCTTACCTATCGCCTTGGCGGTGGCAGTTCCGGTGGCACCGGTCTTTTTGGTGGTGGACGAAAAGGTAATAAGAATGGTATCGATTGCCCGGTGAATGTGTATTAAAACAAATGTGATCATTTTGCAAACATTAGATGCCCGGTCCATTTCCAAAATCCCAACACGTACCTTTGCTTCATTTATAGAAAGGCATGGCGTACAAAAATCAACAGCATTTTATAGACATACTGGAGAAGGAAGGCGAACTGGTTAGGATTAAAACCTATGTTGACCCCAAACTCGAGATGGCCGAGATCACCGATCGCATGAGCAAGCAACCCGGCGGTGGTAAAGCGATCTTGTTTGAGAACACCGGGTATGATTTCCCCGTTTTAATGAACGCTTATGGCAGCGAGAAAAGAATGTGCCTGGCGCTGGGCGTAGAGCGGCTTGATGATACTGCTCACGAGATCGAAAATCTTTTCAAACTACTCGCATCACCAAAAGAAAGTATCATTGATAAATTAAAGATCCTTCCTAAACTCGGTCAGTTTGCCTCCTGGATGCCAAAAGTAAAATCCGGGAGAGGGGAGTGCCAGGAAGTGGTGATGGAAAAACCGGATATCACCAAACTGCCAGTTATCACCTGCTGGCCCAAAGACGGGGGTCCATTTGTCACCTTACCGATCATTCACACCAAAGACCCGGTTACGCGATCACGAAATGTAGGCATGTACCGCATGCAGGTATTTGGCCCGACGCTTACTGGTATGCACTGGCATAAGCATAAAGTATCTGCCAAACATTTTAATGAATATAAGAAACTCAACAAACGCATGCCCGTAGCTGTCGCACTCGGTGGCGACCCGGTGTATGCCTATTCGGCCACAGCACCCTTGCCTGAAAATGTTGATGAGTATATGCTCGCAGGGTTTCTTAGAAAAAGAAAAGTAGAACTGGTTAAATGCATCACACAGCCGGATGTGGAAGTCCCGGCCGATGCGGATTTTATTATCGAAGGATATGTGGATCCCGGTGATGAGATGATATGGGAAGGACCGTTTGGCGATCACACAGGTTATTATTCCCTGCCAGACTGGTACCCGCGTTTTCATATCACGGCCATCACTCATAAAAAAAATCCCGTGTACCCGGCCACTATCGTTGGTATTCCACCCCAAGAGGATGCCTGGCTGGGTAAAGCAACCGAAAGAATTTTCCTGGCACCCATCAAAATGACAATGGTGCCTGAGATCATCGATATGGAAATGCCTGTGGAAGGCGTTTTTCATAACCTCGTTATCACCAAGATCCAAAAAGAATATGCAGGCCAGGGTCAAAAAGTGATGAACGCCATGTGGGGTGCCGGGCAAATGATGTTTAATAAGATCCTTGTGATCACTGATGAATCTACCTCTATCACTAATTATCAGGAACTGTCCAAATATGTATTTGACAACCTGAACCCGGCAACCGATATCTATTTTTCACAAGGCCCTATGGATGTATTGGATCATAGTTGCAGCAAAATGGGATTTGGCGGCAAAATGTGCATTGATGGCACACGTAAGTCTGAGGAGGAAAAAGATGAACGCTGGATATCAAAAGGAAATGCAATAGATAATGGTGATATGATCGATAACCAGGCGATCATGTCAAAGTTTGGGGAAGTGAAAGCTGTCAACTCATCCCTGTTGAAAACAGGAATACCCTGCCTGGTCATCGCGGTTGAAAAAAACAGGAAGGGCCATATCAGGGCCTTGCATGAGCAGATCGCTTCGCTGCCAGAAATGGCCGGTATAAAAATGATACTTTATGTAGAACACACGGTGGACCCACATGATCTTACCACTGCATTATGGCGATTCTGCAATAACCTGGATCCCCGCCGTGATAGTATGCTTACCCGGCAGGAAAGTTCGCATGAAGCAGGAAAATATACAGCCTGCATGGGACTGGATGGAACAAGGAAAACCAAACAATGGGATGATTTCCAGCGAGACTGGCCCAATATCATTGTGGCAGATGATAAAACCATACAGGCAGTTGATGAAAAATGGGAGCAATTGGGGATAGGGGCTTTTATACCTTCTCCCTCCCTGAAATTCAAGGGCCAGCTTTATGGTGAAGATGCTGTAGTCGGCGATTAGAACTAAACCCTTAAATTGCTTGTTATAATCGTTATACTCCAGGAACATCATCAAAGGAACAGCAAATCATGAAAAGAATCAGTGCAGTATTACTCGGAAGCTTTATGGCAATATCGGCGTTTGCACAAAAAAATAATTCAGACCATACACTTCTTTGGAAAATTAGTGGCAATGGCCTGGCGAAGCCTTCCTATCTTTTTGGTACCATCCATATGCTTTGTAAGGACGACGCCGTCCTTAGCGACAGCCTGAAAAATATTATTCAAAACGTCAAAGAGGTTTACTTCGAAGTGGACCTTGATAATATGTTTGAAATGCTGGGCGTGATGGGTAAGATGAAAATGAAAGGAGATACAACCCTGCAGGACCTGCTGAGTGAAGCTGACTACGAAAAAGTAAAAAATTACTTCGAAACGAAGGGATCCATGCTGCCTTTTACGATGCTTGAAACCTACAAGCCTATCCTGGCTGCTTCCACCTTGCAACAGGGCGATATACCCTGCGAAACAACAGCCATGATGGAGCAGGTGATCATGATGGAGGCTAAAGAATATAATAAACCCATAAAAGGTCTTGAAAGTATGGGCTATCAGGCCAGCGTTCTGGATAGTATTCCTTATAAGTTACAGGCAGAGCAACTGGTCAGTTATATCGACAATGCCATCCAGGGTAAAGATGATGATGGTGAAATGGTTGAAATGCTAAATGCATACAAGACACAGGACCTTAAGAAACTGGAGGAAATGATTTTGAAAAGCGATCCAAGCATCTCCAATTATACCGATATCTTATTGCATAACCGCAATCGTAACTGGATTGAAAAACTAAAAGACCTGATGCCAGACAAGCCATTACTCATTGCAGTAGGAGCAGGGCATTTACCGGGAAAAGAAGGTTGTATCAATTTATTACGGCAGGCAGGGTATAAGGTCACGCCGGTGAAGAATGTGATGAGGGTGAACCGGGAGATTTAACCGCGACCGGAATTAGGACTGGTATTTTGGAATTAGGAATCATTGCTGCCCGGAATAAGTTTTTAGGATGTTAGCAAGCTTTGACCATCGCGTCATCTTTAGCTGTTATTTTCACAGCGGCTTTTCTATTTTCGTAACACCTTTGTACTTTTTTTTCGCCGGTTTCTAAGGATGCCGGAACTCCGTTCCGGCCAACAGAAACAGAACGGAGTTTCGTTACTTAAAATCCTTTTTTAGTTGGATCAGCGGCCATCTCGATCATGGCGGTGAGTTCCTTTACCAGCTTATCATCACTTCCATCAAAGCCTACCGATTTGAAACGGATCAGGCCGTCTTTATCAATGACAAACTTGGTGGGTATAC
>JAEYOL010000011.1 GCA_023411775.1 Bacteroidota bacterium | reverse complement strand
CAATCACCTTTGTCTGCATGACTACATTACGATTCTCTCCCACCCCGCCCACTTCCTTTTTATTGATAAGGTCTATCAGGATACTGGTGGCTTTTTCGGCCTGCTCGTAGGGAAACTGTTCGACTGATACCAGGGGCGGCTCGTCGAGGTAACTGGTCATGGGCAGGTTGGCAAAACTGGCAAAGAAAATATCCTTATTTATCTTCAGCCCCTGGCCCCGCGAATATTTAATGGCATCGAGTGCCACATAATCATTAAAGGCAATCACGGCTACAGGACGCTTTTTTAAATCAAGCAGACGCTGCATGGCTTCAAATGTAGATTCCTTGCTGAGATCGGTTTTGACAATATAGGACGGGTCAGATTGTATCTTATTCTTTTGTAAACCTTCCTGGTAACCACTCAGTCTCTCCCCGGAGGGCAACATCGTATCAGGACCATTTATAAAACCTATCTGGCGATAGCCTTTGCTCACCAGCCAGTCGACCAACTGCATAGAACTGTTCTTGAGATCACAGGCAACTGTAAATGCGCCAGGCAGATCCGGCACCCGGTCGAAAAACACAACTGGTATGGAGTATTTTTCCAGCTGGCTGAAATGTTCGTATGAATCTGTATTTTTTGAAAGCGACACGATCAGGCCATCCACACGGTGACGCCGCATGGTGTCGACGATCTTTTTTTCGCGCTCGATATCATCATGCGACTGACCGATCAACACAGTATAGTTATTTTCCGTAGCAATATTTTCAATACCATTGATCGCGGTAGAGAAAAACTCTTCACCTAAGTTGGGAAGTATCACTCCGATCGTGGATGTCTTTCCCTGCTTAAAAGATATCGCTGCCTGGTTGGGCTCGTAGTTAAGTTCCGCTGCAAGCTTTTGTACCTGCATCTTGGTACGAAGCCCGATACTGGGATGATCATGCAATGCCCGCGATACTGTAGATACCGAAACATTCAGTCTGCGGGCGATCTCTTTTATCGTGGCGGGTTTTTGGGTCATAGTAATGTGTGGGTCAAAGTTAATACGCAAAACACAGCTGCGTGTTAAAACGAAGAAAAATCAATTGCGCCATTTCAAGCCGATACTTTCTCCTTGGCGGGCATGAATTTCTTGCTTTGTTCGATGGCATCCATGAGCTGCTCGAGGATGGCTTCCGAACTTGCATCGTAATCGATATCCAGGGGCGGTTTGAAACGCACGGTTAGCAGGGTATTCTTCTTGCGCAGTTTTAAACCCGTTTTATTGAAGGCCCGCCAGAAACCATTAATCACAACGGGTATCACGATCGGCCTGCTTTGCCTGATGATCAGCACGGTGCCTTTGCGGCCAGGCGCAAATGCTTTGGTCGTGCCCTGCGGAAACGTGATCACCCAATTCTTCTCCAGCGCCCGTGTGATCTTACGGGTATCGGAGGGATCAAGTCCTTTGCGGGTTTCTTTCGATTCAGCATTCCAGGTGCGCTTGACCGTCAACGCGCCGGCTAAAGTAAACAGCTTACTGATCCAGCTTCCATTCATAGTGGCTTCGGCAGCTACATAATTTACACGGGTAAAGGGATTCAGCAAATAATAAGGAACACCCAGCTTATTATTTTTACCCCATTTCACCGCGCAGAAAATATGGAGAAAAGTAATGACGTCGGCGAAATATGTCTGGTGGTTGCTGACAAATAAAACCTTTTCACGTGGAAGATCTTTGATATGCTCGGTACCCGAAATTTTCAGTTTGTTGATCATCGCGATGCCGGGGTAGGAAAAAAGGCCGACAATAGCATACACGATCTTACGGACCAGTTGAAAATTTTTTAATCGCTCTCTAATCGAACTCATAGTCAGTTTTTAATCCGGAAACGACACATGAAATTAAACAATGCACATTAAAAAAGGCTGGATGACTTTCGTCGACCAGCCTGTATGCAACAAAAAATCAATCGTAAGGATTATTCCGGCTTTGCTTCTTCCGAACCCGCTGCTGCTTCACCACCTTCCATTTTCTTTTTCAGGTCGGCCAGCACACCCAGGTCGCCCAATGTGGCTTTTTCTACTTTACCCTGGATGTTCTTAACAGCTTTCTTGGTTTTATCGGCTTCTGCCCTCGCTTCTTTCTTCTGTGCTTCTTTCTCTTCTATTTGTCCCTGCTCCCAGATGCGGCTGTGAGAAAGCACAATGCGTTTCTCGTTACGGTCAAATTCAATCACGAGGAACTGGGCTGTTTCATCGGCACCAATGCTCTTGCCATCCTCCTTAGTAAGGTGACGGTTAGGAGCAAATCCTTCGAGGCCATAAGGCAATTGAACTACCGCGCCTTTGTCATCGCGACGGGTAACAGTGCCTTCATGGATCGTTCCGATCGCGAACGTATCCTGAAGCGCATTCCAGGGATCTTCTTCGAGTTGTTTATGACCAAGCTGCAGCTTGCGGTTATCTTTATCGATACCCATGATCACCACGTCGATGTTGGAGCCCACTTTCGTGTACTCGCTGGGGTGATTGAAGCGCTTCAGCCAGCTCAGGTCACTGATATGGATCATACCACCGATACCAGGAGCCAGTTCTACAAACACACCGTAATTGGTGATGTTTTTAACCAGGCCGGTATGACGGCTACCTTCAGCAAACCTTGTTTCAATATCATTCCATGGATCATCAGAAAGCTGTTTGATAGAGAGGCTCATCTTACGGCTTCCTTTATCCAGCGTAACGATTTTTGCTTCATGCTCATCGCCGAGTTTGAAGAATTCCTTGGCGTTGATCGGCGTATTAGCCCATGTGATCTCACTTACGTGAACCAGGCCTTCTACACCAGGCATAATTTCGAGGAACGCACCGTAGTCTTCAATATTAACCACTTTACCCTTCACTACATTGCCTTCAACAATTGTTTCGGGCAATACATCCCATGGATGCGGGGTAAGTTGTTTCAGACCGAGGCTGATACGTTTTTTCTCATCATCGAAATCAAGAACCACCACGTTGATCTTCTGATCCATCTTCAGCACTTCAGCAGGGTGCGAGATACGACCCCATGAAATATCTGTGATATACAAAAGTCCGTCGAGGCCACCGAGGTCCATAAATGCACCGAAGTCGGTAATATTCTTCACCGTTCCTTCCAGTACCTGGCCTTTCTCGAGCTTGCTCATGATCTCTGCACGTTGTGCTTCGATATCGCTTTCGATAAGTGCCTTGTGAGATACAACGGCGTTCTTGATCGTTTCGTTGATCTTAACTACTTTAAACTCCATGGTCTTGCCCACAAACTGATCGTAATCCGTAACAGGTTTTACGTCGATCTGTGAACCAGGCAGGAAGGTTTCCATACCAAATACATCAACGATAAGACCGCCCTTGGTTTTGGAGGTAACCAAACCAGTGATGACCTCACCAGTCTTATGTACTTCCATGATCCTTTCCCATGCACGGGTAATGCGGGCCTGGCGGCGGCTGAGGTTCAGGTGACCGTTGCGGTCTTCCTTGTCTACAACCATTACCTCTACTTCATCGCCAACTTTAAGGCCGGGTTGATCACGGAATTCATTCAATGAGATCAAACCATCGCTTTTGAAACCAATGTTCAGCACCACATCGGTCTTTGTAAGACCTACCACAGTACCTTTAATCAGTTCGCCGTCATTGAGCTGAACAAAAGTGTTGTCATACACCTTGTCATACTTCTCCTTTTCTTCTTTGGTGTAAGAAGTAACGTTACGTTTGTCAACGCTCCAGTCGAAATCGTCGTGTGCAGTTTCGTGGGGAGCCGGGTGAGCTTGTACAGGTTCATTTGTTGTCGCTGTAGATGCTTCGGCCGTCCCGGTTTCAGCCGGTGTGTCAGCGCCTGCATGCTCCTGTGCATCAGCGTTTAGTTGTTTTTTAATAATGTTTTCAAACATGATATAAACCCGACGGTTTTAAATCGGGGCAGCAAAGATAAGTCTTATCTGTGTAAACGGGGAGACAGAGACAAGGATTTTTGAAATTATTCAGCTTCCTAAATAATTGATTTCTCTAGTTTTAGGTCGAAAATACCATGGCGGGTTGATCCGTCCGCAGATTTTCTATTATATTCATCAAAATTAGCCCAGGTTGCTGTATCAAACGCTGAAAATTGTTGTCCGCATAGCCATGTTCATTTTCTGCCGCAGGATCATCGTCAATAACAGGTCAATGCTCAAAATGGAGGGCCCCCTGCTCCTGGCCTGCAATCATCCCAATTCCTTTCTTGATGCCATTTTGCTAGATATTTTATTCGACAAGCCGATATGGTCCCTGGCTCGCGGCGACGCATTTAAAAACAAATGGATCGCCCGCATCCTGCGATCATTGAAGATATTCCCGGTTTACCGGGTAAGTGAAGGTGTTGAAAACCTGAATAGCAATTACCAGACTTTTGAAGATTGCAAGAAAGTATTTCGTAATAAGGGGA
>JAEYOL010000339.1 GCA_023411775.1 Bacteroidota bacterium | reverse complement strand
TGATCATACATGGGCCGGTCTGGCAAACTTCAAACATGTAACGCCCGACAGGTTTGAGGTTAAACATACTATAGAAACTTGCTACTTCATACACTTCGATCGGTGTAAGATTCAGCAATGACGCCACGTAGTCCATTACCGGCACATCCAGCCAGCCGCCAAACTCCTGCTGCGCCAGGTGCAATACCGGTATCAACGCGCTTTTATGTTTCCCCTCCGGATAACGGGCAACAATACGCTGCACTTCCTGTAGTTTCTCCTCTGAAAAATTCATATTCTACAATGTGGGTATCAAATAATCTGAAATTATTCACCCATTTTATAATTACTCAATCAAGTTGCCCGGTCAATTTTCACATCCCCACATTTTCACATTCCCCCATTCTCCCTCATTTTCAAATTTTCAAATCTTCAAATTTTCAAATCCTCACATTTCCACATTCCCACATTACTCTCCCTCATTTTCAATTTTCAAATCTTCAAATTTTCAAATTCCTCACATTTTCAAATTCCTCACATTTTCAAATTCTCCTTCATTTTCAAATTCTCAAATCTTCAAATTTTCAAATTCGCCACATTTTCAAATTTTCAAATCTTCAAATTTTCAAATTCATCTACGCGTCCATCTCCCCCGCAATCAAATTCAGCGACGACATCACGATGATCGCGTCGCTAAGCATGGCTCCTTTCGTCAGTTCCTCGTAGGCCTGGTAGTAAATAAAACATGGCCTGCGAAAATGAAGACGATAAGGTGTTCTGCCGCCATCACTGATAAAATAAAATCCCAGCTCTCCATTGGCACCTTCCACAGCATTATAAACCTCGCCCGCGGGCATGTTTATTTCACCCATGATGATCTTGAAATGCCAGATCAGCGCTTCCATTTTTGTATACACATCCTGTTTGGGAGGCAGGTAGTACTCGGGGACATCGGCATGATATATATCCGCATCTGCACCTTTAAACTCCTGTACTTTCTGGAAAGCATCTTTTATGATCCGCAGCGACTGCCACATCTCCTGGTTGCGTACCAGGAAACGATCATAGCAGTCACCGGTGGTGCCTACGGGAATATCAAATTCAAAATCTTCGTAGCTGCTGTATGGTGAATGAATACGTACGTCGTAATCTACACCTGCCGCACGCAGGTTGGGACCAGTAAAACCATAGTTCAATGCCCGTTCCGCGCTAATGGGACCTGCACCAATGGTACGATCCATAAAAATGCGGTTGCGTGTAAACAGGTTTTCAAACTCTGTTAGCACTGCAGGATACTCGTCGAGGAATTTCTGTATCTTTTGAAACGCGATATCGTTGAAATTTCTTTCGAAACCGCCGATACGACCAATATTGGTTGTCAGTCGGGATCCGCAAATCTCCTCATAGATCTCGTAGATCAGCTCGCGGTATTGCATCACATAGAGAAAACCGGTATAAGCGCCGCTATCCACACCCACGATGGAATTGCAGATCAGGTGATCGGAGATACGGGCCAGTTCCATAATAATAATACGGAGGTAATCGACCCGCTTTGGAGTTTTTACACCCAGTAGTTTCTCACAGGTAAGATGCCAGCCCATATTATTGATGGGCGATGAACAGTAGTTGAGCCGGTCGGTAAGTGGCGTGATCTGGTAGAGTGGCCGCCTTTCAGCGATCTTTTCAAAAGCGCGGTGAATATAACCGATGGTTTGTTCGGCTGAAACGATCCTTTCACCATCGAGCTCAAGAATATTCTGCATCACACCATGCGTTGCCGGGTGCGTAGGTCCCAGGTTCAACGTGGTGGTTGTCTTCTCAATACTTCCTTCCGGTAGTTTTATATGCTGCTCCGACATGACCTGATTTGAAAATTAAATAATGTCTTCTCCCACATTTTTCTTTTCTGCCTCGATAATAGTTCCATGATCTGTCTTCTCCGTTCCAAACCCGATGGTGCCTCCCCTGCCAAACATTTCATCATCCTTATCTACCCGGCTCTGGTCCTCGAGCGGGTAATGTTTACGCAGCGGGAAATAATCCATTTCGTCAACATTGAGGATCCGTTTCAAATTGGGATGTCCCACGAAATTGATACCGTAAAAATCATAGGTTTCCCGCTCCATCCAGTTGGCTGATGAAAAAAGACCAGTTGCCGTATAAATATCCGGCTTATCCATCCTGGTAAAAACCTTGAAACGGATACGGACATTATCTTCCAGGTTGTGCAGGTGATAAACAACAGCCAGTTCCTTTTCCTGCTGACCCTGGTAGTGAACGCCGCAGAGATCGGTAAGAAACCTGAACTTCAGCTCCTCATCATCGTATAAAAAATTCAGGACTTTCAGGTTGAGCTCTTTCGGCGCTTCAAAGCTGAGCATACCATAAGATTCTTCAAAACCCAGCACCTGGTCATTGAATCTTTCAATCAGCTTTTGTTTTATATGTTCGTTCGTGAGAGACATGTTTAGTTTGAGAATTTGTGAATTTGTGAATTTGAAAATGACTTCGTGTCTGCATTTTCAATCATCCATTTCAAATTTTCTTATTTATAGTGTTAGTTATTTTCTAAAAGTTGAAAGTATAAGACTCCATAAACTCAGATACCCCATTCTCAAATTTTCAAATCTTCAAATTTTCAAATTTTATTGTATCCCATAACTCTCCAGCAACGCCTTATACCTTTCCCCATTTCGTCTACGCAGGCTTTCTTTACCTACCAGGTCCTGGATCCTCATCACACCATCGAGAATTGCTTCAGGTCGTGGAGGACATCCGGGCACATATACATCAACCGGTACTACCTGGTCGATGCCCTGCAGCACACTATAAGTATCGAAAATACCACCGCTGGAAGCGCAGGCGCCTACGGCGATCACCCAGCGGGGTTCGGCCATCTGGAGGTAAACCTGTTTGACCACGGGGCCCATCTTCTTGGCGATCGTACCCATTACCATCAGAAGGTCGCACTGACGGGGGGAAAATCCTACCCTTTCACTGCCAAAGCGTGCCAGGTCGTAATGCGCACCCATGGTGGCCATGAACTCGATACCGCAGCATGATGTTGCAAAAGGCAGGGGCCAGATCGAATTTTTTCTCGCCAGACCTATTACACTATTTAATGATGTAGCAAAGAAGCCCTCTCCCTGGTGTCCTTCCGGCATTTCAGCCATGCTGATATCCGCAACAAGAGGTTTTTTAGTAATATTATATGAAACCGGACGTGACATAATCAATCCTCCTTCCCCGGGGGGAGTTTGAGATCATTAAAAAATTTTTCAATACAGCAGCATTTACCTGTCTTGAAAAACAACCTGAAAGCAGAACTATTTGGCTGGAAGGGATCAGTCTTCCCACTTCAGCGCTCCTTTTTTGACGATGTAGATAAATCCACATAAAAAGAAGCCAACAAACATCAATACCGCCCAAAAACCGCTCCAACCCAACTCTTTAAAATTTACCGCATAAGGGTAAAAAAAGATCACTTCCACGTCAAAAAGCACAAATAATATAGCAGTCAGGAAATATTTTATAGCCATGGGCTGACGGGCATCCCCGTGACTTTCAATACCGCTGGCAAAGGTTTGTAATTTATCGGAGGTCTTGCGTTTGGGACCCAGCAGGTGGGTAGCAACCATCAGCGTAACGACCAGGCCAACTGCAAAAATGATCTGTATGGCGACCGGCAAATAGGAGCTGGCATCAGAGGCAGTTGGATCTATCTGGAGTAAGTGGATCATATTTTTTTACCCTATCGGCAAAAATAAGACAGCAATATCAATTATCCGAATTAAAAGCAGGCATAAAAAAACAGCCCGGTAAATCCGGGCTGCCTTATAATTTATATTTTTTTCTTATCTCAAAATTTATGTTCGCTACCGCCCCGAGGAGCTACTACTTCGCTGTGGCGATGAAGAAGAAGACCGCTGTTGTTGTCGTGGCGTAGCTGAAGGACTGGAAAGCTGATCGATATTCTTTTGAATGCTTTCCTGAACTGCGGGGTCTTTGGTAGCAGACTTCATTTTTTTCAGGTAGTCGATGGCTTTGTCTTTATCGCCCTGCTCGAGGAAATAAGTAGCCAGGAAATAAGACGAGCTCGCGATCTGTCTTGCATACTTCACCGTATCACGTTGCGCGAAGTCATACAGTTTTTGCGCAGCAGGTAACGCTATACTGTCTTTTTTTACTGTATCGATCAACTGGGCATTGTTGTGCATCCACTCCCATCCAAATTCCTGGTCGGGATATTTTTCTGCAACAATTTTAAAGATATCGTACGACTTAGGATAGTCCTGCGACCTGTAATTGGCCAGGCCAGCCGCGAAATAATCGTTGATGGTCAGGTTGGGTTTTATCTCCAGGATCAGGTCATGCAATTGTGCTTCGTTGACATAATCCTTTTTGGCTGCAAAAAATGCAGTGCCTTTCTTCAACAGGTCAATCTTATTTTCCAGCACCGTATCAGCCTTGATACCTTCTTTATAGCTTTCCAGCACTACCGCTTCCTGGCCGGGGATAACAGAATAAGCCGAAGCTTTCATCTGGTAATCCAACGGTGTAAGGTCATCAGGTTTGGCCTTGGCAAAATACTGGTCAACATATTCCTTAGCGGCAGCTGTATCTTTTTTCTGAAGATAGCTGTCAGCAATCAGTTTGTATACACGGGCCCGTGCGTTGGGTCCTACCTGCGCAATGATATTCTTTGCCCCTGCAATCGCGCCATCAAAATCCTTTTTCGCCCAAAGAGTTTGAACGCGGATATAATCGTTTTCCGGATCAGGATCTGAGCTGGAAATGAATTTCTGAGCGAATTGTTCAGCTGTGGCAAAATCAAGCCTCATTAATTTATGATAATACAGGTCGTAATATGCCGGGGCGAATCTTGGATCTTTTTCCACCGCATCATTCAGGTATTTTTCATAGAGCTCCCAGTTACGCTGCGTATTGAACAACTGCGCCATCCGGTAATAGGCAGGCGCAAAACTCGGGTCCACCTGGGTAGCCTTTGTATAGCTCTGGAATGCCTGTCCACCCGCTTCACCTGGTTTCGCTTTCCTATAAGCATTGCCAAGGTTCAACAGGATATCGGGATTTTTAGGATCCCTCTGGGCTGCAATCTCCAGCTTTTCGACCGCATAGTTAATATCACCCCCTTTTTTCTCTTTTGCATTATATGTATTGGTGATCGCTCTGCCTACCGCGTTCAGTATATCTGGATCATCACCCTTCCTGCCTCTCGACATGGTGATCGCAGCTTCGAAACGCTGACGTGCTTCACTCATCTTATTTTCCATCAGCTCCACATGACCCATCCCAACAATGATCAGGGGTGCGTTGGCACTGCTCAGCAAGGCCTTGCTATATACGTTTTTCGCGCCAGTGGTATCACTCATTTCAATATGAGTCTGACCCAGCCAGTATGTCGCTTCAATATTATTCGGATTTGAAGCCAGTAACTTTTCAAAAGTAGCCTTGGCACTCTTATACCTTTCAGCATACAGGTCCTTCACACCATCCTTGATCGATTGTGCCTGCAACACACTTATTGCAAAAAGGCCGGCTACTAAAAAACCAATTGATATTTTCTTCATTTTTCTTTCACTTTTTAAGAGTTGTAAATATAACTACTTTGTTTTATTCCCTTACCCTCACCGGTCGTACCCGAAAATCTTTTTGTGCCGGCATCAGGTAAGCCCTTTTAAATATTAATTGTCCTCGCTCTCCACTCATAAAATCTGCAAATCCTTTTCCCAGGCCCCTGTGGTTTTCTTTCAATATATATACCAAATCACGGATCATCGGGTATCGGCGCATATAAATATTGGCCTGTACAGGTAAAACATACATTCCCGGCATGTCCGTGCTTTCTAAATGCGCCATTTTCACCTTCGTCAAAAAACTTACCTGCTGTACATCCTCGCGATTTCCAATCCAGCTGACGCCGATAAAGCCTATGGTATTTGGATTTTTAGAGACATAATCGATCACTCCTTCGCTAGACCTGGCCGCAACAGCCGTGGGCGTGATCGGTTCGGTTTTCAATACAGAATCGACGATGAAACGTACCGTACTGGTTGCCTGCACTCCGTCAAAAACCGGGATTAATTCTTTCTTAAATTTCCCGGTTAATATCTCCCTGATCTCTTCCATCGTGAAAAGTGAGTCCTCAGCACCTGGATTCACGATCACAGCCACCGCATCCCTTGCTACCACCATCTTCTTTGGCGCGATACGAAAAGAGTCGACAATAAAATTCCTTTCATTCTCACTATATCCCCTTGTCGCAATGATCATACGCACACTGTCAACGATCATATCCTTTAAACACTCCGCTTCAGGTTTGTAATCCACTACAATCTCCGTTCCGGGGCGGTTTGCCTCATATACTTTGACGTGTTCATCTATGATAGGTTTAAACGATTCATCGGCACTTACATATATCTTTCCCCTATAGGGTGAATCGAGTTGCTCCTCCTCTTTTTCCTTATTCGACTTACAGCTCCATACACCTGCCAGCAGCAGGGATATCACGACAACGATTATTGAATATCTAAAGACTTTCATCAATTACACTCCTTTGTTAAATCTGTCAGCAAACACCCAGGCTAACTAAAATAATTTTTTTTGTATCCACGGTACACACGCCAGGCACCATACATGATACAAATGCCCCCGAAAATCTTATCGATATCATTTGGTGGGAAATTTTCGTTGAACTCCAGTTTAAACCTGTCTCTTACCAGGAAAAATATACCGGCAATGATGATCAACACACCGATCGAATAATCCATCAGCGCTTTGCGTATCGCAATCTGTTTTCTTTTCTGTTTTTCGTATTCCTCCAGCATAGATTTCCTTTTTCAAATCGGGCAAATTATTACATTTTGTGAATATCCCTCTACAATTGTCAGGTTTCTGTCATAAAAATGACAACAAATATATCCCACTCTATCTATCGATTGTTGCCCGAAAAATAGATGCCTCAACGAGCAGAATCCATAAAGCACACCCAACTATTAACAGTTTGTCGCACAATGCTGTAAAACAGAATATCTTTGCACCATGAAAATCTTAATGGTTTGTTTGGGGAACATTTGCCGCAGTCCGCTCGCAGAGGGCATTTTACGGCAGAAGGCCAGCAATTCGGGCCTAAACTGGACCGTGGAAAGTGCGGGCACCAATAGTTACCATATTGGAGAGCCTCCGCACCCGCTTTCTCAAAAAGTAGCTAAACTTAATGGTATCGATATTTGTGACCAGCGGGCAAGACGTTTTGTAGCAGAAGATTTCGAGGTGTATGATAAAATTTATGCGCTCGCCAACGATGTGCTGGACGATATTCGCCGCATTGCAAAGAAAAATTTCGACCCTTCAAAAGTTGACCTTCTCATGAATGAAATTTATCCAGGGCAGAACCTGGATGTGCCGGATCCCTGGTATGGCCCTGAACCTGGATATCATGAGGTCTATAATATGATCGACGAAGTTTGCAATACCATTATAAAAAAATACGCACCCCAATCTCAGCTCAATCCCGGTAGCTATCGGGATGGGGTTTAAACTCTCAAGCAGCGCTAATGGCAAAACCATCATTGCCCCAGGGCACCAGGGATTTCGGACCCGATATTGTTCGCAAACGGAATTATATTCTCAATACGATCAAAGAAGAATTTGAACGCTGGGGATATCAGCCGCTGGAAACTCCTGCCATGGAGAACCTGGATACTTTAATGGGAAAATATGGCGAAGAAGGCGACAAACTAATTTTCAAGATCCTCAACAATGGGCTGAGTGATCCTAAAAATATCGACAAGGCAAAAGCCGCATTTGAAAATGTATTGCAGGGTCGTAATGATAAAAACCTTACCGAACGTGCGTTAAAGTATGATCTGACCATTCCATTCGCCCGCTATGTTGCGATGAATCATGGTCAATTGGCGCTTCCATTTAAGCGATACCAGGTTCAACCGGTGTGGCGCGCAGATCGCCCGCAAAGAGGCCGCTACCGCGAATTTTACCAATGCGATGCCGACGTGGTGGGTAGTCAGTCATTGCTGAATGAAGTAGAGCTGGTTTATATCTACGCAGGCGTTTTCAAAAAACTTGGAATACCTGTAGTAATAAAGATAAACAGTCGCAAACTACTCGCCGCACTGGCCGAGCAGGCGGGCAGCGCGGATAAACTCACTGATATCACCATTGCCATCGATAAGCTCGATAAAATTGGTCCCGGGAAAGTAAAGGAAGAATTGTTGCAGCGCGGACTGCAGGAACAACAGGTGGCCCTGATCCTGCAATACCTGGATATCAGCGGAAGCAATCCTGAGCGACTTGAAAAGGTAAAAGAAATCCTGGGTCAAAATCACCTGGCGCAAAAAGGAATCGAAGAAATCGAATACATTCTTTCATATTGTATTAATGATATACCGGTAAGCATTGATTTTACCCTGGCGCGTGGCCTGAATTATTATACCGGTATCATCTTCGAGGTAAAAGCTGAAAGTGTGCAGATGGGAAGCATTGGCGGTGGTGGCAGATACGATGACCTTACCGGTTTATTTGGTGTGCCAAATGTGCCTGGCGTGGGTATTTCATTCGGCGTTGACCGGATATATGATGTGATGGAAGAACTAAAACTTTTTCCCGGTGAAGTGCATACCGGTACGCAGGTTTTGTTTTTCAACCTTGGAGAAAATCAAAATAAAATCGCGTTTGAACTGGCGCAGCATCTGAGAGCAAAAAATATCCGCTGCGAACTTTTTCCTGACACGGTTAAAAAAGAGAAACAGTTTAAGTATGCCGATAAAAAGAATATCAGCTTCGCGGTGATTGATCTTGATGCGGATCGCTGTAA
The DNA here is from genome assembly GCA_023411775.1 of Bacteroidota bacterium. Taxonomy (GTDB): domain Bacteria; phylum Bacteroidota; class Bacteroidia; order Chitinophagales; family Chitinophagaceae; genus Terrimonas_B. The sequence goes on along the minus strand of JAEYOL010000339.1, from coordinate 1,669 downwards.
TGTGAAAAACCTAAAAACCGGTGAACAGCTAAGCTTCTCGGCAGCCGACTTCCTGAACTATAAATTTCAGGCAGACTCCATATAATAGGCAGAGCAGATAATTTCCCTATTGCCTGTCTTTGGATTCCCAGGTTATAACTGCCGGAAATGATGTTCCATATGCGCCACATAGTCGGCGATGATCCAGCCCAGTGTTTTTAATTCCCCGTTATCATATTTCGGATCTACTTTGTAACTGAGTTTTTCCGGGGGAATATTTTGTGCGACATAAAGTATTTGCTGGTTCAAAGATTTCCAAAGCTCGAGTAAATGCTCCAGGGGCAGTTCCTGGTAATGATTTACTTTCACCAGATTATCCTGCTGATAGGAAATAACCTGGTATGGCTGGGGAAGAAATTGTATTTCGGTAAACCTTTTCAGGTTATTGATCGCTGAATCTACCAGGTGCCCCAGTATTTCCTGCCGCGACCATTTGCCGGGTGCAGGTCTTTGTAAAAGTTGCTCATTTGAAAATCTCGCAAAAAGTCCGGCTGTGTTCTGGATATGCGACTCAAGCCGACTAAGAGCTGCGTCGAGACTGTCATCATTTCTTACAAACCCGGCTTCCTGCCAGCCGGGTTGATCATTGAGGTCATTGTTCTGGTTCATAATTTAGAATTAATGACATTTCCTGCGACGACATGAAGTTAGGTGCATTAATCATCGGCCTTTCGTCCATCCATGATCATATCACCAATTACAACGTACACGCCGCTCACTTTACCATTCTCATCTCTTTTAAAGGTCGCCTTCCCGGTATACGCCACTACTTCAAACACGTCTTTTTCTAATTGCTTCAGTTCGGAACTGCCTTGCTCAGAACTGGCATAAAGCAATCCGCTCTCAATGGTAACATTAATTTCAGTTACGGCACTTCCATCCGGGAATACATACCTGCCCGTATATTCTTTCAACGCCACGGAATCAGCTGATAGTCCATGGTGCGCAAAGCTTGTCATGGTAGCGGTGATCGCAAGTAAGAATAACAAAAGTTTTTTCATATAGTTGGTTTTGTTGTTTGAATTGGGAGAATTCCTAACGCTGTGTTCTTAAAGATACAGTTTAGTCCAATCCCTCGTAAATGATCGTCGCGCCCTGTCCCACCCCCACACACATGGTAGCCAGGCCATACCTGATTTTTCTTCTTTTCATTTCATGTAATAAAGTCGTGGAAATGCGCACACCACTGCAACCCAGCGGGTGCCCGATCGCGATGGCACCGCCGTTGACATTGACTTTTTCCGGATCCAGTTCCAGCTCGCGGATACAGGCAATAGATTGCGAAGCAAAAGCTTCGTTAAGTTCTACAAGACCGATATCTTCTATTTTCAAACCGGCTCTTTTCAGCGCTTTACGTGTGGCTGGCACAGGACCGATACCCATTATCGCCGGGTCAACACCCGCAACCGCCATGGATACAACGCGGGCTATGGGCTGGAATTCAAAATCCTTTACCGCGGTTTCATCCGCAATCAACATGGCCGCAGCCCCATCATTGATCCCTGAAGAATTACCCGCTGTCACGGTGCCATCTTTTACAAAGGCAGGTTTTAGTGAAACCAGTTTTTCCAGCGATGTTTTCCTTGGATGCTCATCATCCACCATCCAGCTGATCAACCCGTCTTTATTG
>JAEYOL010000330.1 GCA_023411775.1 Bacteroidota bacterium | reverse complement strand
TAATTGGTGGCGACGTATTATTCAACGGAAGCATTGGCAGAACTGACCTTCCAGGGGGTGATTATGACACGCTGATCAATAGTATTCAAACCAAACTATTTACGCTTCCTGATGATACAAAAGTTTATTCGGGTCATGGGCCAATGACAACGATCGGGTTTGAAAAAATGAATAACCCATTTGTGAAATTATACTGATCATTTCTGTTTGACCTCAATACGACCGTCCGCGTAACCCAGGATCACCGTTTCGGCCATATCGATAAAAAGACCTGTTTCAACTACGCCGGGGATAAGATGAAGCGTCGTATTCAATGCAACAGCATCGGAGATGACTACATAATGGCAATCGATTATAAAATGACCGTTGTCTGTTCGATAAGGTCCATTGATATTGGAACGAAGTTCAACCTTGGGACAGCCCTCAGCAAGGATTTTTTTTTGGACCTGTTTCCACCCATTAGGGATCACTTCCACGGGGAGAGGAAATTTGCCAAGCCGGGTCACATACTTGTTTTCATCGGCGATGATCATAAGTTTTTCTGACGCGGCAGCCACCATTTTTTCCTGTAGCAAGGCACCACCTCCACCTTTTATCAGTTGAAATGCCGGATCTACCTCATCAGCGCCATCAATGGTTATGGAAATGGTATCAACTTCGTTGAGATCAATCACTGCGATACCCGCTTCCATCGCCTTTGCCCGCGTATCGAATGAAGTGGGAACAGCTTTTATATCCAGCCCCTCTTTTACCCGCACTGATAACTCCCTGATCAGCCATTCTACCGTAGAGCCCGTGCCGAGGCCAATGATGGATGAGTTCGTGACGAGCCCGGCAGCATATTTGCCCAGGGATTTTTTTATTTCTACCGGAGTTAGCATATTAAAATTTCATGACCAGTTTGCCCAGGATGGGGATCCTCGCCAGTTCTTTTTTCTCAATTTTAGCTACGAATACGGTAAACAGAATAAGTAATAGTGTTGCTGTACCAAAATTGAACCACCTGTTGTCCCATGCGGCCACCACGGCACGATGAATACCATAAATGATCAGCACCAGGCCGAGGTAGGATAGCAGTTTCTTACGTGCATAGGGAACGGGATAGTTTTTTTGTCCGAGTGAATAGCTGACCACCATCATAAACAGGTAACAGCAGAATGTAGCGGCGGCAGCGCCCACGTAATGGAATTTTGGGATCAGCAGAACATTCAACACAATCGTGATGACGGCACCACCCAGGGTGATCATCGCGCCCATCATGGTTTTATTGGTGAGTTTGTACCAGATGCTCAGGTTGTAGTAGATACCCAGGAAAATATTTCCCAGTGCCAGGAAAGGCACAATATTGAGCCCTTCTACCCAGGCTGCTTTATCGATGGCTTCGAAAAACCAGGCAAACACATCGATATACAAACTGATCAGCAGGAACATAAAGCAACAGGCGATCACAAAAAACTTCATGATGCGTGCATAGGTGCGGGGTGCATTCTCTTCCTTGCTCTGGCTAAAGAAAAATGGTTCCGCAGCCATCCGGAATGCCTGGATCATAATGGTGATCAAGACAGCGAGCCGGTAGATATTCCCAAAGATCCCGAGCTGGTGCTTTGCTTCTGCTTCGGGCAGGTCTACAACGTGCTGGTAGATCAGCCGGCTGAGCATATCATTGATCATACCGCCCATGCCGACAATGATCAGTGGATAGGAATAGATCATCACTTTTTTCCATAGCTCCCTGTCAAATTCAAACCGGATCTGGAAAAATTCTTTTCGCAATAATAAGAAAGTGAGAATGCTGCCAGCCATATTCCCGATCAGGTAATAGCCGATCCCGATTTCCGGGCGGTAAAATGTGCCCAGGAAGGTATCTGGATTTTTTTCGACATACTTTGGAATAATGGCAAGAAACAGTATAACCACGAGTAGATTTAGCAATACACCGGCCAGGGTGGCAAAAGCGTAACGCCGTGGCCTGTTTTCCTGGCGCAACCTGGCAAATGCAAGGGTGCTGATGGCATCGAAAAAAATAATAACCGCCATCCAGGTGATGTATTCAGGATGGTTTTCGAGATTGGCCCATCGGGCAATATCATTTTTAAAATAAAATAGTATAGCTGTTAAGAATACTGTAGACACCAACAGCGAAACGGACAGGGTATTGTACACTCGGTTCTGATCAAAATCGCGTGAATAACGAAAATAGGCTGTCTCCAGGCCGTAGGTAAACAGGATGTTCAAGAAAGGAATGATGGCATAAACCTGCGTGAGGTCGGCCGTTGTTGCCGGTTGGGCGAAGATCAGCGGCAGGCTCAGGTTCATTATATAACCGAGGAAACGCCGCGCGATGGTGGGCACACCATACCAAAGAGTTTGTCCTGCCAGTTTTTTGATGCCGCTCAAATTGCCGGTTTTAACAACAAATGTAAAGGCTGAAGGGTCAATTACACAATATCCATATGGCTATCTTCAAATTTGTAAGAGCTTGCAACCCATTTAGGGTTTCTTTTATCTTTGTATAAATTTTTTAATATGAAACGCCTTTCTTTTTTCGCCTGTTTTATACTGATGTTTTCGGTTGTATCATTCTCCCAGGCTTATGAGACTAATATTACTTATGATAAAAAGAAGCAGCGGGCTATCGCAATCGATTATGCCTATCCGCAGGAAGCGGTTCAGAACGCGATAACCACCCGCATCCAGAAGGAAGGACATAATATGAAAGCGGAAAAAGGATTGTTTAACAAGGATAAGGGGTTTATTGTTGTAAAAGATGCTTATGTTACAGAGATCAGTGAGGAAAGACTGGACTATATCCTGAAAGTGGATAGAAAAAGCCGGAAAGACAAAGATGAATCCACGCTTTACCTCGTTGTCAACAAAAATGGCGAAGACCTGATCAATACAATGGGCGCAGAGGAGATCAGGAGAATAAAATCATTCATGGTCGACCTGGCTCCCGATATCGAGGAGGCCAACCTTGAACTCCAGATAAAAGCACAAGACGATGTAGTCGTAAAAGCGGAGAAGAAATATAAAGACCTGCAGGACGAGAAGGCAAGCCTGGAGAAAAAGCTCCAGAAAAACCAGGAAGAGATCGAAGCCCAGGAAAAAAATATCGAGAACCAGCGCTCAGCCCTGGAGCTGCTGAAAAGTAAAAGAAAGACCGCCAACTAAGGGTTTGGGTTGCCATACCTTGGGTCTTGTATAAATGCAGAGTCTGTTAAGGTGCGCAGAAACAGGGCCAGGTTGAGCGCCTCTTCGTTGCTCATGGAAATACCTCCCCCAAGCGAAGGATCAAGTGTAGCACTTTGCTGTATCCCGTTTCGATAATGGTTGATGCATTGTGCCAGGGTGTTGAAACGGCCATCATGCATGTAGTTGGAAGAGATATAGACGTTTCTCAAACTGGGCACTTTAAATTTGAGCGAATCAGCAGGGTCATTACTGATCCTCATCCTCCCAAAGTCCTGTAAAAAATTATCAACCGGCAGACCGATATTGCGCAGGCTGTAGTCGGTAAACATGGGCTCGGGGTGACAACTGCTGCAGTTAGCCGTGAACACCTGGTATCCCTGTTGTTCCTGGACTGTAAATGTTGCCTGCCCTTTTTGTACCCGGTCATATTTTGAATTGGCTGACACCATGCTGCCGGTAAATTGTGCGAGCGCTTTCAATATATGGTCGGCGCCTATAAAATCTGTTCTGAACACTTTCCTGAACAAATCGCGGTATTCTGCGTCACCCTGGAGTTTTGCCACTACGTCGTTAAAATTTTCACCCATTTCCAGGTGACCATTGATGGGTTGTGCAGCTTCGTCAAACAATGAGCTGAACTCTCCATCCCAGTGAAATTTATCCTGCCACGCCAGATTGAATAACACGGGAGCATTGCGCAATGTATGCGAATCAAAAACGCCATGACTGCGATCATGTTCATAGGTTCCAAATGCCGCAATTTGCATATGACAGGATGAGCAGGGATGCGCACCATCGATGGAAAGTCGGCCGTCATAAAATAATTTTCTACCCAGTTCTATTCCTTCTTTTGACAGGGGATTATCGTGAAAAAGGTAGGCAGGTTCGGGAAAATCTTCAGGTATTTCTAATTGGAGATAGGCCAGGTTATTTGGATTTTCACTCTTACGACATGAACCAGCCAGGTATGAGAGTGCTATTGTTACTAAAGCCAGGCATGTTATAGTGGATATGCTTTTTTTCACGGGTCAAAACCTTAATGGTGCTAATAGTCCCCGGGCCCAAATTTCTTCCGGCCCGATTTAATTTCTGATTTCTTTTTTTTCGATTCCAGCCTTTTTTCTTTGGCTGCCCGGCTGATCCGCGTGGCGATCCGGGCTTTCTTTTTCAATAACGCCAGGTTGACGAGTTTATTGATCTTTTCAACTGCATCTTCTTTATTGGCGATCTGGCTGCGGTGGGTTTGCGATTTTACCTGTAAAATCCCCTCTGCATTAATGCGGTTGGATAATTTTTCAAGCACCTGGCTTTTTTGCTGATCGGTGAGTATTTGTGAGTCGTTAATGGCAAATGAAGCAATCACCGCTGTTTCCACTTTATTTACATGCTGGCCGCCTTTACCGCCGCTTCGGGTTGTCTGGAATGTTATTTCTTTGCTGAAATCGACCATGGGCAGGTGCGTTGAAGTATCAACTACATTTGTTGTGATAAAGATACAATTATGAGAGCAGTCATACAGCGGGTTAGAAAGGCTTCGGTTACGGTCAACGGTAGCGTGTATGCAAAGATCGGGTCGGGGCTCTTAGTACTGCTGGGAATTGAAGACGCGGATACCAATGATGATGTGGAATGGTTAAGTTCAAAGATTGTGAACCTGCGGGTATTTGATGACGAAGCCGGGGTCATGAATGTTTCGGTAAAAGATACAGGTGGAGAGATACTCCTGGTAAGCCAGTTCACCTTACACGCATCCACCAAAAAAGGCAATCGTCCCTCTTATATCAAAGCGAGCAAACCCGCCATCGCCATTCCACTATATCAAAAAATGAAAATCCAGCTGTCTGCCGACCTGGATCGCCCGGTACTTACCGGTGAATTTGGTGCCGACATGAAGGTTGAATTGCTCAATGACGGACCGGTTACGATTTTTATAGACACGAAGAATAAGGAGTGAGTGGTTAGGATTTGGTAATTAGGATTAGAGCTTCCCACTACACATCATTATCTGGTTCCAGAGCCGGAAGACATTACTCAATCCCAAATTTCTCAGAATAAACCTTGCCGTCTTCGAGACGAAGCATAACAAAGAAGATCTTTTCCCTGATGGTGATGCGGAACTGGTATTGACTGGCGCCGACATTTTTCTCTTCAAGCACACGGTTGCCATCCGATGTCCAAACCATCAGGCTTTTTATATCTTTTATACATTTAATGGTGATCTGTTTGCCCGATGTAAGAATGCGGTAAGGCTTCGCGTTCTTTTCAATTTCTTTAACAGATACTGCGGTTTTTACAGATTGGGCCTGCGTAGCAGCGGCAAAACATGCGATCATGAACACAGGGACGATCTTTCGAATGATAATGGGTAGTAACATAGCTCATCAATTGAATATTAGGAACAGTCTGTTTCAGCGGGTGCGGTTTAGCCGGGAGGCTATAACGGCAAGAATCATGCTATATTGCAATTACTCTCCAAAAATAATGTTATGACTATACAGCAGGCGCAGCAACAGGTTGATCATTGGATAAAAACTGTTGGTGTACGTTACTTCAACGAACTCACCAATACCGCGATACTGGCCGAAGAAGTAGGTGAACTCTCAAGCCATATGGCAAGGCTGTATGGCGAACAATCTTATAAGGCAAATGATCCCCGCAAACCAGCGCCGGGAATGGAAACTGATGTCCTGGCCGATGAAATGGCCGATGTTCTCTGGGTATTGATCTGTCTCGCCAATCAAACCGGTGTTGACCTGGAAGCCGCCCTGCAAAAGAATTTTGATAAGAAGCAAAACCGGGATGCTTTACGGCATCAGCAAAATCAAAAGCTGAAAGGAAACAGCGAATCCTGATTTCTGGCACCATTTTTTTCATGACAGCTATATGCCTTTAAAGCTGATCTGGAAAAGTATTAAGCATGCATTTGTGGCTTTGTTTGAGCTCAAGCTCATGAAATTGAGCGCAGCCCTGGCTTATTATACCGTGTTCTCTCTGCCCGGACTTGTGATTATTATAGTCTGGGTGATCGAAGTATTCTATGGTCAGCAGGCTGTACAGGGCTCTGTGTATGGACAAATCTCAAGCCTGGTAGGCGCGGAAGCGGCTACCCAGATCCAGCAAACGATCCGCAATGCTACTTTATCGGGAGAAGGCAACCTGGCAACAATCATCGGCCTTGCCACCGTGATCATTGGTGCTACCAGCGTGTTTGGTGAGATACAGGATTCCATCAATAGGATATGGTGGTTGAAATCCAAGCCCCGCAAGGGTCGCGGCTTAATGAGGCTGATCATCAACAGGCTTTTATCTTTTTCAATGATTATCTCGCTGGGTTTTTTATTGCTGGTATCCCTGGTGCTTAACGGTATCATGGATGCATTGCTCCAGCGGCTTACACAACTCTTTCCCGACACCCAGGTCATACTGGCTTATTCCATAAACCTGCTGGTCACCTTCCTGATGACGGCCTTTTTGTTTGGGCTAATTTTTAAAGTCTTGCCCGATGCGCGGATAGAATGGCGGCATGTAAAGGCTGGCGCCTTTGCCACAGCCATTTTATTTATGGTTGGGAAATACCTGATCAGCTATTACCTCGGAAATAACCGGATGTCATCGGCATATGGAGCCGCGGGCTCGGTAATTGTCATCCTTTTGTGGGTATATTATTCTGCTACCATCCTTTATTTTGGCGCAGCATTTACACACGGCTATGCTGTATGTTCCGGCTCCCGCATTTATCCCAGTAAATATGCCGTATGGGTGGAGGAGGTGGAGGTACCAGCTAATAAAGACCTGCAGGAAACCAAAATTGCCAAAAGAAATAATGATAGTACCACCTGTTAGCCTGTTTTCAGACCTGTGTCCGGTTATTCATTAGTACAGACTTCTTACTTTTGCGCCCTATGGCAAACGATACCAACAAGTTCCAGGCGATCATTTCGCATTGTAAAGAATACGGTTTTATTTTCCCCAGCAGCGAGATCTATGATGGATTGCAGGCTGTATACGATTATGGCCAGTGGGGTAGTGAATTGAAGAAAAATATTAAGGACTATTGGTGGAAAAGCATGACGCAGTTGCGTGATGATGTGGTAGGCATTGACGCGGCCATATTTATGCACCCAACCACCTGGAAAGCTTCGGGCCATGTGGACAATTTCAACGACCCGATGATCGATAACAAAGACAGCAAAAAACGTTATCGCGTGGACCACCTGATAGAGGCTCATGCGGAATTGCTTGAATCGGAAGGCCGGCTTGATGAGGCAAAGGGCATGTTGGAAGAAATGGATTTATTGATCTCTAAAGATGATTTCGCGGGTTTGAAACAACTGATCGTAGACCGCAATATAAAATGCGCCATAAGCGGCACCACCAACTGGACGGATATCCGCCAGTTTAACCTGATGTTCTCAACTGAATTTGGTTCTACTTCTTCCTCAGAAGATGAAGACAACAAAGTGTACCTGCGCCCTGAAACGGCACAGGGCATTTTTGTAAATTTTTTAAATGTGCAGAAAACCGGCAGGATGAAGGTTCCGTTTGGTATCGCGCAGATCGGTAAAGCTTTCAGGAACGAGATCGTGGCCAGGCAGTTTGTATTCAGGATGCGGGAGTTTGAACAAATGGAGATGCAGTTCTTTGTACGCCCGGGTACAGAAGGCGAATGGTATCGCTATTGGAAAGAGGAGCGTTTGAAATGGCATCTCAGCCTGGGTTTGCCAGCTGATAAATATCGCTACCATGACCATGTGAAACTGGCGCATTATGCCAAGGAAGCCTGTGATATCGAGTTTGAATTCCCAATTGGGTTTAAGGAAGTGGAAGGCATACATTCCCGCAGTGATTTCGATTTAAAACAGCACCAGGAGTATAGCCGTAAAAAGCAAAACTATTTCGATAATGATATCGATCCGGCGACAGGTAAACCTTATGGCAATTATATTCCTTATGTGATCGAAACATCTATTGGTCTCGACCGAATGTTCTTACTGGTAATTAGTCATGCCTACGAGGAGCAGGATCTGAGCACACCTGATAAGCCAGATAGCCGTGTTGTATTGAGATTACCGGCAAAACTGGCACCGGTTAAACTGGCCATTTTCCCATTGGTAAAAAAAGATGGTCTGCCTGATATAGCGAAAAAGATCATGGAAGATTGCCAGCCACATTTCCGCTGCTTCTATGAAGAAAAAGATGCAATAGGTAAACGTTATCGCCGGATGGATGCGCTGGGTACGCCATTTTGTGTGACGGTTGATCACCAGACCAAGGAAGACAATACCGTCACAATCCGTTACCGTGATAGTATGGAGCAGGAAAGAGTACCGGTGGACAGGCTCCGGGAGATTGTAAAAAGTAAGCTATAAATTTTTTATAGCCGGTAAGGGAGACGGGAAGATTGAAGAAGCTGTTTTTGGCGAATACCATTTATTAAATTAAAACTATCCATATAGTTCCTGGTGAATGGCCTTTCGGTCGTAGCCCATGGCGATAATACGTTGTTTGGCTTCATCGATCATGTTTTTCCAACCGCAAAGAAAGAAACTGGCATCCTGTTTATTGCAGCAAAGTTCTTCATAGATGGCATGCACATAACCTTTTTTACCCTCCCATTCTTCTCTCGACAGTGTAGGCAGGTAATGATAATGTTCCAATGGCAGATTTCTTAATTCATCATAGTATAAAATATCCTGTTTTGTGCGGCTCCCAAAAATGATATAGATATCCTTGTGTGGTATATTGTGCCGGTATATATGATGTACCATACTGCGAAATGGAGCGATACCTGTTCCCGTGCAGATTAGGAAAAGGTCTTTCTGCAAATTTTCTTCACGCAATATAAATACCCCCTGCGGACCACGAAGGGTGAGTTCACTGCCTACTTTAACATTTTCAAAAATCCAGGGAGTGCCAAGTCCATCTTCCACCAGCACAATTACCAGTTCGAAAACATTGGTACCATCTGGCCAGCTGGCGATTGAATAGCTGCGCCAGCGCTTGTTGGGCTTTTCATGAATGGGAAGGTCGAGGGTCACAAACTGACCAGGTTCAAAATCAAAAGAGCTGAGTTCGGGAATTTCGATCCAATAGCGCCGGGTGTTAGGAGTTTCATTTTCAATACGTACTACTTTCCCGGTTCGCCAGGGTTGTATGGCCATTGCAAATAATTTAACGGAAGTAACTAAACAGATGCTGAATCCGGCAAAATACCTCGATCCTGTTTTATCTAGGATTTTGCTTGTTTTCCACAAAAAAGCGTGTTGGCATAGTAGTTGGTTTTTCAGGGACATCCGGCAACCTACGCTATCGGTTTATGAGAATGAACACGTATCATTTTTATAACCATAAAATCTCTAATCATGAAGAAGAGTATCTTAACATGCGGAATAGTTGCAGCTTCCCTTGCCGGTCTGTTTGCATTTACAACCGTCAATCAATCGTCTATCACAGGTAAAGTAACACCTGCTGACGGAGCGGAAGCCGTGTGGGCTTATGGCGCTTCCGATTCTACAAAAGGAACGGTCAGTGGTGGTGCATTCACCATTGAGGTAAAACCCGGCACCTACAGAGTGGTCGTCGACGCGAAAGATCCATATAAAGATGTGACACTCGAAAACCTTGAAGTAAAGGAAGGTCAGCCCCTGGATGTAGGCGAAGTAGTTTTGCAGCAATAACATTTATCTTATAAATGTTTAATAAGCAAGCCCGGTCATAGACACCCGGGCTTGTTTTATTTATATGCCATCAGCTGCGATTTACACGAATTTTAAGATCATGTTTAACATCATTTGACGTTGAGCGAAAATATTCTGCTGGCTT
>JAEYOL010000256.1 GCA_023411775.1 Bacteroidota bacterium | reverse complement strand
AGTTAGTAGCCCCGATCCGACCCTCTGCTTTTCCCGTAGCTTTTATTAAATTATCCATATCCGGGCGTAGGGGCAGGTATTGTGCAGTAAGCGCTCTTCCTGTCATCACAGAATCTGTATGTAAGACTGTCCAATCTCCCTCAAACTGGTTGTGATAACCTTTGTTACGCAGAATGCCCCACGCTTCTTCCAGGCGAACTGCTTTTAATCGCCGCAGAAGATCATCCGGTACTTTTGGCCTGCCATCGGGGAATCGTTCCCCCTTCCAATCAGGTGTAAGACTTTTAATTTCCTCGCTTGTCGGTGTTACACGTTGTGCGGGGCTCATGAGGGCAGAGCAATTCAATAATGCAAAAAGAGAAATGTACTTTATCATATAGCAATTGTTTTTTAGTTGTCAAATCATGTTGCCTTCGCAAATCCTGCCTCACTATTTTGCATTGCCGCATTATTTTGCTGTATCGTCGCAATCGCTTCAAACTCGTCAAATAATTTAGTGCTAAGTGAGGCGAAAATGTCGTAGTAAGCGGCATAAACAGGCTGGTGCTCCTTTTGTGGCGTATATGTATCAGGTAGTTCCACCGAAGTGGCTGCTTCATCCAGGCTTTTGAAGATCCCCATTTCCGTAGCGCTTAATAAAAATGTTCCCAACCCAACGCTATGAGAGTTTTGCTTCAGACTAACGGGCTTATTAAAAATATCCGCGATCAGTTGAGTACAAAACGGGATAGATGCAAAACTTCCGTTCACAGAAAGACGGTTGATAGCGCGGTTTTCTTCGAGCATCTTGCCAATACTGTATATTTCATAGAGTATACCTTCAATGGTAGCCCTGACAAAATGCTGTCGCTTATGTTTAATATTCAGTCCAAAGTATACACCCCTGGCGTTTGCATTCCAGATGGGTGCCCTTTCGCCGAGGAGATAAGGCAGGAATAACAGTCCATCTGATCCCACAGGAACTTTGGATGCTTCGGAGATGAGCTCTTCCATACTCTGGTCGAGGTCAAAGGGGTTTTTAAAATCACCAAATTCATTTGCAAACCAGTCAAAGATCACTCCACCATTGTTGGTTGGTCCGCCCGAGACGTAGCAATCTTCAGTGAGCAGGTAATTAAAGAACCTTTGTTTCGGATCCTGTAAAACTTCTTTACCTACTACCCTCACGGCCCCGCTATCTTCGATCGTTATAGTAGCCATTCCATTATCCCATACGCCCGCACCCAGGGTTGCCATACAACCATCACTTGATCCAACGATGATCGGTGTGTCAGCGGGAAGCCCAAGGGAATTTTGATAGGCCTTTTTTAAAGAGCCGGCTGAGGCAAATACAGGAACCAGGTCAGGAAGCATGTCGGCACTGATGCCTGCATAGGCCAGGCTATCTTCCTCCCATTTGATCGTATGAATATTTAACAAACCTGTTGCTGAAGCGAGACTATAATCAATGAGGTACTCGCCTGTAAGTTGCTGGATGATGTAGGATTTAATTGAAAGGAACTTACTGGTTCTCCTAAACCGATCCTGGTCATTGTTATTCATCCAGGCAATCTTTAACAATGGCGACATCGGGTGTATGGGTGTGCCTGTTGCCGTATAAACACTTTTTCCCTGCGGAGAGTTTTTCAGTTCATACGCTTCTTTCTTAGCCCGGTTGTCGGCCCAGGTAATCGCATTTCCCAATGGCACGCCTGCGGCATCAACGGCCAGCACACTATGCATATAGGAGCTAAAGCAGATACAGGCCACTTTATAATTATTCGGATGTATTTTTTCATTTAGCAAATTCTTTAGCACAAACAGCATCGTGATAAAAATCTGCTCGGGGTCCTGCTCACTATAATCGGGCCCGGGATGAAAAGTCGGATAATGCCCCTTCATCGAAGCGATGACGTTTCCTTTAAGATCAAAAGCAAACACCCTTACAGCATTTGTACCCAATTCGATCGTGATGACGCATTTCATGTTAAGGCGTATTAGTTGGTAGATAAATTATTTTTTCTGAACTCGCTTGGTGTATATCCTGTCAGCTTTTTGAACGTGGTTGAAAAATGCTGCGATGAATAAAAGCCGGTGTCGAGCGCTATATCCGTTAAACTGATGTCTTTCTTCTTTAATAACTTGATCGCTTCTGAGATCCTGATATTGATAAGGTAGTTGGTTGGCGAGAACCCGGAATAGGCCTTCACCTTTTCATTGAATAAAGTTGTTCCCATGCCCACGACGGCGGCCATTTCTTCTACTGTCCACTGGTTCGCCAGATTTTGACGCAACATCTGTTCGAGTTGCATAAACGCCTTCGGGAAATCCCTGGCAGGTGTACTTTGCCTGGTAATCTGCCTGGTAATGGTGATAAACAGTTCGTCTATCAGCTGGTTTACCCGGGTGCAATAACCAAACTCCCGGTTGAATATTTCGCTTTGTATATATTGAAGTATCCTGCCAGCATCCTTTATCTTGAAAAGAACCGACGAGTTATTTAGTGATAATATTTTGGCGATGGCAACGCTCTCACTCTCCGATAAGCTGCTCCATGCACCCAATACCATTTGCCCGTTACCAAGCTTCTCTACATTAATATGAATCCAGGCTATACTGCCGATCTCCAGAAAACCTTTCTGTCCACCAAACTTCTGACCGGGAAGTATCAACGCAAGGTCTCCCGGGTATAACATGCAGGGCTGCTGATGAACCCGCCATTCAAATTTGCCATCAATAATATAGTAGATCCTGATAGAGTCGGTAACTGATTCCGGCAATGAGTTCAACTGAATCGAGGAGTTTTTCTTCGTACCCAATTGTATCACATGAGGAAACAATTGCAGTTCCTGGCAATGTCCCTGTTGAAGTACAAATTGGTTCATTTAAACTTTCGTTTACGATTAATCCCCAACACATTTAAACCTACAAATCAACTGTATAAAGAAAGGGAATTTCTCCCACCCAAGCTGTATAAAATTCATCGCTGAACTATTTTGGAAGTTTTTATTTGCGAGTGTAAATACTTTGGATGAAGATTGAAGGACCCATGTTTTTCCAAAAGACTGCGTCGGGACTTTATTACTTCATCAAAACAACTTGCTATTATGAAAGTAAATCCAATGCCAGGCGTTCGCCCTGGTTTGATCAAATTCCTGGTCTTATCATCATTAGTATTCTTCTTTACTTCCGCCCAGGGGCAATCAGTTACCGGAACAGTATCTGATGAAAGTGGTAAAAAACTTTCTGATGTATCTGTAACCGTGAAGGGAACCAATGAGGGAACTACCACAGATGCATCCGGGAGGTTCAGTATTAACGCCGCCGGCTCCGCAACATTGGTTTTTAGTTCCATTGGCTTTGCCAGTATGGAAGTAGCCGTTGCCGATCGGAGCGTAGTGGATGTTACATTGCTAACCACTGCGCAAAGTCTTGATGCCGTAGTGATCACCGCACTTGGTATTTCCAAGAATACAAGGGGGCTGGGTTATGCGACCAGTAGTGTAAAAGCGTCAGAACTAACCATCAACCGGACACCCAACGTGATGAATGCACTACAGGGAAAAGTAGCAGGCGTCAATATCTCAACAATGGGCACAGGCCCTGGAGGTACATCCAAAATACGTATCCGGGGCCAGTCATCGATCGGTGGTCAAAATAGTCCTCTTATCGTAATAAATGGTGTTCCCATCGATAATACAAGCTTTAACAGTAGTCCCGAGCCAGGTGGTAGTGCCAATGGTAATGCAGTAGGTGTGAAAGGCGGTGGTGTGTATTCAGATGGAGGTGACGGTCTCTCAAGTATAAATCCCGACGATATCGAAAGCATGACTATACTTAAAGGCGCTCCCGCGGCGGCTTTGTATGGCTCCAGGGCTCAGAACGGTGTGATCATGATCACTACTAAAACCAGGGGCAAGGGTAAAGGAATCGGGCTGTCTTACAACTTAAACTATATCAATGAAACACCGCTCGACTTTACAGACTATCAAACTGAGTATGGCCAGGGTGAAGGTGGTGTTAGGCCATTGACAGCTAATCCTACGTCCGGCCAGTGGTCTTTTGGTGAAAAAATTGCGCCAGGCATGACGCATATCTTATTCGATAATCTTACGGTCCCGTATCAATTACAACCAAGCCGTATCAAAGAATTTTACAGGAACGGACAAAATATTTCCAATACACTGACGATGGAAGCCGGCGGAGATAAGGGCGGCCTACACTTCTCACTTAATAATACCGACAACCTGGGTATCGTCCCGAATAACAAGTTTAACCGGAAGACGATGAACCTTGGATTTAATTACAACTTAACTGACAAACTAAACTTTGCAGGAAACGTAAACTACTCGAGAGAGAATAATAAGAATCCTCCCAATATCGCTAACCAGGATAACTCCATTCCTACCACACTGATGGCGATGTCCACTACCATGCCGCTGTCAGTTCTGGCAGCGAATAAATTTAATGCTGCGGGTAACGAGTATGTCTACTCACGTTTCATGAACAGGACCAATCCATACTGGGTGCTTTCGGAACAATTCCATAATATTAAAAGAGACAGGATATTTGGTAATGTGTCCATGAAGTATAATTTCCTTCCCTGGCTATTTGGGCAGGTTCGCTTCGGACAGGATTATTGGTCACGCGACGAAGACGTGAATAATTTCCCGACAGGTCATGCCTCACGTGCCGCCGTACCTGGCTTTGCCAATGGCGTATACACGCAGGAGTCCCGTCGTTTCCGCGAAACCAATCTCGACTTCCTCGTAAGCGGTAATAAAGAATTCGGAGATTTTGAAGCCACAGTAACGGTGGGAGGCAACCAGATGCGCAGGGCAACTAATATTAACAATGTAGTGGTCACCGACTTTTTTGTGAGAGGTTTATATACTGTTCAAAACGGACGCTCTAAAGATCCTGTTTATACTTTGTCTGAACAGGGAGTAAATTCCTTATATGGTTCTGCTGAAATATCCTGGAACAGGACCTTCTATTTGAACGGAACCCTGAGAAATGATTGGTTCTCTACATTGTCTGCAGCTAACCGCAGCATTAAGTATCCTTCTATTTCGGGTGCTTATGTATTCTCAGAAACTCTTAATTCTGTTCCCTGGCTGAATTTTGGTAAGATCAGGGTGGGTTATGCTGAAGTGGGTAGCGATGGCGCAGTTAGTCCCTACTCCGACCAGTTGTTCTATAATGTCAGCGCCAACCTGATCAACAATCCGAATGGTACGCCTGTTCCCATTGGTACAAGTGGCGGATCAGTACCTAATCCCAACCTAAGGCCAAGCAGGGCTGCCGAAACTGAAATCGGATTAGAATTAAGAATGTTCAATAACAGAGTCGGTATCGACTTTGCAGCATACCGTAAAATAACAAGCGACCAGATCGTCAATGTACAGATTTCTGATGCATCCGGTTTCGTAAACACTTTTATTAATAGCGGAAAGAGTCGCAACCTTGGCTATGAAGCGATGCTGAACCTGGTACCCATTCAAAATAAAGATTTCGTCTGGGAGTTCACCGCCAATGCAGCGTACAACAAGACAAAAGTATTAAGCATCATCACTGACCGGCCAGGCGAACGGATTACAACAGGTACGCACGTCTTTAATGGTGAAACAAGGCATGTTGTGGGTTTGGAAATGGGACAAATCGCGGGATTCGGCTATGCACGTGATGCGGCCAAAGGAAACCAGCGGATTTTCCGGAATGATGGATTGCCACAACGTACATTGGATTTCGTTCTTTTTGGAAGCGCATTACCCAAATGGACAGGTGGTTTTCTTAACTCATTTAGCTATAAAGGAATTCATCTCACTGTATTGATTGATTTCAAACTGGGCAACAAGATGCTGTCAGGAACAAACTTCAATGCTTACCGTCATGGTTTGCATAAAGCTACGCTTGAAGGTCGGGTGGACAGCGTACTTGGTGTAGGTGTAGATAATTCCGGAGCAACCAATACGCATAAAGCAGCGGTACAGACTTATTGGGAACACCTTCGTTCGCAGCAGATAATAGAACCAGTGATTTATGATGGCGGTTACTGGAAACTTCGCCAGATCACGCTGGGCTATGATTTCACAAAGTTTATTCCGGCAAAATGGCCTGTTAAAGGTGTCAAACTGGATTTCGTGGCTAGCAACGTTCTCATCATAAAGAAATGGGTGGATAATATCGATCCCGAAACTTTCGGCTTCGCATCCGACAACCAGGTCGGTTTGGAGTCACCGGGAATTCCCTCCACCAGGGGCATGGGATTGAACCTGAATATTAGATTTTAATTCCGAAATGGAAGTTCCATTTGCCTTTAACAAATAAAAAATTTAGAGATGAAAAATATATTTAACTATAGTTTGCTGATCACCGTTCTGTTGTTTGCAGCGTCCTGTGAAAAAGGACTGGAAGGATTAAATAAGAATAAGACCAGTCCAACTGCACTCGACCCGGTGATGCTCCTCAACAATGCTATTATCAACACATCATTCCCGGGTAAAACAATACTATTTGATGTTGGAATCGTTCAACAAATGGTAACACCCAATGGTGGTGTACTGGCCGGCGCCAACTTCAACCAGGATAGCAAGGATGGTACCCTGGCAGCCATCTGGACGATCTACTATCAAAATGTGATTAAGTATACGCAGGACGCTCTTAACAAATCAAAAGATGCTCCAAACCGTCAAAACCTATATAACATGGTGCGAATCTTCCAGTCGTATGTATATATGATACTGACGGACGAATACGGCTATATTCCATATTCGGAAGGAGGAAAAGGACCCGACCAGGTATTCTTTCCCAAATATGATTCCCAGGAGGAAATTTATCCCAAGATCATACAGGAACTCACCGAGGCGTCCAATGCGCTCGATGCAGGTGGTACGGTGGAAACCTCTGATATGCTTTACGCAGGAAATATAGAAAAATGGAAAAAATTCGGCTATTCTCTCTTGCTGAGAGCCGGCATGAGACTTAGTAAAGTGAATACGGGCCTGGCACAAAGTACAGTGCAGGCAGCAGTGGCTGGCGGTGTGATTCTTCAAAATGCCGACAATGCTTATATGCGACATGATGCCAACTACCTCCAGCCGATGGGTAATATGCTGAACTCAACCGAAGCGGCCAATATTTATTTAGCTAAACCTTTTGTTGATTATCTTAAATTGAATAATGACCCCCGACTGTCCGCCATCGCGATCAGGTATAAAGGCGCTACTTCAGGACCAACGCAAACTCCAGCCATTGGCACAACAGCTGCAGCCGACCAGATCGGGATGCCCATGGGTTATGATAATGGTACAATCACCGCAAGAGCAGGTGCAGATGGTCTTGCCAGCTTTTATGACTATAGCCAGGTTGACCGCAGAAGGATGGCGAAAAATACCGCGCCTGTGTTTTTTGTTACGGCTGCGCAAACACAGCTCCTGCTGGCCGAAGCGCGTTTCAGGGACTGGATTACAACAGGGACTGCCGCACAATACTACCAAAACGGTATTGCGGCACATATGGACCAACTGGCAACATATGATGCCGGCTCTGCGGTCTCACCTTCAAACCGTGATACATATATCGCAGCAAATCCTCTTACGGCAGGTCAGGAACTGCAACAGATAAATACTCAATACTGGGTAGCATCCTTCCTCAATGGGCCAGAAGCATTTGCTAATTTCAGAAGAAGCGGGTTCCCCACATTAACACCTAATCCATATGGCCAGCCCAATAACCCGGATGTGCCAAATGGGACTTTTATACGCCGACTGACTTATCCCACGAGTGAATTATCAATCAACTCGACAAATGTTAATGCAGCTATTACTGCACAGGGACCCGACAGGTTAGATACGAGAATATGGTGGGACAAACCGTAAATTCTTTAGCAGCAGTTGTCCTGGTATAAGGCAATCAGACCTTTTGTTTCTACAATGGGTCTTTTCTTTCGTCATATGAAAGTTAATCATCATGGCGAAAGAATATATACACATGTCACTTGTAATCGGACTGCTGTTTTGGCTAATTTTATAAATTTTAAAATTTCATTTTATCCTCTAAGAAAGACTGCTACAGGGAAAATATCCGTCATATACTGAAAACTTGTATTAAACCAGAATTATGTCCCAAAAGTTAAGAAGCGCAGATTGGTTTGGTAAAGACGACAAAATGGGGTTCGTTCACCGGTCGTGGTTACGTAACCAGGGCTATCCTGATGATTACTTTAAAGGAAAGCCTGTTATAGGCATTTGTAATACCTGGAGCGAATTCACACCCTGCAACGGTCATCTCCGCGATTTTGCAGAGATCGTAAAACGAGGTGTTGCAGAAGCGGGCGGATTCCCTTTGGAATTCCCTGTCACCTCATTGGGTGAAACAATTATGCGGCCAACTACGATGTTGTTTCGCAATCTCGCCAGCATGGACGTGGAAGAAAGTATTCGGGCCAATCCTATTGATGGTGTTGTGTTACTTACCGGATGTGATAAAACCACACCCAGTACTTTAATGGGTGCCTGCAGCGTAGACCTGCCTACCATTGTGGTACCAGGAGGACCTATGCTCAATGGAAGGTTTAAAGGCGAATGCCTGGGTTCCGGTTCCTTCAATTGGATGGTAAAGGAAAAAACACTGGTCGAGAAATACACGCCGGAAGATATTCACGAAGCAGAAGTTGGCGTTGCCCGTAGCCAGGGACATTGCATGAGTATGGGCACTGCTTCCACGATGGCCTGCATGGTTGAAGCACTGGGCTTAACATTGCCGGGTGCCGCTGCCATTCCTGCCGTCGATTCAAGAAAAAAAGTAATGGCCCAACTTTCAGGCCGGAGGATTGTGGAAATGGTAAAGGAAGATTTGAAGCTTTCAAAGATCCTCACCAGGCAGGCATTTGAAAATTCAATCATTGTCAATGCAGGTGTAGGAGGATCCACCAACCTTGTCATGCACCTCTTAGCCATTGCAGGAAGGATCGGCATTGACCTCAAGCTAGAAGACTTTGATATCATTGGCAGCAAAATCCCTCTGCTGGCCAATCTAAAACCATCCGGTAAATACCTGATGGAAGATTTCTACTACGCCGGTGGTCTTCCGATCGTGATAAATGAATTAAAACATCATCTGCACAATAATGCACTGACTGTAAATGGAAAGACCCTCGGTGAGAACAATGCATCGCCCAAATGCTATAACAGGGAAGTCATTGCATCTATCGATACACCACTGCAAAAGGAAGCAGGGATTGCTGTGTTGAAAGGAAACCTGTGTGAGAATGGCGCCATCATTAAACCTTCAGCCGCAACACCTGCCTTGATGAAACATACAGGCCGGGCGGTAGTATTTGAAACCATGGAAGATTATCACGCAAGAATTGATGATCCTAACCTGGATATTGACGAGAACTCAGTCATTGTGCTAAAGGGTGTAGGTCCTGTTGGATATCCCGGGATGCCGGAAGTAGGCAACGTGGACCTGCCGGAAAAGTTGCTTCGCAAAGGAGTAAAAGATATAGTGAGGATCTCGGATGGAAGAATGAGCGGTACGGCTGCAGGAACGGTGGTGCTACATGTATCACCAGAATCCTCTGTTGGCGGTGTACTGGCGCTTGTGCAGGATGGTGATATGATTGAACTGGATGTTGAGAACAGGAAACTTCACCTGGCAATAAGCGATGAAGAAATGGAAAAAAGAAGAGCTGCCTGGAAAGCACCGGAGCCGATGGCCACACGGGGCTATGTGAGATTTTATATTGACCATGTACAGCAGGCCCATCTTGGCGCCGACCTGGATATTCTCCAGGGAGGGTCAGGCTCAGTGGTGACAAGAGATTTGCACTAGATAAAGAACTTGGCTGTAACTTTAAGAAAAACAAATGACGAGAATAATATTTTATTGCCTCGCATGTATGGTGGCAGGATGTAATAATGCAACCGAAAAAACAGATTCCCACACTATGAACTATGAAACTACGGGCTCGATCGAGAGACTTGATCCGTCGCTCGATGCTGTTATTGATACACAGGCAAAAGCGGAGATCATAGCTACCGGTTTTGAATGGAGCGAAGGCCCGCTTTGGATTGAAAAACATAAAATGCTTTTGTTTAGCGACGTGCCCACCAATACGATCTATAAATGGACGGAGGAAAAGGGGAAAGAGGCGTATTTAAAACCTTCCGGCTTCAGTGGTACTGACTCAAAAAGTAAAGAACCCGGCAGTAATGGCCTGATCCTCGACACCGAAGGCAACCTGGTATTATGCCAGCATGGCAACCGGCAAATGGCACGAATGGATGCACCACTGGATAAACCTGAACCAAAGTTTATCACCCTCGCAGACAGATACAAGGATCAACG
>JAEYOL010000222.1 GCA_023411775.1 Bacteroidota bacterium | reverse complement strand
ATGATGGATATATGATCTTGTTGATGACTGAAAAGTCCGCATCCTCGCCAGGCGCTTCAATGCCAATGGACATTTTCTCACCACCCGGCTTTCTTCCTTTCACCCTGATCTCCCCTCCCAGTTCGATAATATAATTTTCAATGCCTGATTTTTCAAAAAAATCCGCGATCACATCAACCGTATAACCCTGCGCAATGCCGTTGGGATCCAGTTGAACACAGGCTTTCTTTTTTATCAGCCTGTTTCCTTTTTGCACTACCAGCTCAGTGTTGATACAGGACAAAATTGATTTTACACGGCCGGAATCAGGCAGACCAGAATGGCGTACCGGGCCAAAGCCCCAGGCATCCGTCAGGGGAAATATTGTAATATCAAAGATCCCACGGGTTTTGCGGAAAACCTGTTTGGCCTTACCCACAACATAAAGCAAATGCTCATCAGCGTCGATCCCGGTATTTGATTTGTTGAATTGACTGACCAGTGAATAAGGCTGGTAAAGTGATAGCGAACTGTCAATTTTTTGAAAAATGCTGTCGATTTGTGAATGACGGACAAGCGTATCACCTGCGTAATAAGTGATATGATAACTGGTCCCCTGCGCCCGGCCTGTAAACCGTATCGCCTTCGGAGCAATAGCTGTCGGAAGATCATGGAAGAAAAATGTACAGATCAGGCAGAGAGCAAACATTCGCATCGAACAAAAGTACAGCGAATGCCAGTTGATCCCTTATCCTAATCCCGCCAGCCCCATGGCGCAGGTGGCGACGCAACGGGTTTGCTGATATCGAACCGGATACTGAATATCCTGTCGCTGCCCATACGCCTTAGATTATAGGTAAAATATTTTCCAGGCTCCAACCCGATCCACCAAACATTTCCTGCTGCTGCAGGCAACATATCTACCGTTTGCTGGTCGGCCGGGAAATATTGCATGGTTGCCGATCCGCTATTACTCGTAGCGCCGCCGTACATGGTGATGCTGTCATCTGATCCATCCTCATGCCGGTGATCATGTTTCAATACCAATTGCTTTTCCCCGCGGGTCAGCACCCAAGTTCTGGATCGGTTCTCGCCAACCATGAAAGGAATGCGAATGCTTTTTTCTCCACAAGCCCGTACATGCATCAGCAGGGTTTTATTCCGGAATGCTGTGTCGTTAGCAGGTGCGGCTGCGACCGTTCCTTCAAAAGCCTTCCCACAAAGCGCCTGCAGCGCCTGCCAGAATTTCTCCTGGCTGTCATTCGGGTTTTGGGAAGATTGTGCAAATGTCGGTGTAGCAAACGCAATTGTTATTACACATGCGATACAAAATGCGGTTAAAGCTTTCATCATAAAAAATTTTGGTATTCATTCGATTTGCTTTCGGCAAGCTTTTTTAATTTATTTTTTTCAACAGCTCCTCTGCCCCGTCTGTCGCGAAAACGGTTTTCCCCTTTTCAGGCTGGCATTCATTTGAAAGGTCATTTTCCGGATCTTTCAAAAATTGTTTCACTCGATCCATCGTACAATCATTAAAATGAAGTACGGCATGGGAGCCACCCTGCACGACCATGACCCTGGCATTCAATAGCGACTTCGCCGCAATTTCACCAAAATAAGGCGGCGTAACGGGATCAAACTCACCACTCATGATCATCACCGGGATATC
Organism: Bacteroidota bacterium; assembly: GCA_023411775.1. Taxonomy (GTDB): domain Bacteria; phylum Bacteroidota; class Bacteroidia; order Chitinophagales; family Chitinophagaceae; genus Terrimonas_B. Next base: position 2,702 of record JAEYOL010000222.1, on the reverse strand, counting down.
ACTGCTCACAGGGGCAAAATAATCTTTTGCGGGCAGCTCCGGCCGGAATACATCGCAAAGCTGTTGCTTAAACCCAAGGTTGAAACTTACAAGATCAGGATATCTCTTTGCGAGTGAGTCAGCCATGTCCCCGGGGTTTTGTGGTCTATTCTCATAGCAAAGCATGGCCGCTTCCTGCGCTGCCGAATATTTTCCATAAGATCCCGGAGCCCCTATTTTCTCCTTCCAGATGGCGAGGATGGAATCGTTGCCCGCGGCCACTTCTTTGATCACAAGCGGGACCAGTGGCACCAAAGAAGGTTTTAGCAAGGCACGCTGTACAGACCAGGCAAACTCGTCACCCCAATATGTCAACCCATTAACCAAAGGCGGCTTGTTATTTAATCTTCGTATGGCCACTCCAAGTTCGCGACGCATATCAGGAAAATTGCGACGGGTAACACTATCCTTGTCAAGATAGCTTTGAATATGAGCAAGCACAGCATTCATCGGCCGCACAAAATCCAGCCAGGGAGTATTGGGTGGAAATGGTGAATCAAGCACCACATTGTTGAGATGACCGGGATAATGCTTGATATATTTCAAAGCGATAAATGTTCCATACGATACGCCATACAGGTTCCATTTTTCAATACCCAGGGCGGTGCGGATGGCTTCCGCATCAGCAGCCACCTGCGGCGAAGTAAAACTTGCGATATCAATACTATCCTTTTTCAGCATAAAAGCACACTCCCGAAACAAATCGATCTCCTTTTTAAAATATTCTTCCATGGAAGGATTCGTCTTCCTAAAATTTTCTAAAGAATCCATCAAATCCGAACATAGATCAGGCTGCGAAAACCCGGTGCCCCGGTAATCAAAAAATACAAGATCATGTTTTTCTCTTATCAGTTTCCAGGCAGGGCTGTTAATATACCTCTTTACATTGCTAAGTGTAGAAATGCCGGGACCGCCATGTAGGTAGAGTAATGGCTCCAATGGGTTGGCATCCGATGCTTTTACAACGGCAACTGCCATCAGTAGTTTTTTACTGCTGTTGCTATTAGCATCCTGGCTGACCGGTACCCGGTAACAAACAACATTACTCGAATCTGCCCAACTGCTATCGATGCCAACCTGCGAACAATTACACTGGTAAGGGATATCCCTGTCAGGCTGCTTACAGGAAAAATAAAACAAAGCGGCTGCAGCGATCAAGATCAGCCGGAACTTAAAATCGATCTTCATTATAATCAATTATTCATTGAAAAAAGCCCTCGCGTTATCATAAAATATTTTCTTCTTTTGCTTTTCGGAAAGAAAATCCAGGTTTTCCACCGAGGCGATGCATTTTTCAATATCCGCGTTATCCGTGCCGAATAATAACCTGTCTTCCAGTCCGGCACCGATGAATTCCTTCATGACACTATAAAATTCATTTTCGGGAATGATCGCCGGGTTGTTGAGCACTGAAATATCAGCATACACGTTAGTAAATTCTTTCATCATGGCAATACATTCCCTGACATAGGGGCCACCGCCATGCATAAACCAGGCACGCAATTTTGGAAACCTCTCCAGGGTGGTTCTGAATAAACGGGGGTTACCCATCTCCTCTTTAAAATTAGGGCAGCCATGGTCGGGCCCCGCTGACCCGGTATGCAGGCCTACCGGCAAATTGTATTTCTCCGCGAGGGCATAGTAAGGAAACATCAAAGAATCCGAAGAGGAGATCCCATGATATTGCGTGAGCACTTCACCTATAAACCGGATCTTTTTTTCCTTTACCTGCTGTTCTACCCAATTGATATCGGGCCATTCTTTTCCATCTTCAAAACAGGGTTGCAGACTGTATGGTACTTTCCCATTGGGACAGGGCACAAATAATCCCGGCAATACTTTCAGCTTTTCATCACCCTTGTAACCCTGCTGCTGCTGCCAGGATGTACTAACTGCCACGACTGCAACTCCACCTGACTGAAGCTGGTTAAGTTGACTAGTTGGATCTTCAGCTCCATGAAGGTGTACATCGAATATTTTTCGTTCAATGGTTGTAGTACTGTTGCATCCTGCTACCAGCAGGACCAGTAATAAGGTGATAATTCTCATGATTATTTTTTCAGTTGAAATTCGGGGTGACCAGTTTGCCAGAGTGCAAACTTTAAAATATAAAAAGGTTCATTTTCATTGAGCGTAGCATGACCGCCTTCCCAATCCACCAGCAACAGGATGGGCCGGTCGCCCTTTTGATATTCCTGCAATCTTGCAGCATAGCGGGCCGCCGGCGACATAGAAAGTATATAATCAGTAGCGCCATGTATGATCAACATACCGGGCAGTTGCTTTCCTTCAGGTATATGATACAAAGCGCTTTGTTGGTAATTGGATAATAAACCTTGTGGTGTAGTTTTAGGACCAGTAGTTTTATTTCCTTCCCTTGCCCCAGCGGCATCCGTATGCGTAGCAAGGTCGGGCAGACCGGCCAGGTATATGCCGGCAGCAAACAGGTCGGGTCGTTGGTTGATCGCATTGCCCACCAAAAAAGTTCCGGCACTGCCACCCATCAACACTATTTTAGAAGGCGAAGAATTATTATTTTTTACCAGCCAGTCCGCGATGTCAACCACATCATTGATCGAATTCATTTTATGGGGAAACTGTCCGTCTTTTGTCCAGTCTTCACCTAGCTCACCACCTCCGCGAACATGCGCGTATGCGTATAC
>JAEYOL010000161.1 GCA_023411775.1 Bacteroidota bacterium | reverse complement strand
GCCCCCAACTGCAGGAAATTTATTTAAACAAAAGCTATTCCCCACTAGCAACTCCCCACTCACTACTCACTCGTATCTTTGCCCCATGACCAAACTCTCAGTCAATATCAACAAAATTGCCACCCTGCGCAATTCAAGAGGCGGTAATAATCCCGATGTAGTAAAGTCGGCAATCGATATCCAGGCATTTGGAGCAGATGGCATCACGGTGCATCCCCGTCCCGATGAGCGACATATCCGCTACAGCGATGTAAGGGAAATAAAAAAGATCATTACAACTGAATTTAATATCGAAGGCAATTGTAAAGAGCAGAAATTCGTGGACCTGGTACTTGAAACAAAACCCGACCAGGTAACACTCGTGCCTGATGTCCTGGGGCAGCTCACCTCCGATCATGGTTGGGATACGATCCACAACAAAGATTATTTAAAAGAGGTGATCAGTATATTTAAAAACGCCGGTATCAGGGTTTCCATCTTTGTTGATCCCGATGTTAAAATGGTGGAAGGAGCCGCCAAGACTGGTACTGACCGAATCGAGCTATATACGGAGGGTTATGCAAAACAGTTTGCGGCAGGTAACCGGGACTCAGCAATCGCGGCTTATAAAGAAGCTGCCAGCGCCGCCCGTGACCTGGGTTTGGGACTCAACGCCGGACATGACCTTGACCTGAACAATCTAAAATTCTTCAAAGAAAATATACCCTGGCTTGATGAAGTGAGTATTGGACACGCGCTTATCTGCGATGCTATCTACCTGGGACTCGAGAATACTGTACAGTTATACAAACGACAATTAAACTAAGGCTAATTCATACATTCTTACCTCCCTATTTTTTAAAACTGGCATCTAACTTAAGGGCTTCTTTCAATAGTTTTTTTATAGGCTTGTCATCGATTTCTTCCGCACGCTGGTAGATCTTGTAAAATATCTGTTTGTTGGTGCCACGAGTAAGGAATCCATCCTCGTCCTTCAGTTTATTGCCATACCAAAAACCTAACAGCACACCCGATTTAATACCGCCCCTGGGAACAGTTGCCGGCCAGACGATACAGATACCTTTATTACCATAAAAGAATGGAACATTATAAGATATTTTCTCCCCGCAATTCGACGGAAGCATTTCTAATATGATCTGCCGGAGCACGTCGACGATTATTTTTTCCTCCTCAGGAAGGATCAAGTATAGCTCAGCGACTGATCTGATTTTCATGGGTATTTATTTAATATAGGATGATGCTGCTTTATCCGGTTTGATTTTCATTTCCTGCCAATTTTTGATATTGTCTTACCGGTTGCCTTTGTCGGTTTGTCCATATCACTTATGGCAAAATTCATGGCTTCTTCTATCAACGCTTTTAATTTTGGATTTCTATAGTCTGCCGGCTTTTTCACATTGATATGCCTGATCAGGCTGCCTGTACCGGTCAACAGTTTGTGTGGATCTTTCAATAATGTTCCTTTATTAAAGCCCAGGTTAAGATGACCGGTATAGATTGGAATCATACAAAACGCATCAGCGAGCCTGTCCGATGCCGAAAACACCGAAGTCAGGGCATGTGTGTGGTATAGCAATTCATTACTATCAGGACAAAGCTCCAATATGTATTGCCGAAGATCATAAAACAATTCTTTGAGCTCCGAAGCTTTTAGATCAAGTAAAATTTGAAATTCCGGAGGTAATGGTCTTTTATCTTTCATTTGGCTGGTTGTCGTATTGAATGCCACAAATTAAGTTTCCTTCCGTGTCAAGAAATTTGACGATCCAGCCAACATAAGGGATCGCGGTTTTGGGCATCACGATCGTGCCACCGTTTTGTTTCACTCTTTCAATAAGATCATCAATATTTTGAACATTGAATGAACATTCAAGGCCGATTACTTTTTCCTGCACTGGTGAATAGCTCCGGGATTGCAGCGCGCCGATAAGTTCACTGTCGTCGGACTTACCTGTTTTGATCTGTAGAAAGTCCTGCGGGCCATACGAATTGAATCCCCATTCGAAGATATTGTCGTAAAACTTTTTGGCCCGTTCCATGTCGTCCGTGTAGATAGCGAAGTGGGTTAGTGTGGTGTTCATTCTATTTGGTTTAATTGTACAACGATCATTTTGTTTCGAAAACAGAATAAAAAATTCAATTGTGTTGTACGGATGTAATACCTTTTTGCAGTTAACCGGCAATTCAAAGGTAGCGGTATAACGCCCGTCTTCCTTTGCCATAAATGGTTTGCAAAAGGATCCAGCAATTCGATACACAATATTTAATTAAATAATAAATATTTATTGATAATCAATAATACTTTTTAACCGATTTCCAAGGTCGAGATTATTGTTGCATTGTGTCTAAGTATATACGCTACATCATCTACCCGGGCAAAAATCCCTGCATGATCAGGTTATCTTCTGGCATAGAAAAAAGTTTACAAACGACGCATAACCTTGGGGAATGACACAGTTATATAACGGAGGTCGACCCATTTCCATCGAAAATTCCACTCTTCACGATTTATCATATCCTTATCAAATACCAGGGCTGGCCGGAAATGGGATGTTTATAATTATGGTAGTTTTGTCGACTAATCATTAACCGGTGTATGAATAAAAAATTCTACCAGCACATCTTTGAAAAAAAACAAAGCGTTGAAGCGGTTCCACCCAATGAAGTCATCGCCTCCTGGACGCTTCGGCTGATCCATCTTTTATACCCGGAAAAATCAGAGAATGGTCCCGCTTCAGCCGAAGAAGTAGAACGGGAATTTATGTTCCTGGAGAAAGAGCTGGTAAGAATATTTAACGCCACCAAAGCCTGCCTCCAATGTGATAATGCTGAAAAAGCTGGAAAATTTTTCCAGGCAGTACCTGAAATGTACCGGATTTTGAATACGGATATCGATGCCATTTTTGAAGGCGATCCGGCATCACAAAGCAAATTTGAGATCATCAGGGCATATCCTGGTTTTTATGCCATATCCTTTTATCGTATAGCGCATGCGCTGGCTGATCTCGAAATTCCCCTGTTGCCACGCATTCTGACCGAGTACGCCCATTCCAAAACAGGTATCGACATACACCCCTCCGCCGAGATCGGCGAGTACTTTTGTATCGACCATGGAACCGGGCTTGTTATCGGTGAGACAACATTAATAGGAAATCATGTCAAAATTTACCAGGGCGTTACCCTAGGAGCACTAAGCGTTGACAAAAGTCTCTCGCATGTAAAACGGCATCCTACCGTGGAGGATCATGTGGTCATCTATTCCGGCGCTACCATATTAGGAGGTGACACCGTTATTGGTCATCATAGCATCATCGGCGGTAATGTCTGGTTAACCAAAAGCGTTCCTCCATATACAACGGTTTACCATAAGTCTGAGATTGAAGTCGTGGATCAAAAAACAAAAATTTAGTATGGCGAGTATACTTGACCTGGTTGGCAACACTCCGATGGTCGAACTCAGAAAACTGAATCCAAATCCAGGCGTCCAGATATTCGCAAAACTCGAAGGCGATAATCCCGGGGGCAGCGTGAAGGACCGGCCGGCGCTGAATATGATCAGGTCTGCGCTGGAACGGGGAGAAATCCGACCAGGTAGTAAACTGATCGAAGCCACCAGCGGTAATACCGGCATCGCGCTGGCCATGATCGCAAGGT
>JAEYOL010000134.1 GCA_023411775.1 Bacteroidota bacterium | reverse complement strand
TTCTGCCGTAATTCCCTGGTAGAAGATCTTGATCAGTTCCTGTTGCCTGAAAAGCGCTTCGCGGAAATCCTTTTCAACAGGCAATGCTCCTTTTTCTCTTACACAAAAGGAAAGTGCACGAAGTGTATCAAGCAGGAGCTCCGCGGTTTTTTGGGTGTCGATCGGCCTTAATTCGCCTGAGCGAACACCTTTTTCGAACAATTGCTTCACCAGGCCTGCTTCCTTGCCTATCAGGTATTCTTTCCAGTTGTGAAAAGAACTATGCTTCACGATCTCCAGGTGTTCAGCCTGGGTGAGCAGCATATAATATTTTTCGAAAAAGACGCTTTTTACCTGGGTCAGTTTTGGTAAAGCTTCTTTCACGGTATCAGAAGCTTCCATTTCGCTTCTCAATTGCTCGCCGAATTCACGAGTCAGTTTTTCTACAGTAGCATTTACCAGCGATTGTTTGTCCTGGTAATAATAGGAGAGGGCCTGTTTGGTGATGGCCATGTCTTCGGCCACCTCGGTAAGCGTGGTCTTGCTGATCCCAAAATGGGCGAAGCGCCTTAAAGCGGCTTCTACAATCTGGGACTGCATGGTTTGAGTTTCCGTTATGGTTTGACTTTTTGACAATCTGACTTTTTTGATTGGAAAGTCAAAAGTAAGACAAAAAAAATAATTTCAGGAATTCTTATTTGTTAAACCATTGAAAAAAACCAGGGCGAATTCCTGTTCCCGCTTTAAAATGGCCTGGAATTCTTTTTTGTCGGGCATCAGGCTGGCGGTTTGGGAGAGGTGGACGATCCGGAAAGCTTCCATGAAATCAAAGAAAAGCCCGGCCTTTCTTTTTGAGTCTTTTATCTTAAATACACCGGACTGGATTCCTTTTTCTATTATCGAGACAATTCGTTGTAATTCAATTTTTTTAAAGTGGGCAAATACTGGTTGCAGTTCTGCAGGGAGGTTGGAACGGTTGAAACTCCTGGCATACTCTAATATATTATGGTACCGGATGATGAAATCAGTCCTTAGTTGTAGGAAATTCTGTATAGCTTTAAAAGGATCATTTTCCCGTGTCATCTCTTCCTCGTATGACTGGGTACCCGATTTGGCGATGCTGGCCAGTACCTCGGCGTACAGGTTCAGTTTGTCGGGAAAATAATAATACAGGGAGGCTTTTGAGAAAGAAAGATCCGCAGCGATTTCAGCCATGGTGGTTTTTGCGACACCAAAATGCGCAAAGCGTTTGATCGCCGCTTCAATAATTGCTTCCCGCTTTTGATCCTGCGCCATATTCACAAAGAAACGGTTTTTTGATTAAAAGATTGAAATACAACAGCCACTAAGGTTGCGCATGTTTTAAGTAACTTCGGCTCCAGGATTTTTCTCTCAAAATAGGACAACTGCATGGGCCACTTACCGGATCTGATACATGATTTAGCCTTGATTTTAATGGCGGGCGCGCTGATCACACTATTGTTCAAAAGAATCAAACAGCCGCTTGTACTCGGTTATATTATCGCAGGCTTCCTTGTGGGGCCATATTTTAAGCTGGTACCAACCGTAGCCGATACTGCCAACATTGAAACTTTCGCCGAGATCGGTGTAATCTTCCTGCTTTTTAGCCTTGGCCTGGAATTTAGCTTTAAAAAACTGATGCGTGTCGGTGGTTCCGCATCGGTTACGGCATTTGTGGAGATCATTTTTATCACGGTTAGTGGTTATTTCCTGGGAAAACTGATGGGCTGGACTACCATGGACAGTCTGTTCCTGGGGGGTATGCTGGCCAGTTCTTCCACGACGATCATTCTTCGTGCATTCGATGAACTGGGTGTAAAGACCAAGCAATTTGCGGGTATCGTATTCGGTGTGTTGATCGTTGAAGACATCGTGGTGATCCTGTTGATGGTGTTACTGTCAACCCTTGCAGCGACCCAGCAGTTTGAAGGCACAGGTATGTTGTTGACCATCCTGAAACTGCTTTTTTTCCTGGCATTGTGGTTTATCGCCGGCATTTACCTGTTGCCAACTTTTTTGAAAAGAGCTAAAAAGCTCATGGATGAAGAAACCCTGCTGATCCTGTCGCTGGGTCTTTGTCTTGGTATGGTAGTGCTGGCAACACAGGTTGGGTTCTCTGCGGAACTCGGCGCTTTCGTGATGGGTTCCATCATTGCCGAAACCACTTCCGCGGAAAAAGTCGAGCATCTCATCAAACCTGTAAAAGATCTTTTCGGTGCTGTGTTCTTTGTTTCGGTGGGGATGATGATCAATCCTGCCGCGATGGTGGAATATGCTTTACCTATATTACTGGTCACCCTGCTCACTCTTTTTGGAAAACTTTTCAGTACCACGATCGGTGCTTTGTTGTCGGGTCAGCCGTTGAAGCAATCCGTGCAGGTCGGTATGAGTATGGCGCAGATCGGTGAGTTCGCGTTTATCGTGGCTACCCTGGGTCTTTCCCTTGGTGTGATCTCCGATTTCCTGTTCCCAATCGCAGTTGGAGCATCTGCCATTACCACGTTCACCACGCCATATCTCATCAAGTACTCCGAGCCGTTTTATAATTTTATTTCTAAGATATTACCAGGGAAATGGGTGGTAAAGCTGAACCGCTATACATCCGGTACACAAAGTATACAGGCTGAAAGCGAGTGGAAGGTAGTGTTGAAATCCTATGTCTATATAGCTATTACGAATGGTATAGTGTTGCTCGCACTTCTTTTGCTAACCACTAATTTTTTTGCCCCATTCCTCCAGGAGAATATCGCCAATGAAGGTTTGAGGGCAACCATTCTGCTGGTAGTATCACTAGGGGCAGGCGCGCCATTTATGTGGGCGTTTATGGCGAAGCGTCCCACTAACCAGGCCTATAAAGAACTATGGCTGGATAAAAAATATAACCGTGGTCCGCTGCTGATCGTCGAGATCACCCGTAACGTGCTTGGCTTATTATTCCTGGGTCTTTGGGTCGATCAGCTTGTATCCACCAGGGCCGCCATCTTTGCCACGGTCGCGATCGCCATATTTGTGCTGATCATTTTTTCGCGCCGGATTCAAAAAGTTTACCAGCGTATTGAAAAAAGATTTGTAGCCAACCTGAACGCAAGGGAAACTGCCGCTGCCAACGATAACTCTTTTGAAGCGCAGTTATTCAAAAAAAACGCCGATATTCAGACTGGTCTCGAACCCTGGGACGCGCATATTGTTGGGATGGAGGTAGACCCACACGCTGATTTCGCAGGTAAGACCCTGATGGAACTGGGATGGCGCGAGAGGTTTGGGATCAACATAGTTTATATCCGGCGCGGAGAGAAAGTGCTTCATGTTCCGGGCCGCAACAATATATTGATGCCCTTTGACAAAGTAGGGATCATTGGTACGGATGAGCAATTACAGGCTTTCAAGCCAACATTTGACGCGATCGAGAGTTTGTCGCCGGATGAAAAGAATAGTGTTGACATCTCGCTGCAAAAGATACTGGTGGATGAGCATACCAGGTTAAAAGGTAAAAGTATACGGAACTCGGGGCTGCGCGAACGCACCAATGGCCTGGTTGTTGGGATTGAAAGGAATAATAACAGGATACTCAACCCCGATTCCACCACCGAACTTGAATGGGGTGATATACTTTGGATCGTGGGTGATAAGAAAAAGATCAATAAACTAAGCCAGGATAAGCCTGAAAAAAAAGCGAATACCATGAAATCATATACTACACTTTCTGAAACCATGAACGCGTTGCGCGAAAAAGGTTATACCGAAGATTTCAACCTGCGGCAGAATTGTCTTGAGTGCCGCCAGGGCCAGTTCCAGGTTTTTGCAGATGAATTTAAAGTTGATGAATATTTCCGTTTCGAAGGTGAGAGTAACCCCTCTGATGCTGCGATCCTGTACGCGATCTCTTCGGACAAGCATAATTTAAAAGGTGTGCTGGTTAATGCCTATGGCATTTACAGCGAGCCGGTTACCGATGAAATGTTGCAAAAACTGGATCTGCGTAAATAGCGGTAACATTTTTATAAAGCTTCCATCTCCCACATTGACTTTTGTCAATGAATTTTATTGACCTTTCACATTGGCTACTGCCCCGGGCCGGGAATAGTTTTGCATTTAATCAATATTGTTATTATGCTGAACAGGTTCTTTCGTTATACCGCGCGCCTGCAAAATACAGGTCTGCATGCAGCACGCTGGGGGATCGTGATCGTATTGCTATGGATTGGCGGTTTAAAAGCATTCAGGTATGAGGCGGCAGGTATTGTACCGTTTGTGGCAAACAGTCCGACCATGAACTTTTTCTACAAATACGAAGCGCCTGAGTATAAGAAGCACATGAATAAGGAAGGGGAGTACAAGCCTGAAAATATAGCCTGGCATAAAGAAAATAACACGTATATTTTTTCCTATGGTCTTGGTGCTTTGATCGTCCTGATCGGGCTGATGATCGCCATGTATCCGATTTGGCCTGGTGTATCGGCATTAGGTAGTTTTCTCGCGTTTATCATGTCACTGGTCACGCTTTCATTTTTAATAACCACACCCGAAACCTGGGTGCCGGCACTTGGTGATTCCGAACACGGTTTCCCATATCTAAGCGGAGCCGGGAGGCTGGTCATAAAGGATGTGATCATGCTGGGTGCCAGCATTGCTACCATGGCACAGGCATCCCGGAAATATTTGGAGAAGAGAAAGCACAATTCGATTACCGCGTTTCGT
>JAEYOL010000093.1 GCA_023411775.1 Bacteroidota bacterium | reverse complement strand
ATCGTTTACGGTGGAGGCGGTATTATGCCGGATATTTTTGTCCCGATCGATACGGCAACTTATCCTCCCGGCATCAACCGATTGTTTGTCAATAGCAGTTTCAACAAATTTGTCTATTCCTATTATCTCCGCAATAAACCGCATATTGATAAATATGCCAACGCTGGCGAATATGCCCGGAATTTTGATAGAAAAGACGAAATGTGGGAACAGTTTTCCAGCTATGCGTCTCTCAGGGATTCTGTAAATCTCGGCATACTTTCCGCGAAACAGAAAGAGTCCCTGCAACGAAGACTTGTGGCTTACCTGGGCAGGTTCCGCTGGAGGAACAGTGGTTATTTCCAGGTGCTGAATGCACAGGACGCCATGGTCATTAAAGCACTGGAAGAATTCAAATGATAATCCCGGTTAAAGCAACCGGGATCAAATCTATTAACAAGAAGTCGGTATTATTTAGCAAAATCGGTTAACATATATATCAACCGCACTAAAAATAAAAACCCGGGTCAAACCCGGGCTTCCTACTTACCTATATTAGTGATTACCAGTTTTATTCTCATCCCACCATTTCTTTTCAATCCTGTAAGATCCGAAAAGACCCAGGCCGCCACCGATCGCGATCAACGCAAAATAGATGGGTACATTCTTGTCGTCATCATAATGCCGTGTTGGCGTCATGCTACTATATAATACGTAGTTGTCGAGTAAATAAGCCAGGAACAATCCCACGCCCGCCCCGATCAGGAGAAGTGCCCATTTCAAATTCTTATAGGGCGCCGGGCGATTTGCAAATTCCTTGGGATTCATGCCTTTTTCGATCATGGCCATATTTTGCCGGGTTTTCAGGTAGTAGATACCGAATATCATCGCAAACCCGCCTGCGAACATGGTTACTGGAACTAAAACTTCTGGACCGCTCATAAATTTAATTTTTTATTGGTTTAATGATTTTGTTTTTGTTTTTCCCGCCCTGGTGGTGTCCTCAGCGGATTTGTTCTTCTATGACTACAGCTTTAAAACCCAGGTTACAGCCATTTCAGAATTTTTTCAAAAAACGTGTTACAAAGGATAAGACTACAGGAGTTTAGCGCAGGTTACAGGTATTCTAAAAAAGGTTTTTTAGCCTATTACCCTGTTCCCGCCGTTCAATATACTATAATATATAACATGCAAAATTTCACAACCGCAATACTTAATTTAGTGTAACCAAATACCAGGGGTTGTAGTCTTATATAAAGCATGTCGACCGGACTGAATGATAATGAACTGATTAGCAAGGTGCTAATGGGTGAGCAACAAGCATATGCCACCCTGGTGAACCGCTACCAGAACTATGTATTCACGCTGGCATTGCGTTTCACCCGTAACCGGGAAGACGCGGAGGAAGTATCGCAGGACATATTTATAAAGGCCTATAAAGCGCTGGCTGATTTCAGGGGTGCGTCCAAGTTCAGCACCTGGCTTTATACCATTGTAAATACTACCTGTATCAGTTTTCTCCGCAAAAAAAAACTGGAACTGCATTCGCTTGACAACGAAAAAGTCTTTGAGGTGGCCGATAGCCAGGATTCGGGGATGCATGCCAACCAGGTAGAACAAAAGTCGAGGGTCACGATGGTAAATAATGCTATCCGGATGCTCAGTGCTGATGACGCGGAGGTTATAACTTTGTTCTATAAAGGCGAGCAGACACTTGAGGAAATTGCACGGATCCTGGGAATTGAACCCAATACGGCAAAAGTGAGGTTGCACCGTGCAAGGGCGAGACTGAAGGAAAAAATGGAACTACATTTTGCACAGGAAGTAAAAGATTTATAAGCTGGTAACGGGCCTGTATCGAAAAATAAAATTGAAATATTTATAAAAGGAGGCGATTATGAACCATGAAGAAATGAAACCCGACTTTGAAGCAAGCGACGAAGTTCGCCTGTGGGAATACATTGACGGGCTGACTTCTGCCGAGGAAAAATCGGTGATCGAGCAATTGATAGAAAATAATGCACAGTGGCGTGCAAAGTATAGAGAGCTGCTCGAAGTACAGCAGTTACTGAAATCATCAGAACTGGAAGAACCCTCTATGCGGTTTACCAAGAACGTGATGGAAGAGATTAGCAAGCTCCATATTTCGCCGGCTACAAAAACTTATATCAATAAAAACATCATCCGCGGCCTGGCCATCTTCTTTATCACACTTATCGTCGGTTTCCTTGTATATGGTTTCGGACAAATAGACTGGTCAGTACAGGGCGATACGAAGTTGCCGGTTGACCTGACAAGAGTCGACTACAGTAAAATGTTCAATAATGACTGGGTGAATGCTTTTATGATGATCAACGTTATCCTGGGGCTGTTCCTGCTGGATCGGTACCTGGCCAACAAACGCAAACAATTCCGCGAAGAAGCTTGATGAATCACTATCATCAGGTCCGGTATGACCCTCCTGTTTACAGGAGGGTTTTTTATTTTAAAGCTTAACTTTACCGCTAAACAAATGTTTGTAATGGACATTAAGAACAATATTCTCGAGACAATTGGTAATACACCATTGATCCGCCTCAATAAGATCACGAAATCATTCCCCTGCACCGTGGCAGCGAAAGTGGATTATTTCAACCCGGGTAATTCTATCAAAGACCGAATGGCCCTGAAGATGGTAGAAGTAGCCGAACAGGAAGGAAAATTAAAACCCGGTGGTACTATCATCGAAGGCACCAGCGGAAATACCGGTATGGGTCTTGCCCTCGCCGCAGTGGTGAAGGGATATAAATGTGTTTTTGTTACCACCGATAAGCAATCCAAGGAAAAAGCAGACATACTCAAGGCTGTTGGCGCCGAAGTGATCGTTTGCCCAACGAATGTTGCACCGGAAGATCCACGCAGCTATTACAGTGTGGCAAAACGACTGGCTTCTGAAATACCCAACTCCTATCACATGAACCAGTATGACAACCTGGCCAATCGACTGGCGCATTATGAAACAACGGGGCCTGAGATTTGGAACCAAACTGATGGCAAGATCACACACCTTGTATGTACCGCTGGCACCGGGGGTACGATCACAGGTACGGCCATGTACCTGAAAGAAAAAAATCCTGCTATCCAGGTTTGGGCTATTGATGTTTACGGTTCATTGCTCACCAAATATTTTCGCACCGGTGAAGTGGACATGAACGAAGTGCACCCTTATATTTCAGAAGGCTTCGGTGAAGACTTTGTACCCCAGAATTACGACATGGGCGTTATCGATCATTTCGAACAGGTAACCGACAAAGACGGAGCGATCATGGCCCGTAAACTGGCAAAGGAAGAAGGGATCTTCTGTGGCTATAGTGCCGGTAGCTGTATCCAGGGTTTAATGCAACTCAAACATAAACTGAAAAAAGACGACCTGGTCGTTTGCATTTTTCATGACCACGGAAGCCGCTATGTAGCCAAGATCTACAACGATCAGTGGATGATCGAACGTGGCTTTTTGGAAGTAAAAACTTTTAAAGATGTGGTCAGTTCACGTGGCGCGCAGCGACTGATTACTGTGGAGCCATCGCAAACCGTAGCTGAAGCGGTAGAACTGATGAAAAAATATGATATTGAACAGCTTCCTGTCATGAATGGCGAAGGCCCTGTTGGCGCAATCAGCGAAGGTGGTTTATTTCAAAAAGTCTTTGACAACCCTGAGATAAAGAATTCAAAAATTGCTGATGTTATCGAGCCCCAATTACCCCTGGTTGCTTTCGATACACCCGTGGAGAAATTAAGCTCGCTCATTCATAAAGGCAATGGCGCTGTGCTGGCCAAGGATGATGCCGGCAATTATCATATCGTCACCAAGTATGATGTGTTACAGGCCCTGGGGAAATAACCCTTAGCGTCAAATACAATAAACTTCAAGATTAAATTTCCGGTGTTGAAAACGTTTGCATAAGGCGCTTTTCGTAGAATTACGATGCCGACAGCCTGATTTATTCGTATAAATAACCTCGCTGAATTACCATAAAAACCGGAAAAACTGCCATAAAAAATCGGGCAATTTTGCTCTGTGTTGCTAAAGGATTCACAATTATTTTTGTCTCAGAAGTTGATTGATCAGTTCGATCGAATCCAATATCATCCAATAAAACCAACCGTCCAAGTATTGAATTTTTTTAAATTCCAATCCTAAAAAAAACCAACGATTTGAAATCCGTATCAGTCAGCTTCTTCCTTTTGAAAAACTAAAGAGCTTTATAAAATCCAACATCCTGTAGAAGACAAGATCCAAAATCCGAAAGAAAATCAAACCCAGATCCTTCGAAAACCATCCGAATCCCAATCCTGAAAGACCGCTCGCAAGTCACCGTGTCCAAATCCATGAAAAAGTTTTAAGTCCGGAACCCTCCTGCTATATCTTAAGAGATAGCAGGAGGCGCGGTGATTAAATCCCTGCTCTTTTACATACCAATTACGCATTTATATAAAGTTATTCACTCAAGGACGGGCATACACCAATACTGATTTGAGAAAGAGAAGATTGAATGACTCTTTCTCAAATCTAATTGGTCAGTAAATCCAGGAACTAATAAACTCCAGACTCCCTCCCGACTTGCTTTTCTCCATCGCGTCAGACGAGGACGTCAGCCGCTGCTGAACTCCTACTCCCGACTACCGACTCCAGACTGTTTTCGTATCTTCCACAAATGAGTTTTGAACCTGCGCCCTCTAGTCCTGAAAATGCATATAACAACAAGCCTTCCCGGAAAAAACCGATGTTCCCGGTGAGCCCGGCCTTGCGTTCTTACCTCAAACACCATGGCCGTGAAGTAAAGCTTCCCGTATTGTACAAAGACCTTCTGCATTACACCTTTTCGACACCCATCAAAGACAAGAATGGGAATGACACACTATGGGAAAAAACGATTTACGACAAGCGGGAATGGGATTTTATCCGTGAGGGCCTGGTAAAGATCTACGCGATATTGAAAACCGAAGGCGACTTCAGTTTTACCAGTCATCTTGATGTGGCGCGTATTGATTTCTGCACATTTGGCAACTCCCACCCTTTCCGTATTCGAATCGTCAATAAGTATAATGACAATTATGATCATTATTATATCAAAATTGCGGACGCTTCACGTATTTACGGCCTCGAACTTGAGCATATTCTCTCCCCTAACCGCATCACGTTTTTTACCTGCGACAATACGCTGGTTGAAGAACATATCCCAGGCATACCGGGTGATACATTTATCCAGCATATGAAAACCGATCCGAATATCAATAAGATCAGGCTGGCCAAAGAATTTGTGAAATTCAATGAACGCTGCTTTGTCCGCCTGCTGGGCGATATGCGGAGCTATAATTTTGTGATCGACATTACACCCGATATTGAAGACTACCAATACCGGATCCGCGCCATTGATTTCGACCAGCAATCCTTTGAAGGGCGAAAGAATCTCTACCTACCACAATTCTTCAAGGAGAACTATGCTTACGTTGAACTTTGTCTCAAGCATCTCAACCAGGAATCAATTGCCCAATACCAGGCAGAGGAAAGAACCATGATCACATTTCGACTGGCTTCTTCGCGATACCGCATCAAAGAACTGCTCGACATAATGGCAAAGGACGAAATTTCGATAAAGGGAAAGATCGACCAGTTAAAATCCGAACTCAATGAGCATTTGCATACGCATGCTTTCAGCCGCTGTGTTTCGATGGGTCAGGTTGTAAAAAGACATCTCAAACAAACATTGCAAAAAAACCTGATGCTGGTGCAGAAAAACCTCGGCAAAGGCAACCTGGGAGTATAACAGAATTATCGCATGAGCAAATTTTTTGTGATCACGGAGTACATAGAGGAAACCACAAAGGTCACGATGACGGTTACCCAAAATCTCCGTGCAATCCTTGCCCTAATTCGTGCACTCCATGTCCCGCCTTTCGCCTGGAAGCCCGCCAATTGCCCCTAATTATAAATAAACTATATTAGCTGCACTTTTTAACGGTTGCCGCCTCTTATTTAAACTCAATTTTTATTAATGAAAAAGTACACTTCGGGCGTTCTGTTTGGAGAAGAACTGGAAGCCCTTTACAATGATGCGAAAGACAATGAGTTTGCCATGCCGGCCGTTAACGTTATTGGCACCAACTCTATCAATGCTACACTCGAGACAGCGGCAAAGGTCAACTCACCGGTGATCATACAGTTTTCAAACGGCGGCGCCCAGTTTGTTGCTGGCAAAGGAATGCCCAATGATAAACTCCAGGCGAATATTTCCGGTGCCATCTCTGGCGCCCTGCATATTCACAATGTGGCAAAACATTATGGCGTCCCGGTGGTATTACATACCGACCATGCTGCAAAAAAATGGCTTCCCTGGGTCAGCGGCCTGATCGATGCGGGTGAACAATTCTTTAAAGAAAAAGGCCAGCCTCTCTTCAGTTCGCATATGCTCGACCTGAGCGAAGAACCCATAGAAGAAAACATTGAAACCTCGGTAGAGTTTTTCAAACGCATGAAACCCCTGGGCATGGGCATCGAAATTGAACTGGGCGTTACGGGTGGCGAAGAAGATGGTGTCGACAACAGCGATGTAGAGAACGATAAACTTTATACTCAACCCGAGCATGTTGCTTACTCGTATACGGAGCTCAATAAAGTAGGTACCATGTTTACTGTAGCCGCTGCTTTTGGCAATGTGCATGGCGTGTACAAACCAGGCAATGTTGAACTGCGTCCCGAAATTCTGAACAATAGCCAGCTATACATCGAAAAAAATCTGAAGACCGGTAAAAAACCTGTGTACTTCGTATTTCACGGTGGTAGCGGTTCACCCCAACACCAGATCCGCGAAGCGATCGGCTACGGCGCCATCAAAATGAACCTCGACACCGACCTGCAATGGGCTTTCTGGGAAGGCATACTCGATAATTACAAAAAGAACGAGGATTACCTGCAGGGACAACTAGGAAACCCTTCCGGTCCCGATGCGCCTAACAAAAAATACTATGATCCCCGCGTCTGGCTACGCAAAGGCGAAGAGAATTTCATCAAACGCCTGGAGGTAGCCTTCGGAGATCTTAATTGTATCAACAGAAACGCCGGTTAAGCAAAAAGAACATGAAGACCCGGTTCTTAATTATTCCCCTGTGTATAATATCTATTATCGCGCCTGTTACCGAAGCAGGTGCTCAATCGCGTGGACGACTCCAGGATTTTGATATAAAAATTGGTGTACTGCCCCGCGGACAGGCGAATGCTATTACGGATGTGCCTGGAGTGCTGGTGGGTCATACCACCCTTCACCAGTTTGATTCGATCCGCACCGGTGTAACCACAATACTTCCACATGGCGGAAACCTGTTTCAGCATAAAGTTCCGGCTGCTATCTACGCCGGTAACGGTTTTGGAAAACTTGCCGGAGTAACACAGGTAAAAGAATTGGGCAATATTGAATCGCCGATCGTCCTCACAAATACGCTCAATGTAGCAGTTGGCATTGATGCGGTGGTTGACTATACTTTGTCTCAAAAGGGAAATGAAACAGTTCAATCGGTAAACGCGGTAGTTGGTGAGACAAACGACGGATACCTAAATGATATCCGCGGACGGCACGTGAAGCGAACAGATGTTTTACAGGCTATCCAAAATGCCCGAACCGGTAGTGTGGCAGAAGGAAATGTAGGTGCAGGTACCGGCACCGTGTGTTTTGGATTTAAGGGTGGTATCGGAACGGCTTCCCGGGTTATACCCAAAAGTCTTGGTGGATATACAGTTGGAGTATTAGTACAAACAAATTTTGGTGGTGTCCTGCAAATCGCTGGCGTGCCGGTTGGTGAAGAACTGCAGAAATATTATCTCAAAGATCGCCTCAATGATCCGGTAGACGGAAGTTGTATGATCGTCGTAGCAACCAATGCGCCCCTCGATGCGCGCAACCTGGAGCGGCTCGCAAAACGAGCATTTATGGGACTTGCAAAAACAGGCGGTATCGCCAGCAATGGAAGCGGCGACTATATCATCGCTTTTTCAACCGATACGTCTATTCGTGTATTGCATGATGTCAATAGCCCTTTCCAACAGGGCCAGGTTTTGCGCAACGACGATACCTCACCTTTGTTTATGGCTGCGATTGAAGCAACCGAAGAAGCCATCCTGAACTCTTTGTTTATGGCTGAAACCATGAAAGGGAAAAGTGGCCGTACAGTCGAAGCCCTGCCAATTGACAAAGTGATTCCATTAATGAAAAAATACAATCGCGCCCGATGATCGCGTTTTATAATACGGCATTTTTTGAGGAAGATGACCTTAGCCTGAAAGTTACTGATCTTTCAATACAACGGGGATTTGCAGTTTTTGATTTCTTCCGTACAAAGGACTTTATCCCGCTATTTCTTTCGGACTACCTGGAACGGTTTTACAATTCTATTTCGCTGATGCAACTGGAGCCGCCGTGTTCGCAAAAGGAACTGACAAGCATAATCCGTGAACTAATCGCAAAGAATAATATTGCGGAATCCGGCATCAAGCTCCTGCTGACCGGAGGATATTCAGCCGATGGATACACCCCTTCCACACCGAATCTTATCATCACCCAGCAGCACGTAACACTCACAACAGCAGAAAAGTTTGCCGAAGGTATCCGGATCATCACCTGGGATTATCAACGCGAACTGCCCGAAGTGAAATCCATTAATTATATGATGGGTGTTTGGCTGCAACGAAAAGTAAAAGAAAAACAAGCCGCGGATGTTCTTTATCATAAGAATGGTATCATAACAGAATTTCCAAGGTCCAATGTATTTATAGTAACAGCTGAACAGACTGTCGTCACGCCTGCTGAAAATATTTTACCCGGCATTACCCGTAAAAAACTGCTTGAACTGGCAGGTCAACAATACCGGGTAGAGACGCGGGATGTTCATCTCGACGAAGTAAAAAACGCGGCGGAAGTTTTCACAACCAGCACAACAAAAAGAATTTTACCGATTACCCGGGTAGACGATCAGTTGATCGGCAATGGAAAACCCGGACCGGTTACCATGGCACTCAACCAGGCATTTGTTCAATTAGAAGAGGATTATGTCAAAAGTTTCAAATGGTGAGACATAACGTTAAAAGCTAATTCCCACAGACATGGTGGCATAAGCGTGAAGGCGGGTATCCATATCCAAAAATTCATGAGCTGGCGGGTCAAGAAATATGGAAGGACCTGCAAGGAGCTTTACAAACAACCCGGTTTCGGCACGCTGGTACCTGTAACCGACACCAGGATTTACGTAGAGCATCTTATCTGTCTTGCTTTTATCAATATTTTCCGATGCATGTGAACGGTCGATCGAAGGAATAACAGTAAGACCAAACTCGGCGTGATGATCCCCACTGCCCGTGATCAAATGAAGCCCGACAGGAAAGGAAATTGCGCTTTTTTCGATCGACAATCCGCCGCTGAGACTGTAGTCCAGTTTTTCGCCCAGTCTTATGATGCGGTCGTATTCAATGGCGTATATCGGTCCGTAGCAGGACAGGCTTGCGTAAACAGCATTCCTGGCTTTTTCCTGTGCATTTATTCCGCTGCCAATTAAAATAAGCATCAACAGCAGCCAGAGACGGTGGGTTCGGGAGGATAACATAAACGATAAATAAACTTTAAAACTAATATCAAACTCGGGGAAATGCAAGCGGATAACGGATTTGGTATCTGCTACTGTCATGCGCCCTGAACCGGAATCTTTCAACTGATGCGATTTGATTGAAAAAATATTGTGGAGCTCCTACTACTATTAGAGAAAGTTCCCGGGTCTGGTTTTCTTTGATTCAAAGTTTCCGATGGCGCACCGCCCGGGATGACGGCGGAGCGTCTGTGTTTATATACGTAAGTCTTAAATCCGGTAGTCTCTTTCCCAAAAATTATCCTCCCGCCTTACCGTCTTCCCGGCAAAAAAAACACTTCATTACCTAAAATATATGAAAGGTAATTCCGCCTGCTCTTTCGCCAATACCTTTGCCAGAATTTTTATGTTTCGGGCAACAGCGCTTACATATCGAAATGCCTACTCAGGGCTGTCCCGCTCTACCTGGTTGCTGTCATTGATCATGCTGATCAACCGCAGCGGTACCATGGTAGTGCCCTTCATGACCCTATACCTCACCAGCCCCAAAATGGGTTACAGCGTTGGCGAAGCCGGTATTGTCTTTGGCTTATTCGGTCTGGGCGCTTTTTGCGGAGCATATATCGGTGGCAAACTAACCGATAAGATCGGCTACTACCCTGTTCAGATGATCACACTGATTGGCGGCGGTATTCTTTTTATCCTGTTGGGGCAGATGAAATCTTATTCCCTTATCTGCCTGTTCACTTTCCTGGTGAGTTTTGTTGCCGAAGCATTCCGTCCCGCCAATTCCACAGCGATCGCATTTTATAGTAAGGAAGAAACCCGAACCCGTTCATATGCTTTAAACCGGCTGGCCATCAATCTTGGTTGGGCGCTTGGCAGTGCTGTAGGCGGCGTGCTGGCCAAAATAAATTATGAACTACTGTTTTGGGTTGATGGTTTTACCAATATATCCGCCGCCATTGTGATGGCCATATTTCTAAAACCCGTTGACCGGAAACTACATCTCGATAGCGAGACACCGGTCAATCCGGCCAGGTCGGCCTTTCGCGATAAAACGTTTATGATCTTCATTGCAGTGACCGCCTTGTTTGCGGCCTGTTTTTTCCAGGTCTTTACCAATCTGCCTGTTTATTTCAAACGGCACCTACATTTATCGGAACCATTTATTGGTTTGCTAATGGCGATCAACGGGCTTGTCATCGCACTGGTAGAAATGATATTGGTTTATAAGCTCGAAGGCAGGAGGAGGAGCATGGTTTATATCGCAACAGGTGTGACGCTTGTCGGGTTGTCTTTTTGTGTGCTCAATGTCCCGGTTTATGGGACACTGATCGCGTTGGCGATGATCATCATGGTTACATTTGGCGAAATTCTTTCGATGCCCTTTATGAATAGTTACTGGATCACCCGGACTCATCCTACCAATCGTGGCCAATACGCAGCATTATACACGATGGCCTGGTCAGCAGCACAAACACTGGGACCCATGGGCGGCGCACAGGTGGCACAATTTCTAGGGTTCAACATCCTTTGGTGGATGATCGGCGGGTTATCGTTAATGGCTGCGTTTGCGTTTTACAAATTAAAATAAACTCCACCCATACGTGTAATAGAAATTGTATACATTGATTTGAATATATTAGAAAAACCGATTCACCATACATCATCTTCGATCGATACACGATTCCCCTTACTTTTGTAAAAACGGTTCTAATATGCATAAACTCCTTGCGTTTACAGCTTGCATTTTATTTTTTATCAGCTCCACTAACGCACAACCCGTATCAAGACCCAAATTAGTTGTAGGCATTGTAGTAGATCAGATGAGGTGGGATTATCTCTACAGGTATTACGATCGCTATTCTGCCGATGGATTTAAAAGAATGATCAACCAGGGCTTTAGTTGTGAAAACACATTTATTCCCTATACTCCCACATATACCGCCGCCGGACATACTTCGGTGTATACCGGTTCAGTGCCTGCCATCAACGGCATCCTTGGCAACCATTGGTATCGCCGGGATCTGAAACGCAACTGGTATTGCTCTGAGGACACCAGTGTTGCGTCTGTGGGTAGTAGTTCAGATGCCGGTAAAATGTCGCCACGAAACATGTTGACGACGACGATTACCGATGAACTGCGACTCGCTACGAATTTTCAAAGTAAAAGCATCGGCGTCTCTCTTAAAGACCGTGGCTGAATTTTACCCGCAGGTCATGCTGGCCAGGCATACTGGTTCGACAATGCTACCGGCGGCTGGATCACCAGCACCTATTATATGAATGAATTGCCTGCCTGGGTAAAAGCGGTCAATGATAAAAAGCTTCCCGAAAAATATTTAAGCCAAAACTGGAACACACTCTATCCAATCGGCACTTACAAGCAAAGCACTGCTGACGATAAAAAATATGAATCAAAGATCGGTGGCGAAGACAATACCTTTCCTCATATCACGGCGGACCTGACAGTCAATAAATTTGAGTCCTTTCGCCAGACACCAGGTGGTAATACCTATACTCTTGATATGTCAAAAGCCGCGATCGAAGGTGAAAAGCTCGGACAACGTGGTGTCACCGATTTTCTCGCCATCAGCTTTTCTTCTACAGATTATATCGGACATGCGTTTGGTCCCAACTCCATCGAGGTGGAAGACACCTACCTGCGTCTTGACAGGGACCTGGGTGCGTTCTTTAAATACCTTGATACAAAACTTGGGAAGGGTCAATACCTGGTCTTCCTGACGGCCGATCATGCTGTGGCACATGTACCAGGTTTTATGCAGGAAAATAATCTGCCTGCCGGCACATTTGATGATGCAGCGATCAGGAAATGGCTCAATGAAATGGCAGAAGCAAAATTCGGAATTAAAAACGCGATCGAACAAGTGATCAACTACCAGTTGTATCTAAACTATCCGGCATTAAATGAAAGTAAGACCAATTTGGAAGATTTTAAGAGCTGGGCCATCAGCGAACTGAAAAATCACCCCGCTATCATGGCCAGCTTTGATCTGCACGAACTTGCCGAAACTACACTGCCTGCAAAGATCAAGGATATGGTCACCAATGGTTATAATCAAAAATGGAGTGGTGATATTCAATTTGTATTTAACCCCGGCTGGTTTGATGGTTTCAGTACCGGCACCACCCATGGCGCCTGGAATCCCTATGATTCACATATTCCATTATTATGGTATGGCTGGAAAATTAAGCCCGGTAAAACAAACCGTGAGACCTATATGACAGATATCGCGGCTACGGTTGCCGCCATGTTGAGGATCCAAATGCCAAATGGCTGCGTTGGACATGTAATTGAAGAAATAACAAAATAAATTGCCTTATGGATTTAAAAGAACAATTCGCAAAAGCAGTCGCGGAAAGTAAACAATTGCCCGCAAAGCCTGACAATGAAACCCTGCTGAAACTATATTCACTTTACAAACAGGGCACAGAAGGTGATGTAAACACAGAGCCTCCCTCCAACCCTTTTGATTTTGTGAATAAAGCTAAATATGAAGCCTGGATATCGTTGAAAGGCAAAACCAAAGACGAGGCGATGCAGGAATATGTGGCGCTGGTGGAAAGCCTGAAGGGATAAGGGGCAGCTATAAAATTTCGACTTGCATTAATCTCAATAAAAAGAGGCTGTCTCAAAAGTGATGTTTTGCCGGTAAGTCGGTAAAGCGTGAAGAAAAATTTCCTGGAAATCAATAATTCCCGTCTTGCCACCTTCCCGGCCCATTTATCTTAATACTTTTGAGACAGCCCTTTTTAATACTACAACAATCTGATTGTTTAAATAGTATCAAACAACATTATAAAACAAAAAAACCTACCGGCGCAATTCCGATAGGTTTTGAAAAATATTCCAACAATATTCACTAATTCTGACTCAGACTCCTGAAGTCCACACTTACCAGCTTACTCACACCCGGTTCCTGCATCGTCACACCATATATTACATCCACAGTACTCATGGTCATCTTATTGTGTGTTACAATGATGAACTGCGAATTGTCGCTGAACTGGCGGATCATATTGGTAAACTTGCTCACGTTGGCATCATCCAGCGGGGCATCCACCTCATCGAGAATACAGAACGGCGCCGGTTTGATCAGGTAGATCGCAAACAACAGGGCTGTCGCGGTAAGTGTACGCTCTCCACCACTTAATTGCGTCAGTGAAGTGGGGCGCTTGCCTTTAGGCCTTGCCACCACATCAATACCTGTTTCCGCGAGATTCTCGGGATTTTCCAATACCAGGTCGCACTGGTCGTCTTCGGTAAACAGGGTTTTAAATACCTTGATGAAATTCTCCTTCACGGTTGTAAAGGTCTCCAGGAATTTCTGGTTTGCGGTAGCTTCTACTTCTTCGATAGTCTTCAAAAGACTTTCTTTTGCCGTCACCAGGTCGTTCTTCTGCTCCACGATAAACTCGTAACGCTTTTTCATTTCGGTGAACGCTTCAATTGCCGTTGGGTTCACTTCACCCAGGTTCTCCAGGCGCTTTTTCATCCGGTCTGCTTTTTCCTGCAGTTCTTCCACCGATGTTTCTGTGCTGCGTTCATGGTCGAGAATATCTTCAAGCTGGATACGAAACTCCACATTCAGCCTTTCCTTTGTACCCGCCAGTTGCAGTTTCAATTCATTAAGCTTATCCTTGATCGCAGCCAACAGGTGTTCTATCTGTTCCCTGTCTTTTGTTTTGTGACGCAGCTCACTTTCTTTTTCACTCAACTGGTTGCGCAGGTTATAATAAGCCTGGTCTGCTTCGTTCAGGGCGATCTCTTCATGCTCCCGTTTCCGCATCAGCTCCAGCAAAGACTCTTCAATATCCCTGAGGGAATCGCGTGACTGGCTAATATTAGTTCCGGTGTCCGCCAGTTGTGCTGTATTATTTTCAATCTGCAGTTTCAGATCGCTGAGCTGGTTATTTTTGAAATCAAGCTCCTGCTTCAACGCGGTGATCTTGCTTTGTTGGCGGGTTACGCTCAGGTTAAACTCATTGAACTGTCGCGTTGCTTCAGCAAATGCCGTTTCCACGGATTTGAATGCCTCATCCGCCTCTGCCAGTCGCGACGCGATGGCCTGCAACTCCTCGTTGAATTCAGCCAGTTGCTGGCGTACACTTGAAACCGACAACTGGGTTTCTTCCATCTGTTGGGTCAGTTCTTCCCAGCGGTTTTGACTGCTGGCCTGCAGGGAATGCAGGTTTTCCAGTTTATTGTGCAGCGAAAATACCTGGTTGGTCAGCACCTGAATTTCTTTCTCTGTTTCGCGAATAGCTGATTCCCGCAAATCTTCATTAAATGCGATCACCTCATTGTGGCGCGCCTGTATGTCGGCACGAAGCGCTTCCACTACCCTGTCCTGCGCGGCAATCTCTTCCTGCAGTTTCTCCAGGTTTTTTACACGGCCGATCTTCTTTCCTTCGATCAGTCCGACGCTGCCACCTGTGAGTGAATATTTCCCTTTTACATACTTACCATTCTTTTCAATGATCACAAAGCCATTGCTGTTTTCCAGTGCACTTTCATCGTCGGCAATAAACACATTACCCAGCAGGTATTCTGCCAGCTTGCGGTATTTATCATCCACCTCTATCACACTCATGGCCGCAATAGCTCCATCGAGACGGTGATCACTGGACGTTTCGTTGTTGGCTGTGATCTTATCCAGCAAAAAGAAATTCGCCTTCCCTTTTTTGTTTTCATCAAGCAGTCGCACTGCCTGCAATCCCTCCTTCAAATCATTTACCACATAATAACTCAGGTAAGGCTCCAATACATTTTCCAGTGCGGTCCTGTATTCCTCCTTCACGTACAACACATCCGACAGGATCGGCGAATGGTGATTCCAGTTTTGGTTGTTGTGCAGGAACTTCACACTGTCAGGATATCCTTCCATCGAATCGATCATGCTCTTTAGCAGGTCATGCTCGTTCTTTTTTGCATCCAGCTTCCTGGTTTCCTCAGCAAGATCATTGCGCAGGGCGTCCAGCACTGCCTGGGTTTGTAAAATCTGTTCCTTGGTATTGTCGTGGTGTTGCTGAAGCTGCTCAAGATCGGTTTTCTTGATCTCGAGTTCCTTTTCATGCAATATTCTTTCCTGGTCGAGCTGTTGTCTTTGTTCTTCGCGCTGTGCCCTGTCCTCTTCTATCTGGTGGATCGTTCTTTGCAGGTTTTGTACAGAAGTATCGGCTACCGCTACTTTCTTTTCTGCGTCAAACTGGTTTCGTTGTACCTGCTGGTATTCCTGGCGAAGTGTATCTACAGCCTGTCTTTTCTCGTCAACAACATTTCTCTTTGTTTCCGCTTCTTCCCTTAACTCAACCAGTTTTTCATTCAGGCTTTCCAAAACTTTTTGCTCTTCCTCCACCTGCGCGCCGGTAAAGGCAATGCTTTCATCTATTCCTTTCAACTGGCCTTCGGCTTTTTGTAAAAACTCTTTCAGGCTGCCTTCACGTTCGGTCAGGTATTCCAGGCGCTGTGCGGCAAGATTTTTTTCGTTTTCTTTCGTGCGAACCGTCTGCACCAGTTCGTTAAAGGTGTGCTGCATACTTTGCAGCGCCCTTTCCTTTTCTACAAATGCCAGCTTTTCCTGCTCAATTGCAGCTTCCTCAGTGGCAATCTCTGCTTCGAGTCTTAATTTTTTATCGGTTTCTGTTTCCTGTTGTTCATTCAGCTCTTTGTAAGTGAGATTAAAACCCTCCAGCGCGGCTTTCGCCAGCTCGATACTCACTTCACGATAGTCTTTCTTGATCTCGTGGTATTTTTCTGCCTTTTTTGCCTGGCTTTCCAGTGACTTCAGCTGGTTGTTGATCTCGAACAAAAGGTCTTCGATACGCGCCAGGTCCATTTCGGTGGCATCGAGTTTTTGCTTTGCTTCTTTCTTACGTGTTTTATAGATTGAAATACCGGCAGCCTGCTCCAGCATTCTCCGGCGGCTATTGTCTTTGTCCTTGATAAGGTCATCCACCATGTCGAGTGCAATGATGGCATAACTATCGGTGCTCACGCCCGTATCCATGAACAGGTTCTGGATATCTTTCAGGCGGCATTGTACATCGTTGAGCCGGTATTCACTTTCGCCGCTTTTATAGAATTTACGGGTAACGGTAACAGTGTTGAATTCTGTTGGCAACAGGTTTTTTGTATTCTCGAATGTCAGGCTCACTTCCGCCAGGCCACTTGCCGACCGGCTTTTGGATCCGTTGAATACAAGGCTGTCGAGGTTCTCGCTCCGCAGCTGGCTGATCTTCTGCTCTCCAATAACCCACCTGATGCTGTCTACGATATTGGATTTACCGCAACCATTCGGCCCTACGATCCCCGTTACGTTTTCATCAAAGTTCACAACGGTCTTGTCCGCAAAACTCTTAAATCCCTTGATTTCTAAGCTCTTTAATCTCACTTTTGAGGTTTTTAGTAGCGGCGAATTTAAGCCAATAAGGGGTAAAACAGGGTTTGGCTGCCGGGCATTTATGCACACGGGATTGGTAAAAATGTGGAAGAATTTAGTCGTTAGTCGATAGTCGGGAGTCGGGAGCCGGAGCCGCCAGCGTCTGACGTCCACGTCTGACGCGATGAGGCAATCAGGAGTCATCAGTCGGGTGTCGGGAGCCGGAGCCACCAGCGTCTGACGTCCACGTCTGACGCGATGAGGCAATCAGGAGTCATCAGTCGGGAGTCGGGAGCCGGAGCCGTCAGCCTCTGACGTCCACGTCCTGTCTCTTATAAAAATCACCGAGCCCACGAGACC
>JAEYOL010000085.1 GCA_023411775.1 Bacteroidota bacterium | reverse complement strand
CTGACGGTAGCCTGGATTATAAGCTGATCTCGAACGGTCTGAACGAAAGAAAGTCAAACAACCTTACAACCAATTTCAATTTCAAACATACTTTCGACTCTACCGGTCGTGAAATCACAGCTGACCTTGATTATGCGACTTATCAGAACAGGAGCAATACCCGCTTAATTACCAGCAGCCTGAACAAATTTGGTGAAGAAGGTCCGGATGTAACACTTCTTGGAGCAATTCCTTCAGATATTAATATCTACAGCGGCAAGATCGATTACGTTCATCCATTCAAGAGTGGTCTGAAAATGGAAGCAGGTTTGAAATCGAGTTTTGTGAAAACTGATAATAAAGTGAATTACCTGCGCAACCAGGTAGCGGATGTAAACAGGAATAACCATTTCCTTTACGATGAGAACATCAACGCTGCATATGCGATCTTTTCAAAATCCATAAAGAAACTTGAGCTCTCTGCAGGTTTGCGCCTGGAAAACACGATCGCCAAAGGTCACCAGCTGAGTAATGATTCAAGTTTCAAACGTGAGTATACCAACCTGTTCCCAAATCTCGGAGTGAGCTATAATATCAACGATAAAAATCAGCTTAATTTCAGCTATAGCCGCAGGATCATGAGGCCCGATTATGATGATCTGAATCCATTTACTTTCTTCCTGGATTCATTGACTTATGGACAGGGCAATCCTTACCTGCAGCCCCAGTTCACTAATAATTTTGAGATCAGTCATACTTTCAACAGGTTCCTGACAACAACGCTGAACTATACTGAGACCAATGATATCATTACCCAGATGTTGAAGCAGAACAATGCGAAGAATGAGACTTACCAGACCCAGGAGAACTTCAATAACATGAAGCAATTTGGTCTCGCGGTGATGGCGAATTTCAAGATCACTAAATGGTGGAACGCGAATGTGTACACAAATGTGTTCAACAATCACTACTCAGGTATCTACAACAATGGTGTGAAGAATGATCCGGTTGATATCCAGTTTACCAGTTTTGGTGGCAACATGACCAACAGTTTCACCATCGGTAAGAAAGGCTGGACTGCCGAGCTCAGCGGATGGTATCGTAGCAAAGTGGCCGAAGGTATCCTTGTAGCAAATGAAATGTATGCCGTAAACTCAGGTATCGCCAAGACTATGTTGCAGAAAAAAGGAACACTTAAGATTGGTGTGCGGGATATTTTTTATACTCAGAAATTTAGTGGTTACGCCAGGTATAGCGACATCGATGTGAACATTGCCGCTCGCCGCGATAGCCGCCAGGTTAATGTTTCATTCACTTACCGCTTCGGTAAACAAAATATCGCACCTGAGCGTAAGAGAAGAAGCAGCGCCAGCGAAGAGCAAAATCGGGTCAACACTGGCGGAGGGAACTAACTTAAACTATTAATCATAACCTTATCAGGATTTTAGAACGCTGATTTTCTCATGTAACGGTCCTTTCTTTTTAGAAGGGACCTTTTGTTATTTTTGCGGGCGAACTTCAATTTCCCTCATCCAATAAATAGTTCATTATGCCTTCATTTGATTTTGTAAGCAAAGTAGACGCCCAGGCGCTTGACAACGCCGTTAACGTTACAACCAAAGAGATCACCAACCGTTTTGATTTTAAAGGTTCGCATGTTGTTATCAACCTCGATAAAAAGGAGTTTCGGATCGGTCTTGAAACCGATGATGATATGAAAATGCGACAATTGCTGGACGTACTGGTTAGCAGGGCACATAAGCAGGGCATAGCGCCTGAGGCTTTCGATCTTTCAAAGGAAGGAGGCCAGAGTGGCAAGGCCTGGAAAAAGGAGGTGCAGGTCAGAAACGGCCTGAAGCAGGAGGATGCAAAAAAGATCGTGAAACTGATCAAAGACACGGGTCTCAAAGTTCAGGCATCCATCAATGATGATATTGTGAGGGTTACAGGTAAAAAAATCGACGATTTGCAGGATGTGATACAGGCGTCAAAAGGGTGGAACCTGGGTGTTCCGCTGCAGGTCGAGAATATGCGAAGCTAAAAATGTGCATATCGACGGCATTTTGGTATATAACCCGCTATTATTGTGGAAAACATGGTGCGAAACGGGTGCGTATCAAAATCATTAAAAATTTGGAAACGGCTGTATCGAAAACGTATCTTCAAAATACAAACGCTGCAGGATATTTTGGAAACAGAAAGAATGCAGTTTGGAGAAGCGGAAATCTGTAACAGGATAAAAAGCTACTCCTGAAAGCATCAGGAAAAATGAATATACAGGCGCAAGCAGGTATAGGATTTAAATTCTGATGCTTTCGTTTTTTGAATAAGATTTGGCAAACCCACCGATCAGTCCTATCTTCGCACACTTAAAAAAATCAAGCAAAAGCACGGCAAAATCCGTGTAGCCTTAAAAATCAAAGAGTTATGAAAAAAGGTCTCCATCCCGAAAACTATCGCCTCGTGGTTTTCAAAGATATGAGTAATAATTATTCATTTCTAAGCCGTTCTACAGCAGCGTCTAAGGAAACCGTGAAATGGGAAGATGGCAATGAATATCCCCTGGTAAAACTGGAGATTTCTAACACGTCTCATCCATTCTTTACCGGTAAAAACATGCTGGTTGATACCGCGGGCCGTATCGATAAATTCAAAAAGAAGTACGCCAAGAAAGCCTAAGCTGCCTCTGGTTCTAAATTATACTAAACCTTCCCGATGGAAGGTTTTTTTATGTTTTCTACGCTTACAGCGGAACACTGTTCCGTTCAGCATCTTTCGGGATTCCGTTTCAACGGAACGGAGTTCCGTTATACCATTTTCCCGGCAAAAGTTACTAAGAGTGTAACCAATATTTCTCTCTGATTGATGGGAAACCCGGACAACGGAACTCTGTTCCGTTCAGCAACTTTCCGGATCTCGATTCAACGGAACGGAGTTCCGTTATACCAATGTCATACTGCTGCTATTTTTTTAAAGTATCTTTCCGGATAGTAATTTCATTTTCATGAACAAGATCCTTTTCACGGAAGAATATTGCCAGCCGGAAAACCTTTACCCGTTTACCCTCACCAGGCAAATACAGGATATCCGCGTGGGTATACTCACCATCCGTGAAAAATGGGAAAAAGCTATGGGGCTACCATCCTTTGACCGTTACGAGGATGATTACAAGGACCTGGATCGTTCACTGACCGTGTCGAAAGCCGCACAGGGAGGTATCTGCTATATGATACATGGCAATGTGTTGCCGACACCTTCGCTTGTAAAGGCCGTAAAAAAATTAAAAAGTGGTGAGTTTATTTCGACCAACGAGGATAGTGGGATTGTATTCTGTTTCACCAGTAAGGAAATAGGCGATAAACACAAGATCAGGGTCACGAAGCCAGTCGCTTTTAATGAGGAAATTAAAACCCTGCGTTATCCATGGGATATCATTCATTTGAATGACTGGGCCATCCGGCAGGATTTTCTACTCCTTCGGGGAAAAAAGAAATCTCAAGTTATCCCGAGATCAAACCAGGTTGTAGGTCGCTCGAATATTTTTATTGAAAAAGGCGCTAAACTTCAACATTGCATACTCAATGCTTCTGGTGGTCCCATTTATATTGGGAAAAATGCGGAAGTGATGGAAGGATCGCTGATCCGCGGGCCTTTTGCCATGGGTGAAGCAGCTTGTGTAAAAATGGGCACAAAAATCTATGGCGCTACCACACTGGGTCCTTATTGTATCGGAGGCGGTGAGATCAAAAATTCCGTTCTTTTTGGATATTCCAACAAAGCACACGATGGTTACCTTGGCGATTCGGTGATCGGGGAGTGGTGCAATCTCGGTGCCGGCACCACCAATTCGAACCTGAAAAATAATGCCAGCGAGGTAAGCGTTTGGACTACCAAGGGGTTGATGAAAGCAGGACTGAAATGCGGTGTATTGATGGGCGACTATACCCGCACGGCTATCAATACTGCCATTAATACCGGTACGGTGATCGGTGTTAGCTGTAATGTTTTTGGCACGGGACTTACACCCAGGTATATTCCAAGTTTCTCATGGGGAAGCGAGGGCGTAAGCAGGTATGGATTTGAAAAAGCCCTGCAGGATATTGAAGGTTGGAAAAAGTTGAAATCACAATCCATTACTGACAACGAGAAAAGCATTTTAAAATATATCTTTAAACATTTTTAAACCCAAATTACATATTCAATACTTATGAGAAATCAGATCGCGGCAGCTAACTGGAAGATGAACCTGACCTTTCAGCAGGGAGAAAAGCTTTTGGATTCGATCATGGAAGCCGACATTGTACTGGCTGCCCATCAAAAAGCTGTATTTGCAGTACCATTCCCTTACTTACTAATGACCCGGAGCGAAGTAGACAACGCCCGGAATTATTTTGTTGCCGCCCAGAATTGCTCCGATAAAAAATCCGGCGCTTACACCGGGGAGGTATCAACCGAAATGTTGCATTCCATCGGTGTTCCTTATTGCATAATCGGTCACAGCGAGCGGCGTGAGTATTTTAATGAAACAAACGCTGTGCTTGCCGAAAAACTCGATCGTTGCCTTGAGAATTTTATTACACCCATTTTTTGTTGTGGTGAGCCCCTGGAGATCCGTGAAGCGGGTACGCAAAATGAATACGTGGCTTTGCAATTAAAAGAATCCTTGTATCACCTGCCAGCGGAGAAAGTAAAAGATATTGTGATTGCTTACGAGCCCATCTGGGCAATTGGCACGGGTAAGACCGCCAGCACCGATCAGGCACAGGAAATGCATGCTCACCTGCGATCGACACTGGCCAGCCAGTTTGGCAAAGACACAGCGGAAAAAATTTCTATTCTTTATGGTGGTAGTGTGAAAGCCGGCAATGCAAAAGAGTTATTTTCCTGCCCGGATGTGGATGGCGGACTGGTAGGTGGGGCATCACTGGTAGCCGCGGATTTTATCGAGATCATCCGGGCGTTGAAATAATTTCCCGTTCACTTAAAAAGGTCTGGATTACGC
>JAEYOL010000083.1 GCA_023411775.1 Bacteroidota bacterium | reverse complement strand
GGAAACAATACTTCCTCGTCATAAAAGTTGCCAACAATAAATTTTTTAACACCCATATTTTAGCTTTTAGCTCGAGACGGTCAAAGGACCCGTTACTCAGTTTCTTATTTCTTTTATCTACTTCCATCGGCCAGGCTGCTTATCGCCACTGACCTTTTATTTTTAATGATGATCGTGCAGTTGCTTGTGTGCAAAATCATCTACCGGCTGGGCTTCAACCGAATCCATTCTCTCTTTGTAGCTGTCGCCATTCTTTTTCAGGATATGCTTGATCTCAGCGATAGCGATAACCGGGAAAAACTTGGAGAATAGGAAATAACAGGTGAAGAACAACCCGAATGTTCCCAGGTAAAAACCAACCTCCCAGATAGTAGGTGTATAATATGTACTCCAGGCACTGGGCAGGTAATCGCGGTATACAGAGGTCACGATGATCACAAACCTTTCGAACCACATACCGATATTCACCAGGATACTCATGAAGAAGGTTACGATCAGGTTTCTCCTCATCTTCTTAAACCAGAAGATCTGTGGAGACAACACGTTACATCCCATCATCAGCCAGTAACTCCAGCCATAAGGGCTGCTCAGGTTTACACGGTTTTCTTTAAAGGCAAACCACTCATAATCCACGTGGCTGTACCAGGCCATGAACAATTCGGTGAGATAGGCTATACCCACGATCGATCCTGTGAGAATGATAACCTTGTTCATCACCTCTATATGTTCTATCGTAATATATTCTTCCAGCGCCAATACTTTCCTGGTCACCAGCAACAGCGTTTGCACCATCGCAAAACCGGAGAATACCGCACCCGCCACGAAATAGGGGGGGAAGATGGTCGTATGCCAGCCGGGTACTACCGAAGTGGCAAAGTCAAAGGATACAATAGTGTGTACTGAAAGTACCAGCGGCGTACTCAAACCTGCCAGTACCAGTGAAAGCGCTTCATGCCTTTGCCAGTGTTTGGTAGAACCTGTCCATCCAAATGCTGCTACGCCATAGAACATCTTTCTCCATTTCAATTTGGCGCGGTCGCGCAGCGTAGCCAGGTCGGGAAGCAAACCCGAATACCAGAATAATAATGATACAGTGAAATAAGTTGAGATCGCAAATACGTCCCAGAGCAGGGGCGAGTTGAAGTTAACCCACAAAGGACCGCGGGTATTTGGATAAGGCAGTACAAAGAAGGCGTCCCAAACACGACCCATGTGCCAGATCGGGAACTGTCCTGCACACATTACCGCAAATATTGTCATGGCCTCAGCAGCACGGTTCACACCTGTTCTCCAACCCTGGCGAAACAGCAACAGGATCGCAGAGATCAGCGTACCGGCGTGACCGATACCTACCCACCATACGAAGTTGGTGATATCCCAACCCCAGCCTATGGTTTTATTCAGGTTCCACTGGCCTGTACCGTAGATCACCTCCATGGTAACCGATACCACTCCGAAAAGCAGCAAGGCAACGGAAATGATAAAACCGATCCACCAAAGTTTGGAAGGTTTGGCCTCCACCGGGCGACATATATCCTCTGTCACCTGGTGATAATCCTTATCGCCTTCTACCAGTGCCGGTCTAACCTGTGATTCGTATCTGAGTAATGACATATTAAATTAACTTTTAGCTTTAGCATCCACTTGCGGCAGAGGCCCTCGCTTTATCAATATTTAATCAACTGTTTTTCTCCTTCATTAATGATGTTCCGCTTCTGTCTTGGCGGGAATAGAACCTTCCAACTTTTCTTCACCATGGTGTCCGCCTTTCTCGATGATCTCGTCCGTATTT
Organism: Bacteroidota bacterium; assembly: GCA_023411775.1. Classification (GTDB taxonomy): domain Bacteria; phylum Bacteroidota; class Bacteroidia; order Chitinophagales; family Chitinophagaceae; genus Terrimonas_B. The sequence continues at coordinate 5,985 of JAEYOL010000083.1, read as the reverse complement.
CTCACTTTGGCGAGATAAGTCACATTGGGCAATACGTGCAGTTGCTCCAGCACATAGAAACTCCTTTGCGGGTTGTCGCGACGGATACGGCTCACCTGGCTTTGGGAATCGTGAACGTTTCCAAATACGATCGCGTCGCCGGCACAAGCCTGCTGGCAGGCAGTTTGCGCTTCACCATCTCTCAACTCGCGATTTTCTTTTTTAGCAGTTAGTTTGGCTGCCTGTGTGCGCTGGATACAGAAAGAACATTTTTCCATCACACCACGTGAACGTACGGTTACATCCGGGTTCAATACCATCCTGGTCAGCTCATCATTCATCTGGTGAACAACGGGATCGAGTTTACCGACCAGTTGCTGGTTTTGGTTATTGGCAAATGAATCTGCGCCGGTATAATCGGCCCAGTTGAAACGACGTACCTTGAATGGGCAGTTGTTGGCACAGTACCTTGTACCGATACAACGGTTATAAGCCATCTGGTTGATACCTTCAGAACTGTGATTGGTAGCAGCAACAGGGCAAACATTCTCACAGGGAGCGTTATCGCAGTGCTGGCACATCATAGGTTGGAATACAACACCCTTCAGATCATCAGGATTATGCTCATCGCTAACAAAGTAGCGGTCGATACGCAACCAGTGCATATCATGATAGCGTAATACTTCGCTTTTTCCAACTACGGGAACGTTGTTCTCCGTATGGCAGGCAATTACGCAGGCGCCACAGCCATAGCAGGCGTTCATATCAACCGTCATGCCCCATTTGATACCGGGCTGATCGTGCATGCCATAAAGTGTAGCTTCCTTGCGGTAGTCACCAGTGGCGCTAGCATATTTCTCAACCAGGTTGTTACGGAAATCGAGGATCTCGTTGGGATTCTTTTTGAAAGTAGCCAGCGTGGTTTCTCTCACTACTTCCACACGTCCCTCGTAGGAATTATGTATTTGCGTCTGGGCGATCTTTTGCTTTCTTTTCTGATCGGTAACGGTTACACTCGGAGCATAATAGTCGACTGTAGTACCATTAAAAGAAGCGAAAGGATATACATTCTTTCCTACACCGGCTGCAGTTTTTCCAAGCGCCTCGTTCCGGCCATAACCCACTGCCACTGCGATCGTGTTCGCATTCATACCGGGGATTACCAGTATCGGCAGTTCCACTTCTTTATTACCTACAGCCAGTTTGATCACCGGCTTTTGAGGATAGTATTCGTAGTCGTTGTCGAGTTTGATACCAAGTTCATTGGCTTTCGCCATAGAGATCAAAGCGTAGTTGTCCCAGGTAGCCTTAGAGATCGGATCGGGCAACTCCTGCAACCAGGGATTGGCAGCGCCAACGCCATTTCCGATAGATACTTTTTGGTACAATACCACTTCGTCCGCACCGCCTTTCTTCGCAGCTGCAATGGCTGAAGCAGCAGTTGATACGCCACCGCCATTATAACCACCAGCCGATGCCTGCGTGGGAGCTGTCTCCAGCACACCATCCTGTAAGGCTTTATCAAATGCTTCAGTCGAACCAAGCCTGCCCGACCAGTAGTTTTTAAAATAAGTATCGTAGTCCGTCGTATTACCAGCCCACTTCAATAGGGAGGTTTGGTAAGGACGTGTTTTAAATAAAGGATAAATAGCGGGCTGAATAAAGCTGATCACACCTGATTTTGGTTCTGCGTCGCCCCAGCTTTCAAGGTAGTGGTGCGAAGGAATGATATAACTACATAGTTCCGTAGTCTCATCCATCCTGTCGCTGAAGGAAACAGAAAGTTTTACTTTTTTCAACGCGTTTTTGAATTTATCCGCATCGAAATAGCTGTAAGCAGGATTTGCACCAACGATCAATAAAGCGCCAACCTGTCCGCCATCCATCTGGGCAACCAGGTCTACCAGGTCTTTGTCGATACCCTTGCGGTAGTTGGAGATAACGCTCCAGTCGATCGTGCTGCCATAGGCGCCAATTGCGTTATTGATCGCATTGACAATGACCTGCACGTTTACATCGTTGCTGCCTGAAACGACCACTGCGGCGCCATTATTCTTTTTCAGATCATCCGCAACTTTGGCAATACCGGCTTTCAATTTTGCATCAGCAATAGCTGGCGCACTAACGGAGCCGTCAATTGCAGCAAGCAGTGCCAGTGCAACAGCACCGGTTTCAGAAGGACGATGAGTAAACCTTTCGTCGGCACTGGCGCCTGTGGTGCTCAGGTGGCCTTCGAACTGGTAATGTTTACTCATTTGAGGATTACTCTCATCAATTTTGCGGCCTTTACCATATCCAACCGCGTTTTCAACCGGGTTGAGCCAGCTACCCAAAAAGTCAGCGCCGAGGCTCACAATCACTTTTGCGGCATCGAAACGGTAAGTAGGGATATTTCTGCCAAAACCGCTCGCTTCATTTGCCAGCAGCATACCGCTGTAAGAATCCGCATCCACCTGCACATGACGGCTGCCGGGATATTTTGCAAGAAATTCAGAGATCACCTGGCGGGTAGAGGGAGAATGGATCGTGCTGCTCAGAAGAACCACAGATCCACCAGCCGCAGCCAGGCCTTCGCTTAATGTTTTATCAACAAATTCGTAAGTCGTTTCTTCATATTTATCGCCCACTTTCCTTTTGGGGTGTGTGATGCGATGCATATCGTACAGGTCAAGCACCGAAGCCTGAGCACGGGCGGATGTACCACCTTTAGTAAATGATGCAAGTGTATTGCCTTCGAGTTTGATCGGGCGACCGTCTCTTACTTTGGCAAGTACCGGGATCGCATCGCCATCCTGTACATATGTAGTGGCGTAATATTTTGCTTCGCCGGGAAGGATATTCTCCGGTTTGTTGGCAAATGGGATAGCCTTACGAACTGGTACTTTACAGCTGGCTGCCAGTGCGGCTGCTGCTGTGCTAAAACCAAGGTATTTCAGGAAATCCCTGCGTGGGGCTTTTGCGTCAAGTATCCCTTTACCATCCAGGTCTTCAAAAGGCAATTCCTCGCGAAATTCATCCGATTCTTTCTTTTGAAAATTTTCCGGGTCATTGAGCTGTCCGAACCCTTGCCAGTATTGTTTACTCATAATTGCTAATGTGCTGATTCGATAATTTGCTTACTTGCTAACGGGCCATCCTGGTACTGATGCTTTGATTAACCTTCAGCACCCGGCTGATAGCTTCTTTAATAGTGACATTTCTGGCACTCCAGGCCGCCGATATCTTTTACGGTTACGCTGTCCATTTTACCAGCTTTGATATCATTATGGAACTTCTCATATATGCTGTAAAACTGGTTGCCTTTTGTGCTATCGTAATTGAAGTTGACCTTAGTTTCACGGTGGCAGTTCACACACCAACCCATGCTCAGCTCTGATGCCTGTTTCACTTCATGCATTTCAGGGATATCGCCATGGCAGGTCTGACATTGTACATTACCCGCATTTACGTGCTGTGAGTGGTTGAAATAAACATGGTCGGGTAGATTGTGGATCCTCACCCATTCGATCGGTTTTGCTTTCGAAGGATCCCATGCATTGGGATTTTGAGGATCAAAGCCGGCGTATTTAAACAACTTGGCGATCTCCGCGGTACCATTTATTTCCTTACCATTATTATCATAGAGCTGGGGGCCCTGTTCATAGGTAGTAATCGTTTTGTGACAGTTCATACAAACATTTACCGAAGGTATCGCTGCTGTCTTTCCATCCCAGGCATTGCCGTGACAATAAAGGCAACTGATCTGGTTGATGCCGGCGTGTACTTTATGGGAATAATAGATGGGTTGTTCCGGCTGGTAATTGGTCTGGCGTTGCAGGCCGATCGCGCCTTTGGTAACATAATAACCGCCTACTATAAATAATAGAATTGCGGCCATCGCGATATATACCTTATTCTTATAGAAAGCAACCGGCTCCGGACGCTGAATTCCTTCCACATCATCCGACATTTTTTTCAGGTTACTGTTCACCTGCATTAATATCAGCGCGATGATGGCAAGAATCAAAGAGATAATACCAAATATGATAGCGTTCTGATTGCCACCGCCTGCATCCGTTGCTGCAGTATCACCAGGAGCTTTTGGCTGGGTTAAACGTGCGTATTCCTGATTTACATAGTTAACGACGGCATCTACATCTTCGAGGGTGAAATCAGGGAAGCCGGTCATCATGGATTTATATTGTGCAAGTAGGCCCTGGGTGTATGGATCTTTGGCCATATAAGCCCCGGGATTCTGGATCCATGCCAGCAGTTCTTTGTGGTCAGCCCATTTATGACGTTCTTCCATTAAACCAAGCGCAGGCCCTGTGCCGGCTTTTACCGGGTGGTGACAACTGGCACACTTACTCGTAAAAATGGCTTTTCCATCCTGGGCCGAAACAGTAACAACAGAAAATACAAACAGGGAGAGTATGAGAAAAGTCAGTTTTTGGATCGTTGGTTTACAAGGAATCATAGCCGCAATTGATCTGAAAAAATGTGGATAAATAGCTCTAACCGGTTGCAAAAATAAGCTACGAACTTAACAAAAGGTCAACACCCTTAAAAAAATTTTAACCCGCTACCAGCTTGCATTTCAGCGGATTTATAGTGATTTTTTATATTCTGTCAAAATTGTTTGTCATATTAACGTCAGCCACTTTAACACTCACAAAAATTGAAATCAATTACTGAATGAATGTTTTTCCTCACATTTGCACCGCCGTCACCTGCCACCTGCTAAACGTGACGGCATTCATCCATTCATGTTTGACCGGCTTCAAAAAAAATGGAAGGTCAATGGCCTTCAGGTAATATTGATCCTTTGCACATTTGCCATCGGCGGCAGCCTCACGGGCTATCTCGGTAAATTAGTGATGAACCTGCTCAATATCGAGCAAAGGGCCTTATGGATAGTTGTTTACATATTAATCGTTACTCTTATTTGGCCCATGGCCGTCCTGTTGATCAGCATTCCCTTTGGCCAGTTCCGGTTCTTCACCGGCTACCTGAAAAAAATGGGAAGAAGAATGGGAATCGGGAATCGGGGACCGGGAACAGGGATTGAGACCAACACAGCAGTGGATGAGACAAGCAATAATAAATAACACGGGAACTTTCCAACGCCGGATCCGACTGGCCATTTTCGCTTCCGGCGCCGGCTCCAATGCTCAAAAGATCATCGACCACTTCCGGGATTCCAGCCAGGTAGATGTTACCTTAATTATATGTAACAAACCGGGCGCTGGTGTCCTTACCATCGCTGAACGGGAGAATATTCCCTCAATTATCATCGAAAAAGAAAGATTTTTCCAGGGCGATACCTATTTACCCGTTTTACAACAGTATGGTATTGACTTCCTCATTCTCGCGGGATTTTTGTGGAAGGTGCCACAGCCGCTGATCGAAGCTTTTCCTAACAAGATCGTCAATATTCACCCGGCCCTTCTTCCAAAATACGGTGGCAAGGGTATGTACGGACATCATGTACATGAAGCGGTACTTGCCGCCGGTGAAAAACAAAGCGGCATTACTATACATTATGTAGATGGTCACTATGATAATGGCGATATTATTTTCCAGGCTACCTGTCCTGTACTTCCCGGCGATACAACCGATACTCTCGCACAGCGCATTCACCAGCTTGAACATTTGCATTATCCACGGGTGATTGGGGAAGTGGTATTTGCGGGCTAGGAATTGGTATTTGGGAATCATTGCTGTCCGGAATAAAATTTTGGATTGTTGTCAAAACCATTGACCCGCCGTGCCCTTCGTGCGCACTTTGTGACCTTGGTGACCAAAATCAGGACACGGAGTACACAGAGGATTTCACGGAGAGCACGGAGAAAATAATGCAAGTTGCCGGCCCTTCGTGCGCCCTTCGTGACCTTGGTGACCAAAATAAGGACACGGAGTACACAGAGGATTTCACGGACAGCACGGAGAAAATAATGCAAGTTGCCGGCCCTTCGTGTGCACTTTGTGACCTTGGTGACCAAAATAAGGACACGGAGTACACAGAGG